>USIA01000007.1 GCA_900554535.1 uncultured Oscillospiraceae bacterium | reverse complement strand
GCTTTTCAAAGTCGTATCGGGCAAGTACGAGATTGGCTTCGGCTCGTTCCCGGCATTCGGCTTTTGCCTTGCAGAACCGGCACCATTCGCCGCAGTGAAAATCGCCGCTGCCCTCGTATGCCAGCTTTGCCTTATAGGTCAGGTCGTTTTGCGCCCATTCGAGCAGATCGTCCTTTTCCATGACGCAGACGCTGATATTCGATTTCCGGGGTTGATAGATGGTCATGCGGACGGTATCAATGTCGTAGATACCGTCAAAGATCTCCAGAGCGCCGAGGGCATACAGCATCATCTGCGGATTATCCACGGCGCTGACCTCCACGCCTTTGCCGTGCTTATAGTCCACGATGTTCAGTTCGCCGTCAGCGATGACGATGCAGTCGGCGGTGCCGAAGCCGTCCTGCACCCAGCGGGAAAAATCCACTCGCTGCTCGATCAGGATGACCGGATCGGCGCAGGCCTGCTTTGCGACCTCCAGAAGTTCCGATACATAGGCGGCATACCCGGCGGCGCAGTCCTCCATCTCCTCGTTGTACCAGGAGAGGTTTTCGATGGGATCGTCTGCCGGAAGCCCCAGAGCCTGCTTCAGCCGGAACTCACAGAGCGCATGAGCGTCCGTCCCCTCGGCGGCGTAGTCGCTGCCCTTATCCTCGTAGGCTTCGCACAGCCTTGCGGAGGGCGGGCAGTTGAGCCACCTTTCAGAAGAAGAAGCGGATAAGACTGCGTGTTTAGCTGCCATCTGCCAATTCCTCTGCTTCGGCGAGTAACGCCTTATAGTGAGCAGGGTCGATCTGTGACAGCTTGGACGCGCCGTGTTTTTGAAGCAGAGCGCGGATCTCGGCGGTGTGTCCCTGGCGGGACTTGTCCGCAAGCACGGCTCTAACTTGCTCCAGCGTCAGTTCCGGTTCGGGAGGAGAAACAAGAGCGTCCTCTGCCTGCGGTTCTCCGCTGAACGTCTTCGTCAGCCAGTCAGCGGCATCCGAAATAGCAGCGGCAGCACTGCGGAGATCTTCGATGGTCTGTGCCATATCGCTCATTCTGCTCATGTGATTTTCCTCCTTCCCTGGATTTGCTCTGCTGACGTACGGCAGTCAGGTTGCTTGCCAGTCTCCTTGACACCACGCTGATTGCGGTCAGGACATCAACAATGTCCTCGTCGGCACGGGCGTCATAATGGTTTGCGTTGTAACTCATATCGGCGGTTCCTCCTTTCCCAAGGCGTCTTGTGTTGCCTTTCACAGACCCATCTGGACAGGAAAGGAGGAGTTGGCCGAAAGATTTTAGAATTTTTCTTTGAGCCGCTTCAGAAGCTGATTGCGCTTATACACAAAGGTGTTCCGGGGCATATGTAGCCGCTCTGCACCGGCTCGTTCAGAAAGCCCGTCTGCAATGGCCATAAGGATCTCGTAGCTTTCCGGGTCGGATGACCGAAGTTCCGTGAGCAGACCGTTCAGGATCAGGGCGTCGATATCGATCTCCGTTGTCAGCTTGCTGTCCGAAAGAAAGCTGATGCGGGAGACGCCGTTTTCGTAAGCGTTCTCCATTTCAGTGTCGATGGAGAGATGCTGGGGAGCATTTTTTGGGATACAGCGGAACTCACAGGTATCGCAGAGACCATCGCATCTGTAGCTCTTTTTGTACGGGATGCAGCAAGCTCCGGCTCTCTGTTTTGCCTTGCGGGTAGTCCCTACGAACCGCTCCCAGTCACGCTTCTGTTCCGGGGTGACCTCGATCCACTGCTTGAGCGGACGGTAGTAGATGGTTGATGTGGTCTGATTTTCATTGGTTTTCATAAAAAAGTCCTCCATTTGTCGATTTCTCGAAACGGAGGACTCTGGGCGCTGCCACAAAATGGGTGTAAAAACCTAACCGCAGTCCAAACGGAGCTCTCCGTTTCGGATTGCAGCTAACCCGCTCAAAAGGCAGCTGTAATATTGAGTTGTACCGCCAGATACCGTTGAGCCATCAGTGATCAGGTGATGCGGCGCCAGGCGGTGAGCAGTTTAATGTCTTGATCAGGACGGCTGACGAAGTTTTATCTTAAGTCAGCTTCGATGGTGTACAGTTCGCTGAATACATCGGGAAGATGAACCGGGTTCAAATCCCAAAGACCAAGAGCACCGTATCTTCTGAAAACCGAGTCAACCACTGCCTGACCCAATTGGTCGCTGATTGCAGCAGCGCTGTTTTCAATGTTGATAATCCAGTTTTTGCGTTCAGATTTTGTCACTGCTTGTCCCTCCTTGTCGCATCAGCGTCCTATCCAGAAAGGTGGCTGTGATTTTGTGCATCCATCTTGCACTGGAATATTCATGGCCGGTGAATTACAAGATAGTGCGGTGGCATTCTAAACTCAAAGTGAGTTTTTGTGGGTTAATGCCTGTCTTTGCCTTGTCATATTGATTTTTTCATTAATTTGTGATATAATAAAATATCAAGGCTGTTTAGGTCGATTTCCGAGAGCCTTGAGAACCGCTCTGAAACCTTCTGGGTTGCATTTCCCACCTGCCTCTTATATGGTACCTGGGCAAATTTTCGGGTGGAAGATAGTCAAGCCGTTGGTTGGATGGTTCTTTGGTTCTTTTTCGTGGTTCTTTTTGAAAAGGCGGTGAATGGATGGCTATAATGACATTTTCGGAGTTCTGTAGCGTTGGTCAGCCGACTTGGTTTGGCTGTTCATCACAGGCGCAATATCTGAAGGGCTTGTTCAAAGCGGCAGGAATTACACGCAACTATTCCGATGATTATTTGAAGGCTGTGTATGAAGGAAGAACAAAAAAGCTGAATTCAAATATGAAGAAGCACTTTCCGAAGCCTGTGGACGAGACCAGGATTGCAGCTTACTACGAGAATCATATCGCTTCGGATTATGTAGCTGCATTGATAGATGCCTTTGCGGTTCCGGCAAACTTGGAGAGGAACAAGACTTTTTTGTGTGTTGCGCTTGCCCGCCAAGTTGCGGCATTCATCAACAGCAAAGATGACAGTGCGGAGTGCATTATCCCGGAAGCCTACGAAAATGCGATTGTTGCAGAAGTTTCCAGTCACTATGAAATCAACAAGCGGTTGTACGATGGTGATGACCTGTATGTGCAACATGATAGAAACCACGATGTAAATTGCTATCAAGTGTTTCGGCACGAGTGGAACATACAGAATCGAGGCCGTTGTGTTTGGGCTGGAAGAAAGCTGGTGTGCGTAAATCAAAGCGGCATCAAGCCTCAAATTGCAACAACTGTGATTGAAATTCCGGATACAAAACCGTATGAGCATATAAAAATAACCACGGAAGCAAACTCCCGTGGCATTGAAGGCTCCTATTCCTGTGTGTGGGAAATGCAAGACTCTGAAGGTAATAATTGCTTCCCGGACAGCAGGTTGGTTTTTGATTTTACTATTAACGTTACATTCAATATTTAAGTCTGGAGGATAACAAGTGGCTGATAACAACATGATTATTGAAAAATGGTCTACTTTGAAGGAAGTGCAGGAATACTTGGGCGTTGGCAGAGAGACGATTCTGCAATGGATAGCCAAGCGCAATATGCCCGCATACAAGGTCGGTCGCCTGTGGAAATTTAAGTTGTCCGAAGTAGATGATTGGATTCGCTCCGGCGGTGCAGCGGAAGAAGAAAAAATTGAGAAGGCAGACGAATAAGTCCGTTATTTAGCACATGTAGGTTTGTAAAATAAATACTGGATTGTAAATTTCCTGATGAAATGTGCCTCTGGCACAGAAAGAGGTAAATATATGGCAAAGGCTACAAAGAAAAAGGTTGAAGAAGTTTCGTTGGAAACTGTTTTATGGAACTGCCGTGTCGCCCTGCGTGGCGTTGGCAGTACCGATAAAAACCGCGATGCGGTTATTAGCCTGTGCTTTTTGAAGTTTGCAGGTGACAAGTTTGAAAGGCGTCGTGCAGAACTGATTGCACAGTACGGTGATATTCCTGCGTTTCTTGAAAAGGTTTCCTTCTACAACGCAGTGAACGTGTTCTATCTGAAGGAGACTGCCCGTTGGTCTTATATCGTTAAGAATGCCGGTGCCAATGACATTGCGGTTATTCTGGACCAAGCGATGGCAGATATCGAGGCCGCTAACCCTTCGCTGAAGGGAGCACTCTCACTGAATTTGTATGCTACCCTCGGTGCGCCGAAGGAAAAAATAAAGCAGCTCATCGATGAGGTCAATAAAATCGATGAGTCCCGATTCCAAGAGGAAGATCTTATCGGCCGTGTGTATGAATACTTCCTTCAAGTTTATGCCGCTTCCGGCACCAAGGAAGATGGTGAATTTTATACCCCAGCTTGTATCGTGCAGTTGATAGCAGAATTAATTGAACCATATAGCGGAGTTGTATACGATCCCTGCTGTGGATCGGGTGGTATGTTTGTACAGTCCCACCGATTTGTGCAGAGCCATAATGGTAATCGTCAGAATATCTCTATTCTTGGACAGGAGAGCGTTCAGGAGACTTGGCGTCTGTGCAAGATGAACTTGGCTATCCGTGGCATTTCCCATAACCTGGGCGAAAAGAACGCGTCTACCTTTACCGAGGATCTACACAAGGATAAGAAGGTCGATTTCATCATGGCAAATCCGCCCTTCAACCTCAAGGGTTGGCGTGGTGAAGATCAGTTGTTAGATGACCCTCGTTGGCAGGGATATGGTGTGCCTCGTGCATCCAATGCGAACTACGCATGGATCTTGCACATAATTTCCAAACTGGATGTAAACCATGGCATTGCCGGTTTCCTGCTTGCAAATGGTGCCTTGAATGATCCGGATGAATATGCCATCCGCAAACAACTCCTTATCAATGATAAAATTGAGGCGATTATTGTTCTTCCCCGAGATATGTTCTATACCACTGATATCTCTGTTACTCTATGGATCGTGAACATGAACAAGAATGCCGGTACGGTAAATGGCAGACAGGTTCGTGACCGCCGTGGAGAGGTTCTCTTTGTGGATCTGCGCCGGTGGGATCAGAACATTGAAGAAATTGTTATCGACAAGGGCAAAAAGAAGAAAAAGACCGTTTTGACCGATGCACAGATTCAGGAGGTAAAACGCATTTATAATGCGTGGCAGAGTACAGACCTGACCCTCTATACTGATGTGGCGGAATTGTGCCGGTCTGTGAAGATCCTGAAAAAAGACAAATGGAATCCCGATGATATCACCATCGAGGATAAAGACTTTTCTCTTGCCCCAAGCAAGTATATCGAATTCATTGACCATGATCTGGATATCGACTATGCCAAAGAAATGGCCCGGATTCAGGACGAAATGCGTCTGCTGATGGTATCTGAGGAATTGTCACAATCCATGCTGAAAGATGCGTTCAGGGGGATTGGCTATGGCATTGATTAAATACAAACTGGGTAGTTTGCTGGAATTGTCTGAAAATAAAAATGACAATTTGGAATATGGCGTCGGTGCTGTAAAAGGAATTTCCATTCAAAAGATTTTCATTGAAACAAAAGCGGATATGACAGGCGTATCTCTACGTCCATATTATTTGGTGCAACCAGACGATTTTGCATATGTGACAGTGACCTCTCGAAACGGAGAAAAAATCACGATTGCGCACAACACAACCGAGACTACTTATATTGTCTCTTCGTCTTATGTTGTCTTTCGCATTAAGAGAAAGGACATCTTGCTCTCTGACTATTTATTTATGTATTTCAATCGCCCTGAGTTTGATCGTTATTCCCGCTTCAATTCTTGGGGATCAGCACGCGAAACATTTGACTGGAGTGAAATGTGTGACATTGATATCGAACTCCCCCCAATCGAAATTCAGCAGAAGTATGTGGATATTTACAATGCCATGCTTGCCAATCAGAGGGACTACGAGAACGGGTTGGAGGATTTGAAGCTGGCGTGTGACGCTTTTATTGAAAAGCTAATGAAAGAGTTTCCCCACAAAAAAATTGGAGAATATCTTACTCTTAGCGAAGCCCGTAACGACATGGGATTATCCGCTGATTACGTTAGAGGTTTGGCCGTTTCTAAAGTAATGATACCCACAAAGGCTAATATGGATGGCGTGGGGTTGAACAACTACAAAATTGTTCCCCCTGACCATATTGCTTATGTTCCTGATACCTCACGGCGCGGAGACAAGGTATCAATGGGGCTTAATGATACAAAAGACACTTACCTCGTATCCTCTATATCAACCGTATTTACCACGGAGAAAAATGCTCTGTTGCCGGAATATCTTATGATGTTTTTCTGCCGTTCTGAGTTTGATAGATATGCCCGTTTTCATTCATGGGGTAGTGCGCGAGAGACTTTTGATTGGTCAGAAATGTGTGATGTAAGAATTCCGATACCTAAAATCGAAATTCAGCAAAATATTGTGAACATCTTTAACGCTTATTCTCTGCGTAAAGAAATCAATGAACAGCTAAAAACGCAGATTCGGGGACTATGCCCTATTCTGATTAGAGGTTCGCTTGACGAGGCAGCAGCCTGAAAGGAGACAATATGGCATATTACACAGAGCGTCACGGTATGCGTAGACCTGTCGCTAAAACTTACGATATTACAATCGAAAAATACGCTTTGTTGTTCCAGTGCTGCGAGAAATACTACGACAACATCGCATGGAAGTATCCTGCGCAATGCCCCGATGGGCAGGGATGCTGTGGAGTAGACCATGAGCAGTTTCGGTTGGATTTGCGATATGAGATCCCCACATTATACAGAGATGATGCTGGTTGCCCTGCTGCTCCGAAGGTCCGCCATAATGTATTCGATGGTGAGCATCAGCCTGAGTACGATCAATATGCGCTGCTTGACCTCATCGAGTTTTTTGCAGAGAATGTCCGCGATGTAGTTGTCGGTGGATTTCATAGCTATTGGGGGCACCATCATTTGACTTGCCAGAACAGCCGTAATGTATGCGCTCAGTTCAGGGATGAAATTAACAGCATTTTTCAAAAGACTGGGCTGCTGTATACGCTGAATACAGACTTGCAGGTTGAGCGCATCGTCGAAAACAGCCCATTAACTCCGGCAGTTGAAACTGCAATTGCTACCGTACAAGAAACCGGAACTCGTGAACTGCTGCAAGAAGCCATTCTGCTCCACAGGAGTCCATATCCCGCTGACATCCGGGATGCTGTGGAGAAGCTTTGGGACGCCTATGAACGGCTTAAGACTTATTACACAACTCTGAATAAGGCAAAATCAGCAGAGAAAATTGTTAATGATATGGCTGCAGGACAAGCACCGTATGTTACATTGTTTGATGCTGAGTTCAGAGCATTAACAAAGATCGGTAATGATTTCAGAATTCGCCACCATGAGACTGACAAGGTGGAAATCACAGATATTCGCTACTATGACTATTTCTTCAACCGTTGCCTGTCGCTGATTGCTCTTGCAATCCAATATTTACAGTGAAGGAGGGAAAAACGTGGACTACAATTTTGTAAAGGGTCAATTCACCGAAGCGCAGCTTGAAGAAGCCATCATTGCGCTTTTCCAACAGCAGGATTACACCTATGTCCACGGTGAGAGCATCCATAGAAAGTATGAGGATATCTTGCTTCTGGATGACCTGCGCTCCTTCATGCTATCCCGATACAGCAAGGATGACTTGACAGAGACCGAACTGCAAAAAATCATCAATCGCCTACAGCTGATTCCGGCTTCTCCGCTTTACAGCGGCAACCGAGAAACCTTCTGGCTTGTGAATGAGGGTTTTGATCTCATGCGTGATGATATGAGCCAAGTGGCTCTGCATATCGAATATATCGACTTTGAGAATCCCAGCAACAACATTTTCAAGGTGGTCAACCAGTATTCCGTGCAGGGAGAGCATCTGCGCCGTCCCGACTTACTGGTGTTCATCAATGGTATCCCGATCGCCATTTGCGAATTCAAATCGGCCATTAACGAGGATACCACCATTTACGATGCTTGGGAGCAGATCACCATTCGCTACAACCGTGACATCCCAAAACTGATGAAGTATTGTTTCCTTTCTGTCATAAGTGACGGCGCAAATACCAAGATGGGCAGTATCTTCACGCCTTACGCTTATTATTACGCATGGAATAAGGCAAATGACACGGATAAGGTATCCAACGGCATCAGTTCGCTGTTTACCATGATTGTTGGTGCCTTTGCCAAAGACCGGGTGACTCAGCTTCTACGGGATTTTATTTTCTATCCTGACGACAGTAAAAAGAGCGAAGCCATCGTCTGTCGTTATCCGCAGTTCTTTGCGGCCGGAAAGATGCTCGGCAATATCAAACGGCATCTGCGTCCTGCCGGAGACGGCAAAGGCGGTACATACTTTGGTGCGACCGGATGCGGCAAGACCTACACGATGCTGTTTCTTTCCCGCATGATCGCCCTACGTGACCCGGATACATTTAATAACCCTACTATCGTTATCATTGTTGACCGTGAGGATTTGGACACGCAGACAGCGGAACTGTTTGCTACTGCAAAGAAATTCCTGCATGAGAGCGATGTCCGTAGTATCGAGTCCCGTGCGGATATGGCAAAGACTCTTGGTGACAGACCGAGCGGTGGTGTTTATATCACATCCATTCAAAAATTCTGTGAAAAGACTGGACTGCTGTCCGACCGCAGCAACATCATCTGCATTTCCGACGAGGCGCACAGAACTCAGACTGGTGTCGGTGCCAAACTGAAAAAGACTGACAAGGGTGTGTTCACCACCTACGGCTTTGCCAAGTATCTCCGTGACAGTTTCCCCAATGCCACCTATTGTGGATTCACGGGAACGCCTGTGGATGAAACCATTGCCGTATTCGGTGATGTGGTCGACAGTTACACCATGAAAGAATCCAGCGATGACGGTATTACAGTCCGCATTGCCTATGAGCCTCGTTTGGCTCGTGTCATCCTTTCTGATGAACAGGCAAAGCAGATTCAGAAGTATTACAACCGTTGTGCGGAGCAGGGTTCTACCGAAGAGCAGATTGAAGAAAGCCAGCGGGCAATGGCGCAGATGAGAGCCATCCTAGGTCACCCGGACAGACTGAAAAAACTCGCTGCGGATATGGTTGAACACTATGAGGCTCTATGTGCGGAGAAGCCGGAAATCGTGCAGAAGGCAATGATTGTCTGTACTGACCGTGCGGTTGCCTTCCGTCTGTTGCAGGAAATCCTGGCTATTCGCCCGGAATGGGGCCAGAAGCACCGTGCAGAAGATGAATCCGTGCTGACGGAAGAACAGCTTGATAAGCTGATGCCTCTGCCGAAAATCAACCTTGTGGCTACGCAGGGCGCAAACGATGAAAAGGATTTGTTTGAGGCTTGTGGTACTAAGGAATATCGCAAGATGCTTGACCGTCAGTTCAAGAACAATGACTCCAACTTCAAAATTGCTGTCGTTGTCGATATGTGGATTACCGGCTTTGATGTTCCGTCTCTGGCCGTAATGTATATTGACAAGCCCCTGCAGAAGCATACCCTTATCCAGACCATCTCTCGTGTCAATCGCGTGTTTGATGGCAAGGACAAAGGACTGGTGGTTGACTATATCGGTATCAAGAACGATATGTTGGAGGCCGTTAAGAAATATGGCAGTCCCCAGGAAAGCCCCGTTGATGAACTGAACATCACCCTCGACATTTTCCGAAACCACCTGGCAATGGTCGATGAATTGCTTGTAGGGTTTAATGCGACCAAATTCTATACTGGGGAGCCGTTAGAACGGTTGACTTGTTTGAATTTGGCAGCAGAATATGTGCAGAGCTATAAAGAGATGGAAACCCGCTTTATGGGTCTCTCACGCCGTTTGAAGAGCGCATATACGATTTGTTTCCCGTCCGGTGAACTGACAGATATTGAAACGGCCAAGGCACAATTTTATCTGGCGATTCGTTCCATTATCTATAAGCAGACCAAAGGTGACGCTCCCGATGCTGAGGTGATGAACCGTGTCGTTGAAGAAATGGTGCGTAATGCTATTACCTGTACCGGAATTGAAAACATCGTGGATGAGAATAAGTCTGTGGACCTATTCAGCGATGAATTCCTTGCGGAATTGGATGCGGTAAAGCTACCTATTACGAAATTCAATGCACTGCTTAAACTTCTGAAAAAAGCCATTACCAGTTACGGGCGCACCAACAAGGTCAAGGCGCAGGAATTTGATGAGCGCCTTCGTAGTGTTGTTGAAGCGTATAACAGCCGAGACAAACTGGTATTCACTAGCGAGGTTGTCGCAGATTTCGTAAATGACCTTTCTGACCAGCTTCTGCAAATTTTGAAAGACTTGCAGGATGATAAAATTTCCTTTGAGAAGCTGGGAATCACCTTCGAAGAAAAGGCGTTTTACGATATTTTGGTTAAGGTGCGCGATGATCACGGATTCCCTTATGCCGATGAAAAGTGCCTAGTGCTGGCAAAGAAAATAAAAGAACTCGTTGACGATAAGGCACAGTTTGCAGACTGGTCTAGTAGAGACGATATTAAAAATCAGCTGAACATGGAACTGACTATTCTTCTGTACCAAAACGGTTATCCGCCGGAATGGGATGAGGAGGTATTTGAAAAGGTCATGGAACAAGCTGAAAACTTCAAAAAGTACAACGATTGATAACGATGGGCAGATTGGAGGAACTGAGGAATGAGCGAGTCTATTTCGTCTACAGTTAAACATAGTGGGCTGACTCTGGACAGTGTTTTTGTCGAAGTCCAGCATTCAGAAGGACTCGGTCTGCCCAAATCGAATCACATTAGATTTTTCCACACCGCTATGCGCGGGAATAGGCTGGCAACCGAGAACTTGCAGGAATTCATCCGCAGAAACCTTGCACGTTATGTTTTTTCTCGTGCGCAGCTTGAAAATTATCGGGTCAATGATGACCTTGATACTGCAGTGTCGGAAGCTATGCGTATAATGGCGGAAAACGGTGATGCCTCAGCCGAAGGCACTGGGAATGTGTTGGACGAGGTCTTGATTTACGCTTTCTTGGAAGAAAAACTGAAGGCACCCAAACTCATGAGCCGGGTGGAACTATATACTGAGCTGGCCAAGTTTCATAGCGAGTGTAAGGGAATTCATCTGTTGTCGCCTAAAGACCTCCCGGATAACACAAAATTCCAGATGGTGTTCGGTGCGTCCAACATCATCGATGACATAAAGACAGCCATTGACCATGCGTTTGAAACCATAGTAAAAATTGACAATCACGAAAGTCGTGAGGTACTTATGGTTCAGAAAACAGTATTGGATCAGTTCTTTGAGCAGAGCGAGGTTGATTTACTGTCAGAAATTCTGATTCCACAACCTGGAAAGCCTGAATCCTACGATACTGCCTATGGTATTTTCTTAGGGTATCAGCTTGGATTAAATCCCTCTGGGCGTGGTGACGATTTTGAAACTCTGGCTGAACAGAAAATGCTCCTTGACATCAAAGAACACGCAAGTTATATCGCAGAAAAGATTGCAGCGGTTGGGTTAAATGCGCATTCTTTTTATGTGTACATCGTGCCATTCAATGATGCGGAGAAAGAGAAAACGCAAATCATGGATGCCGTGTTGAGAGGGGGTGCGCCAGTATGAGCCAGTCAGAAAAGGTACGCCTCGGTGATGTATTATTCCAGGGCATAGATGAAAATGACTACCTTAATGAGTTGTATAAGAACATACTTTACAATTATGCTATTACGACTTTGCGGATTACAAACATTAAACAACTTCGTGGAATCAATGTCGATGATGCATTACGGTTTGCTGACCTTCTGTCTAAATCGACTCATCCCGAAAAATCCGATGCTCACAAGATTTGGGCGCATGAAATCATCACCATGCTCCTTGCCCTATATCCGGAAGATGAGGTCGTCCGTTATTACGCAGGAGCAGTGCTGACGAATACGGGCAATTTTATGGGGAAAAAGTTGGTGGAATCGGCGTATACCGAGCCGACCGCTATGGATGAATTGTTCTCGACCTTGAGCGATATCTATCTGACTGTCCCTGCGGAACCAGATAAAAAATTTTTTCAACAGCAGCGTCATGTGTATGAACATTTGGATGATGAGTGTTTCAGCTATTCAGCGCCTACCTCTATGGGAAAGTCCTTTATTATGCGTATGTTCATCAAGGCGCAGATTCTTGCGGGAGCAAGGAAGAACTTTGCCTTAATTGTTCCTACAAAAGCGTTGATAAATGAGGTACGCAGTGAAATCATAAAAAAGGATTTGCAGGATTTGTTGGATGAAAAGCAGTATCACGTTGTATCTTCTGCAAATGACATGGCATTAGAAACCCATTCAGACCATAATTTTATATTCGTCTTGACACCGGAAAGACTGCTGTATCTGCTCAACGATAAAAGCGATTTTGTTTTGGACTATTTGTTTGTTGATGAAGCCCACAAAATGACAGGTCGAAATAGCCGTGCTCCGTTTTATTATTCGGTTATCGATGAGCTGACTCGCAAAAACAATAGACCGCATTTTATTTTTGCTTCGCCGAGTATCCCAAACCCACAGGAATATCTGCGGCTTTTGGCATCCGGGGAGTACAATCAACAGAACGCTGTAGCTTCGTCTTTCTCACCAGTAGCGCAATTCAAGTTTCTAGTAAATCTGAAAACAAGACAGATTTACATTTATAATGACCATCTGAAAACACCTGAATATATTTGCTCTATCAATTCCAGCCCAGATGATGGTGTTATTCCTTTGATGGGATTGATGTACAAAGAGCGGCGCGGCATTAGCAGTCGGATGATTGCTTATTTCAACAGCAAAGACAAAGCTATCAATGCGGCACTCGCATTTGCTAAGATTAAGCGGCAAATAGACGGAGACAATGCACCTCAACCTACACCAGAATTAGTAGAGTTAGCTCGTGATGTGCGGAATCAGGTACACCGGGATTATTTCTTGGCGTCTTTGCTGGAACAGGGTATTGCCTACCACATTGGTTATCTCCCTTCTGCTATTCGTATGCAAATTGAGAAGCTATTTAAGGAAGAGAAAATTACTGCCATGTTTTGCACCAGCACGTTGGTCGAGGGTGTTAATTTACCGGCTGACAACTTGTTTATTACAAGTTATTATAGCGGTCGCGCTCAGATGACGGATGTCGATTTCCGCAACTTGATAGGTCGTGTGGGTCGCATCCAATATAACCTCTCAGGCAATGTGTTTATGATCAGCGATGAAACACGGAATAATAAGCAAGATGTTTACTTAGACAAGCTGAAGGGCGGCATCCCCGATCAACATCTTTCCTTAGTACAGGATTTGAAACCCAAACACAAGAAAAAGATTTTAGAAACGTTGCTAGGTGGCAGTTCGGTTATAGATAAATACAATAAGGATCAACCGGAAGAAGAATATATTATGATGCGCAAATTCGGTCTGATTCTTTTGAAGGACATTATGCACGGCAACGATAGTCTGGTTGTTCAGGAGTTTGAGCAATATATGGCCGACGGGGACAAAGAGCGTATCAGAGATGCCTTTTCCCAACATTCCGCTATTATCGATAATGATATCAATATTTCTCTCGATCAAACAAGAAGACTCCGTGCGGCTATTGCCGCAGACAGCACTTTTGCTTATCCTATGCCCGAGTCGGACGGCAGCTTTAACATTGACAAGGTGCTTGATTTCCTCATTCGCCTGGGAGAGATATTTGATTGGAAACGCTATGAGTTCAGCACCCTCGGCAAGTGCGACGAGGACGGCGACTATACCAAGCTTAGATGGTATTCTGTGATTCTTGTGCAGTGGATGGAAGGTAAGGGGCTCAACTATATTATGCGTAGAGCAGTCGAGTATCAGGAGCGTCATCCGGAAAAGTTCTGGATAAACCGATATACGAAAATGTATTACGACAAGACTTCTCTGGAACATCGGAATATTGTGTTTGCGAATACGCTTGAAGTAATTGAAAATATTATTCTTTTTAGTATCTCCAATTACTTCCTTCGTTTTTCCAATGAATACAAGCGGGTTCATGGTGAAAATTCTCTCAATTCAAACAACTGGTATGAATATGTAGAATATGGCACTACCAATACGGTCACGATTCAGCTTCAGCGATATGGTTTTTCTCGCGAGTCTGCGACCTACATCAAAGCGCACTCGCAGTATTTCACGGTTGATGAGGATGGTAATGTGCGAGTAAAGAACGATCTGGAAAACTGTGGAGATAACGAAGTTGCACAGCAAATCCCGGATATCCGCTTTAATACCCCGGAACTTTTCATCGACTGAATGTAATCCTGGAGAAATTAAATATAAAGTCGCTTGGAACAAAATCTAAAAAATGATCCAAATGCCCACATTCTGGCTTTTTCGTGGAACAAGGAGGAAATATATGCCAAGGAGTAAAACCATAAAACTATTTTTGATGGATGGAGAGCCAAGCGGAAGGATTAAATGCTCCTTGGCCAATTGGACCGGGATTGCATATAAAATTCCTCGCACTGCTTTGGATAAGTGCAAAGATTTGGATATTCTCAAGCAGAGTGGCGTGTATTTTCTGTTTGGCACTGATAAGGCGGATAATACGGTGGTGTACATAGGCCAGGCTGGAGTTCGTAAAAATGGCAAAGGGCTTCTTCTGCGAGTGCAAGAGGCCCATAACTCCATTGATTATTGGACCGAGGCGGTCATGTTCACTACGACAAACAACTCTTTCGGACCGACGGAGATAAGCTATCTTGAAAATCGCTTCTGCAATATGGCGATCGAAGCAGGTCGCTATGTTGTTAAAAACGGAAATGACCCCAATCCAGGGAATATAACCGAGGAGACAGAGAGCGAACTTGAAGAGTTTATCGACTATGCGAAAATTGTGATGGGCACTCTTGGGCATAAGGTATTTGAGCCGTTTGCGCCTTCTGCAGAATCCGCTGACACAGAACCAGTCCTATACATGGAATATGGAAAAGGCAAGGCTTCCGGCAAAAGAACAAGCGATGGATTTGTTGTGCTGAAGGGCAGCATAATCAATCCTACCATAACGAAGAGCTGCCCTGAAAGAGCCATAAAGGACCGTAAGAAGTATGAGGACAAGATTGACAGCAATGGGATCTTAACAGCTGATGTACTTCTTTCCAGTCCTTCATCAGCTGCCGGATTTGTTGGTGGCGCGTCTTTGAGCGGAAATGTGCACTGGAAAGACGCTGATGGAAAAACACTAAGGGAACTCCTTGAAACAGATTGAACCTTTTAATTTTGCCCCACCTTTTAATTATTCCAAAATCGCTACACCGCAAGGCTGGCATCCCGCCGTATTACCGAGCGGCAGCAGGACAACTAAACACATAAAACAAGGGCTTCCACAGTCAGCGTATGACCTCGGAAGCCCTTATTTCGAGCCTTTTTCGGCGGCTTTTGCTCCGGAGAAGGCTTTTTCTATTGTATCAAAATCAGTAAGAACATAGAGCCATCCTGCGGCACCGGTAATTTCCTTGGCTTGCTCCCCACAGATTTGGCGGGCAGCAAAGCCTATGGCGTAGAGCTGGATTCCATTTCCGGGCGGATTGCGGGCCAGCTTTACCAGAATGCCAACATTTCCGTAAACGGCTTTGAAACTGTGCAAATGCCCGACAGCTTTTTTGATGTAGCCGTGGGCAACGTCCCCTTTGGGGATTTCAAAGTGCTGGATAAACGGTACGACAAGCACCACTGGCTGATCCACGACTATTTCTTCGGAAAGACGCTGGACAAGGTGCGGCCCGGCGGTATTGTGGCGTTCATTACCAGCAAAGGCACTCTGGACAAGGAAAACTCCAGCGTCCGAAAGTTCCTGGCACAGCGCGCCGACCTGATCGGGGCCATCCGCCTGCCGGATAACACCTTCAAGCAGAACGCCGGAACGGAAGTGACCAGCGACATCATCTTTCTGCAAAAGCGCGACCACATCACCGATTTGGAGCCGGATTGGGTGCATTTGGACACGGATGAAAACGGAATCCGCATGAATAGCTATTTTGTGCAGCACCCGGAGATGATTTTGGGTGACATGGTGATGGAATCCACCCGGTTCGGGCCGGACAGCGCCTGCAAAGCCCGTGAGGGCGAAGATTTATCCGATCAGCTTGCCAATGCCATCCAGTTTTTGCAGGCCGAGATCAAGCCCTACGAGCTGGAGGAACTGGACGAGGAGGAAGATCGCTCCATCCCTGCCGACCCCACAGTGAAGAATTTCAGCTATACGGTGGTGGATGGGCAAGTATACTACCGGGAAAACAGCCTCATGCACCCGGTGGAAGTCTCCGTCACGGCGGAAAACCGTATCCGTGGCATGATCGAGCTGCGGGAATGTGTCCGCAGGCTCATTGAGTACCAAACCGAAGGCTACCCGGACGAGGATATTGAATCCGAGCAGCAGAAACTCAACGCCCTTTACGACAGCTTCACCGCCAAGTACGGCCTTATCAACAGCCGGGGCAACAAGCTGGCCTTTTCGGAGGATTCCAGCTACTGCCTCTTGTGCTCTCTGGAGGTGCTGGATGAGCAGGGCAACCTAAAAAGAAAAGCCGATATGTTCACCCGGCGCACCATCCGGCCCCATGTGGCTGTTACCAGCGTGGATACGGCCAGTGAAGCGTTGGCGGTGTCCATTTCGGAAAAAGCCCGTGTGGATATGGACTATATGGCAGAGCTGTCGGGTAAATCCCCGGAGGAACTGGAAAAAGAGCTTGCCGGGGTGATCTACCGGGATATTCGCTGTGCGGAGAACCCGGAGGACATCCTGCCTTCTTTGGCGGATTTGAGCCGCTATCCTCTTGTCACGGCGGATGAGTACCTTTCCGGGAAAGTGCGCCAAAAGCTGCGGATGGCAAAAGCATTCCTGGAAGTGGCCCCTGACAATCAGAAGGAAACCGCCCGCAGAAATGTGGAGGCCCTGGAAGCCGTTCAGCCCCAGGATTTGGGCGCTGGAGAAATTGGCGTGCGCATTGGCGCGAACTGGGTGCCCATCGAGGTGTACCAGCAATTCATGGTGGAGCTGCTCACCCCCAATTACTATGTGCGGGACCGTATCAAAATCCTGCGCTCCGAAGCCACCGGCCAATGGAGCATCCGGGAGAAAAACGCCGACCGCAGCAATGTAAAAGCCAATACCACCTACGGCACCAAGCGGATGAGCGCCTACCACATCTTGGAGCAGACTCTAAATCAAAGGGATGTGCGGGTATTTGACTATATTGAGGACGAGAACGGCAAGAAAAAGCCTGTCCTCAACAAAAAAGAAACCGCGATTGCCCAGGACCGGCAGGAACTCATCAAGCAGAAGTTTGCCGAGTGGATCTGGAAAGACATCGACCGCCGGGAACTGCTGTGCCGCATTTACAACGAAACCTTCAACGGCGTCCGCCCCCGTGAATATGATGGGCGGCACATCCGGTTTGAAGGCATGAACCCGGAAATTTCCTTACGTCCCCATCAGATCAATGCCATTGCGCACATTTTGTACGGCGGAAACACCCTGCTGGCCCACGAGGTAGGGGCAGGCAAAACCTACGAGATGGTGGCAGCCGCCATGGAGATGAAGCGCCTGGGGCTTTGCACCAAATCGCTGATCGTGGTGCCAAATCACATCACGGAACAATGGGCGGCGGAATGGCTCCAGCTCTATCCCAGCGCCAACATTTTAGTCGCCACGAAGAAAGACTTTGAAACCCAGAACCGCAAGAAGTTTTGCAGCCGCATTGCCACCGGGGACTATGACGCCATCATTATCGGGCACTCGCAATTTGAGAAAATCCCCATGAGCGTGGAGCGCCAGCAGGCTATTTTGGAGCGCCAGATTGAGGAAATCCTGGAAGGGATCGAACAGGCCAAGGCGCAGAAGGCGGAACGCTACACGGTCAAGCAGATGGAGCGCACCCGGAAATCGCTGGAGACAAAGCTGGCCAAGCTCAATGACCAGAGCCGCAAGGATGACACCGTCACCTTTGAGCAGCTTGGTGTTGACAGGCTCTTTATTGATGAGAGCCATTATTTTAAGAACTTGTTTTTGGCGACAAAAATGCGCAACGTGGGCGGCATTGCCCAGACCGAAGCCCAGAAATCCAGCGATCTGTTTATGAAAACGCAGTATCTGGACGAGCTGACGGGCGGGCGCGGCACAATTTTTGCTACTGGCACCCCCATTTCCAACTCCATGGTAGAGCTTTATACCATTCAACGGTATTTACAGTACCGGCTCCTGCAGGAGATGGGCCTGATCCATTTTGACGATTGGGCAAGTAACTTTGGGGAGACTGTCACCGCCATCGAGTTATCGCCGGAGGGCACCGGCTACCGTGCTAAAACCAGGTTTGCCAAGTTTTATAACCTGCCGGAGCTGATGGCTGCTTTCAAGGAGGTGGCTGACATCCAAACAGCGGATATGCTCAAACTCCCCGTGCCCAAGGCCAACTTCCACACGGAAGTAATCCAGCCCTCGGAGCTTCAGAAGGAGATGATAAAGGGGCTGGCGGAACGGGCTGAGAAGATTCGCGGCGGCGGTGTTGATCCTCATGTGGACAATATGCTGCGCATTACCAACGACGGAAGAAAACTGGCTCTGGATATGCGGCTCATCAATCCCCTTGCCGCCGACGACCCCAATGGCAAGGTGGCTGTCTGCGCCCGGAATGTGTTCCGCATCTGGGAACAGACCAAAGAAAAACGCTCTGCCCAGCTTGTGTTCTGCGACCTGTCCACACCTACCACCGATGGCTCGTTCAGTGTTTATGACGACCTAAAAAAGAAACTGATGGACGCCGGTATCCCGGAAGAAGAAATCGCCTTTATCCATACGGCAGACAGCGAAGCCAAAAAGAAGGAGCTGTTTTCCAAGGTGCGCGCCGGGCAGGTGCGGGTGCTGCTGGGTTCCACGGCCAAAATGGGCGCAGGCACTAACGTCCAGGATAAGCTCATTGCCCTGCATGACCTGGACTGCCCCTGGCGGCCTTCCGACCTTCAGCAGCGGCTGGGGCGTATCGTCCGCCAGGGCAATGAAAATGAGGAGGTGGAAATCTATCGGTATGTAACGGAAGGCACTTTTGACGCTTACCTCTACCAGCTCGTGGAGAACAAGCAGAAATTTATCGCCCAGATCATGACCAGCAAGGCCCCTGTCCGTGTGGCGGATGATGTGGATGAAACTGCCCTCAGCTATTCGGAAATCAAGGCATTGGCCACCGGCAATCCGTTAATCATCGAGAAGTGCAACCTGGATATGGAGGTGGCGCGGCTCAATATGCTGAAAGCCAGCCACTTGAACCAAGTATATGCGCTGGAGGAGCTGGTGTACCGCAAGTACCCGGAGGAAATCACCCGGCTCACAGAACGGATCGAGGGCTATGAGCAGGATGTGGCGCTGGTAGCGGACCACCCCAAGGCCCAGGAGGGCTTCTGCGGCATGGAGGTGGATGGCAAACACTATGCTGAAAAAGAGGACGCAGGCAAGGCTATCATTGACGTTTGCACCCGCATGACTGGTTCCGACGCTGTTCTTTTGGGGCAGTACCGGGGCTTTTCCATGGTGCTGGCCTATGATGGCAGGAGCAACGAGTACCGGATCACGCTCAAAGGCACTCTTTCCCATACGGTGACGCTGGGCGCAGATGTGTTCGGCAATATCACCCGCCTGGACAACGCGCTGGAAAACCTTGCGGGCAGCCTGCAGGCCGAGCAGAACAGCCTGGAGGAAACCAAGACCCAGCTTGAAAACGCCCGCACCGAACTGGCTGCCCCATTTGCCCGCGAGGAGGAGCTGGCGGAGAAAACAGCCCGTTTGAAAGAGCTGAATATTCTGCTCAACATGGATGAGAAGGACAAGACTCTGCTGGACGATACCCCGGATGAGGGCGAGGATGTGCCTGCCCGGAGGGTTGCGGAGCTGGCACGGTAAAGGAGGATACGATGACCAACGAAGAATTGAATACCAGGCTCTATGAAAAAATGTTCGCGGAACAGGAACAGTTCCGGGATTGGCTGCTTTCCCAGCCGCCGGCTGAGATTCTGAACCATGCCTATGAGTACACGGTGCGGGAGGACATCCTGATGTCTCTTGAATACCACGATCTGGAGGATAGTCAGGCCAGGGCGCTGCTGAAATCTGACAAGCCCTTGAAGCAGATTTTTGAGAGGTGGGAGAACCAGGAAACCTCTTATATGGATACGGTATGGGATACTGTCCAGGAACAGGCCAGGGCCGCCGAAGCCAAACAGAAAGCCAAAGCGCAGAAAGAAAGGTGATTGCACATTTGCCATTGCGCTGCGGGGCAGGTATAGTATAATAAAAATCGTGATAAGGGGTGATGATAGATGGACGATAGCTACTGCCTGCTCCCGGAGCGCATTTCCGAGCAGTTTTCTGAAATCGACAGCGACATCGTGATGGATTTGGCGGCTGCCAGCCCGGAATATACCGAGTTGAAGGCCCAGATGGAGGAACTGAAACGCCAAAATCTTGTGATTGGCGCTCTGCTGGAGGGCAAGGGAGAACTTTCTTTTACCGCTGAGGAGCATGAAGCCTTGAAAGAATTTATCCGGCTGTATATGCGGGCCGATAATATGGAACGGGAACACATCTACTTCCGGGGCCATGCAGACGGATTTGCCTATCTGAAGAAAATCGGCGCTTTCAAAACTGAATAGTTTTTTGGGCGGCATGGAAAAATCCATGCCGCTTTTACATATCCAAATTCATTCGCACCCCCAAAAAGGTCTTGAACAAAACAAGTTTTTACGGATTAGGAGTAAAAACTATTGGAATTCTTGGAGTTTTTGGCTATGGCTTAAAGCTGCCGCCCAAAACTGCACATTCCCCATTCATATCTGCATATAAATCGCAAAAGTATATGCAGAAAGTCGATTGGAGCAATCCAGTCGGCTTTTTCCATATCTGAAAAGAGTACAGCCCCTTTTACATAGTCAGCTACCCCACATGGGGCGGCTAATCTATGGCTATGTGAAGGGGGCTGTATTTTTTTATGCCTTTTTACGATTCAGAAGCCATCGAACGGGCAAGGCAGGTGGACCTGCTCACCTACCTGCAAACCTGCGAACCCCAGGAGTTGGTCCATGTGTCCGGCAACGTCTACTGTACCAAGACCCATGACAGCCTGCGGATTTCCAACGGCAAATGGTGCTGGTTTTCCCGCGGGATTGGCGGTTACAGTGCGCTGGACTATCTCATCAAGGTCAACGGCTATTCCTTTTTGGAGGCCATGGAAACTATCTCCGGAAGGGCTGCCATCCCGCCGCCTTCCTTTGTGCCAGCGCCGAAGGAGGAAAAGCCCAAGCACCTGCTTCTGCCCCAGGCCGCCCCGGATAATCGGGCGATGATGGCCTATCTCAAAGGCCGGGGCATTGACCAGGAGATTTTGGACTACTGCGTTCAGACCGGGCGGATTTATGAGAGCCGGAACAAGGGCCACAGCAACGTGGTTTTTGTGGGCTTCGACAAGGATGGCAAGGCGCGGTTCGGCTGCCTGCGGGGAATCAGTGAAGCCCGGTTCCACGGGGATTTAAGCGGCAGTGATAAGCACTTTTCCTTCGCCCTGCCCGCTTGCGTGGAAAATCCGGCAGTCCATCTGTGCGAGTGCGCCATTGATGTGATGTCCTATGCCACTCTCTGCAAGCTGGACGGGATTGACTGGCGGCGGCACAATCTGTTGTCCCTTGCCGGGGTGTACCAGCCGAAGAAAAAGATCGAGGAAAGCAAGCTGCCGGTGGCCCTCACCCGGTTTTTGGAGGACCACCCCCATGTGAAAACCATCTATCTCCATCTGGATAATGACACCGCTGGCCGGCTGGCTGCCAAGGCGATCATGGCTGTCATGCCGGAGGGCTACCGGGTGGAGAACAAACCGCCGCCCCGTGGAAAGGATGTGAATGATTTAACAGATTGTCGGCTGGGGATTCCCATTCGGGGCAGCCACGGCAAAGAGCCGGAGCGGTGAGTGCCGGTTTTGCAGCTTCGACAGATTCTCCCTCTTGCAAATTGTTATCATATATGTTAACATTAAAGCAGTGAGGTGAGAGTATGGATGAACTGCGCAAACGGCAGAAAATCATATCCCAGCTTGTGGAGGCCCGTCTGGAGCAGGGCATTTCCCAGGCAGAACTGGCAAGGCGGCTGGGAATCCAGCGTTCCGGGATCAACCGCCTGGAAAGTGGGACACAGAACCCCACGCTTGATATGATCTTAAAAATCGCCTCGGCGCTGGGAAAGGATGTTTCACTGGAACTGAACGACAAGGAGGAGCCTATGAGCAATGTTTACAGTCTCCGCATTTATGATACGGAGCTAATGCGCTTTTCCATGGAAAAGCAGGGCTTGTCCGGCCTTGTGGCCGAAATCTTATACACCAACGAGGAGCAGGCCCATTTGCTGCCTTTGGATATGGAGCGCACCGGCGAGGGCGTCATCCATTGGCTGGAGCGGCGGGTTATCCCTAAAAACCGCGCCTTTGTGGACGAGATTCTGAAAACCCTTGGCCTCAGCCATAACGACACGAAGGGAATCATCGACGTGTGCAAGGGGCTGTCGCTGAACGACAGCTATTGGGTGGTGCCGGAAGGATTTGAGGGGAAATTCTCCCAATACAATCTTTACGAAAATCGCTTTTCCGAGATACTGGCGCTGGTGGCCTATACCGGCGCAGGCGGGAGCCGGCAGGCGTTTACCACATCCCCGGAGCTGACCACAGGCGGTATGCTGCCCAAGGCGTGGCGCTATGTGGACCACGATGGGATTTATCTCTATAAGGGCGGCACGACCGGCGCGTCCAATACGGGCCGGGAACCGTACTGCGAGTATTATGCTTCGCAGATTGCGGAAACCATGCGTCTGAACGCCGTGCATTATGACCTGGAGAACTGGAAAGGCATTATCGCCTCTAAGTGCGCCCTGTTTACCAACATCGACACGGCCTATATCCCCATCGGGCGCATTGTCCGAACCGGGGGCATTGCCGCCTGCCTTGCCTACTACGACAAGCTGGGGCCGGAGTTTTCCGAGCAAATCCGCAGTATGCTGGTGTTTGACGCCCTGATTTACAACGAGGACCGACACTTTGGAAACTTTGGCGTCCTGCGGGATAACCACAGCGGCAGCATCATTGCGCCCGCCCCCATTTTTGACAACGGGCTGTCCCTGTTCTGCTATGCCGGTAAGGAAGATTATGCAAATCTGGACGAGTACGCTAAAACCCGTTCCAACCCCTACAACATCTCCTATGAGGAAGTGTGTGCGGAGGTCATGGGGCCAAAGCAGAAAGAGCAGCTCCGCCGCGTGATCGGGTTCCGGTTCAAGCGCCACGAAAGCCTCAACCTGCCGGAAGAACATTTGCAGGCTATTGAGAAGCATTTGGAGGGCCGGGTGCGTAAGCTGCTGGCAATCCCCACCCGTCATCTGAAACAGGAGAAGGCGCGGTAAAAACGAATATCTTTTTTGGAGAGCGTTCTGAAAATGGACGCTCTTTTTTGCTGCCCATTTTTAGAGAGGAGCATGAGCGATGAAGGATTACGATGTGACCATCACGGAAACCTTGGAGATGACTGTCACAGTGAACGCTGCAAGTCGGATGGAGGCCGAGCAGCTTGTCAATGAGCAGTGGAAGAAAGGCGATTATATCCTGGACGCCGACCACTTCACGGGTGTGAATTTTAAGGCCAGGGGACAAAACCGTGACCGGGGCGACCGGTGATTTTCTTTTTTCGTCCGTCCCGGATTCCCCGCAGGGGAATGGAATGTAGCTGTACCAGCAAGCATCGCCTTTGTGATACCACAAAGGCAGCTTGTTAGGGGGAACGCCCCCTAATACCCCTTTATCAGAACGGAGGTTTTCTATGGAAGGATTGTTTTTTGCCATTGGTTTTCTGCTGGGCGGCGTGTTCGGCGTACTGGTCATGTGCCTGCTTCAAATCAACCGCTTAGAGAGAAAGGAGGATTCAGAGGAATGAGAAAACGCAACGTACACGTCCAGTTTTGGCTGGACAAAAAAGAGGCGGAAGCCTTCAACAAAAAGGTGAAGCGCAGCGGGCTTTCCCGCGAGGTGTACCTGCGCCACCTGATAAACGGCCTGGTTCCCCAGGACGCGCCGCCCCCGGCATACTTTGATTTTATGCGGGAGCTGCACGGCATTGGAAACAACTTAAACCAGATCGCCCAGAAAGCCCATGTGCTGGGTGTGATGGATGAACGCCGCTATGAGGAAGAAACACGGAAGTTTGACCAGCTCATCCGGGATATTACCAAGGCGGTGATTTTGCCAAAGCCCATGGAGTAAAGCAATGGCAACCACATCCATCTGGCGGGTAAACGGCTGGCTGGGCAAGGTACTCATCTATATCGAAAACCCGGACAAGACCGAAAACCCCGCCGCCTACGAAAAACAGGGCATGGACGGCAAAGAGGCCCAGGGACTTTCCGATGTGATCGAGTACGCCATCCAGCAGAAAAAAACAGAAAAGGCTGCGGTGGACGATGAGGATGTGCCGGTCATGCAGCGGTTTGTGTCCGGGGTAAATTGCAGCCCCACCACCGCCCGCGATGAGATGATCGCCGTAAAAAAGCGGTTGGGCAAGGAGGAAGGCACAGTAGCCTATCACGGCTACCAGAGCTTTGCCCCCGGCGAGGCCACCCCGGAAATGGCCCACGAGATCGGGCTGAAGCTGGCAAAAGCATTGTGGGGCGAGAAATACCAGGTGCTGGTTGCCACCCATTTAGACAAAGCCCACCACCTGCACAACCATTTTGTGGTGAACACGGTTTCCTTTATCGACGGGATCAAATATCACCGCACCGAGAAAGATTACTTTGATATGCAGAGGGAATCCGACCGGCTGTGCCGGGAATACGGCCTGTCCGTCATTGAAAATCCAAAGCGTGGAAAATCCAAGCACTACGGGGAATGGCGGGCCGAGCAGGAGGGCCGCCCCACCTATCTATCCCTTATTAAAACTGATGTAGACGCTGCCATCCGCCAGTCTATGACGGAGAGGCAGTTTTTTTACCGCCTGCGGCAGATGGGCTACGACATCAAGGTGGGGAAAGACATCACGGTGCGCCCTTACGACCGGCCTCATGGCAGAAAATTGGTGCGCAATTTAGGCGAGGACTACTCCCTGGAGAACATCCGCAAACGGATTCTGGCCCAGCGCCGCCCCCAGAGGGATGAAACGCCGGAGCCGAAACGGTGCAGGCTTTTGGGGGACTTGAAACAGGCCAAAAAGGTGACGGGCTTTCGCGCCCTCTACTTCCACTACTGTTACCTGCTGGGGGTATTCCCCAAAAGGCAGAACTGGCAGCGGGGCCATGTTCCCCATGCGCTGCGGGAGGATTTAATCCGGGCGCAGGAATTGACGGACGAGGCGAGGCTGCTTTCCCGCCACCGCATTGACACCCTGGAACAGCTCAACGCCTATCAATCGGAAGTAGAATCCCAGCTTGCCAGCCTAACCGAACAGCGAAAAAGCCTGTATCGAAAGCTGCGCACCAAGGCGGTGCTTGCCGACCCTGCCCGGCAGGAACAAATCCGGGCAGAGATCACCGCCCTCTCTGGCCAGCTTAAAAACCTGCGCCGGGAGGTGAGGCTATGCGAGGACATCGCAGCGCGCTCCCTCTCCCTCAAAGAAAAGATACGGGCGGCCCGCGAGGAACAACAGGCCGGCAGCACAGAGAAAACCCGCCGTGAGCCGGAACAGGGCCGGGCGGGCAATCCAGGAGGAAGGAGATGATTTTCTATGTATAACTCAGGCGACGCGGCGGAACAGGTGGTGCGCATGAGCCTTGAGGGCGCGGAGGTTGCCCTTAAGATCACCGGCGTTGCCGCTAAAAATCTGGCCACCGCCCTTTATACGGTTTTGAAAGACCAGAAGAAAACAAAAGGCAAGGCCCGCATTGAGGCCATGCTGCGGGAAAGGCGGCCCTTAAAGGTTTACACCATCAAAAAAGAGGAATGCCCGGAGTTTGCCAAGCAGGCCAAGGGGTATGGCATTTTGTA
Organism: uncultured Oscillospiraceae bacterium; assembly: GCA_900554535.1. GTDB lineage: Bacteria > Bacillota > Clostridia > Oscillospirales > Acutalibacteraceae > Caproicibacterium. Next base: position 3,887 of record USIA01000007.1, on the reverse strand, counting down.
TGCGCCTATCCCGGTACGGAAAGAGGACGATACCATCGACATCCTGGTGTTCGAGGATGACGCGGCAAGGGCCAACCGGATCGTCGAGAAGTTCAACCTCACGGTGGTGGATACGGCGTCCATCAAGGAGGACATCGAAAAATCCCGCGAGGAGCGCGGCGAGCCGCAGGCCCCGGAAAAGGCCGCCCCGGAAAAGAGCGAGGATGACAAGCTCTTAGACGAGCTGATGGAAAAACCAGCCCAAAAAGAGAAAGGCCAGCCGGAAAACCCATCTGCGGAGAAAAGCGCCCCTTTTACCCCAGCGGAGGAAAAATCCCATCCGTCCGCGCCTATCTCAGAGAACAGCAGCAAGTCCGCAAGGGGTACTTCTGATGAGCCGCAGAAGCCTTCCGTCCGTCAGGAGCTTCGTGACATCCAGGCCCAGCGGAAGAAAGAGGCGGAGGCTGCGAAACTGGAGGAACCGGCTGCACCCCAAAAGAGGGCGGCCCAGAAAACCACGCGGCACCAGCCGCCCAAGCCCAAAAAGAAACCAAAATCGAAAGAGAGGTAATCGAAAATGAATAATTTTGACGACCTGTTTGAACAGCAGCCCCAGCCGGAGGCTGCCCAGAAGCCGGAGCCGCAAAAAGAGAAGCCGAAAAAACAGTGGTGGCAGATCCGCGAGGAAAAGCAGCGCAAGGAAGCCTATGCCACCCTGGACAGGGCATTCGGCGCGTTTTCCGAAGGGCGCGGCGATATGAAGGCATATCTGGACACCCAGAGCCGCTTCCCCTTCCACTCTGCCCGCAACGCCATCCTCATTGGGGAGCAATGCCCGAACGCCCAGCGTGTGGGCGGCTACAAGGAGTGGGCTTCCCAGGGCATTGAGATTCTGGAGGAGGAAAAGCGCCTGCCCATCATTATTTTAGAGCCGGGCAAGGCGTACCGCCGTGAGGACGGCAGCGTTGGCCAGAACTTCTATGCCAAGGAGGTTTTTGACATTTCTCAGACCACGGCGCGGGACGAGGCCCAGCCACAGGTGAGCTACGACGACCGCCTGCTCTTAAAAGCCCTCATCAGCAATTCCCCCGTGCCCATTCGTGCGGTGGAGGAATTGCCCGCCCAGGGGCGCGGGGCCATGTTCGACCCGGAACAGAACGCCATCCTGGTGAAAAAAGGCATGGACGCGCCCGACATTTTCCGCTGCGTTTCTTTGGAGCTTGCCAACGCCCAGCTCTCTCGAAACAACGCGGAGTATTCCCGTGAAACCGAGGGGTACAAAGCCTATGCCGTCAGCTATATGCTCTGCCAGAGGTACGGCGTTGACGCCAAAGGCTACAACCTCTCCCGGCTGGACAGCGTACTACAGGGGCAAGACCCCAAGGAGGAAATCCCGGCAGCCCTCACCGATATGCGCGACGCATTTAAGGAGATCAACGGGCGCATGGCAAGAGCCATGGGCCTCACCCGTGCGGGCAGACAGAAAGAACAGGAACGGTAAAGGAGGTTTGACTGATGGAACGACAGGAAAAGGTTGTCCTTACGCTGGACAGCTATGAGCATGGCATTATGATCCGCGCCCTCAACGAGCTGCGTAACGATCTGCTGGAGGAACAGCGCGACCCCGGCCCGGTGGAGGACGTACTCTTAAAAACCATTGACGCCCCATCCCAAAAAGACAGGAAGGCAAAGCGACGGGATGAAGCCCGATAACAAAACGGGCGGCCCCTGGCTTTATGCCCTGGGGCTGATCCCGGCAGTTTGGCTTGCCCTGCTGATTGCGCCGTCTCTTTCCGGAGGGCTTTCTGAAATCCTGGAGGCCCTGCCTGCGGCAATGAACGACCCATTCCAAATCGTATGGTGTGAGGACAGTGTAAAAACTGTCCTCATTTTTATTGCCGCCTATGGGCTGGGCATTGGGATTTACCTCTCATCCCGGCGCACCTACCGCAGAGGCGAGGAACACGGCTCCGCCAAATGGGGCGATCCGCGGGCCGTGAACAAGAAATACCGGGATAAAAACCCGTTTCAAAACCGCATTTTTACCCAGCACGTCCGCATGGGGCTGGACGGGAAAAAGCACCGCAGGACGTTAAACACCCTGGTCTGCGGCGGCAGCGGCGCGGGAAAAAGCCGCTTTTATGCAAAGGTCAACATCTGCCAGGCCAACACCTCTTTTTTTATCCTGGACTGTAAAGGCGAGCTGCTGCGGGACTGCGGCGGCCTGTTAAAACGGCAGGGCTATGAGATCAAGGTGGTTGACCTTTTGAACATGAACAAAAGCCACTGTTACAACCCCTTTGCCTATCTGAAAAACGACAACGATGTGCAGAAGATGGTAACAAACCTGTTCAAAGCCACCACCCCCAAAGGGAGCCAGTCAAACGACCCCTTCTGGGATACGGCGGCCAGTATGCTCCTCATGGCGCTGGTGTTCTATCTCCACTACGAAGCGCCGGAGGACGAAAAAAACTTCCCGATGGTTATGGAAATGCTGCGGGCCGGTGAGGTGCGGGAGGACGACGACAGCTATCAATCCCCGCTGGATGAGTTGTTTGAACGGCTGGAAATGCGCTCCCCCGACCACATCGCGGTGAAGTATTACAAGGACTACCGCTCCGGCAGCGCCAAGACCTTAAAATCCATCCAGATCACGCTTGCTTCACGTCTGGAGAAGTTCAACCTTTCATCCGTGGCGGCCCTCACGGCCACCGACGAGCTGGAGCTGGCCAGCCTGGGGGAAAAGAAGGTGGCGCTCTTTGCCCTCATCCCGGACAACGACGCCAGCTTCAATTTTTTAGTGAGCCTTTTGTATGCCAGCACCTTTCAGGAATTGTTTTACAGCGCCGACCGGGTACACGGCGGGAGCCTGCCTGTGCCGGTGCATTTTTTGATGGACGAGTTTGCCAATGTCAGCCTGCCCGATGATTTCGACAAGCTGCTGGCTACCATGCGCTCACGGAATATTTCTGTGTCCATCATCATCCAGAACATCGCCCAGCTCAAGGCGCTGTACGAGAAACAATGGGAATCCATCATGGGCAACTGCGATGAATTTCTCTACCTGGGCGGCAACGAATCGTCCACCCACAAGCTCATCTCGGAAAGCTATCTGGGCAAAAGCACCCTCTGGCTGGACACCTACGGCAAGAGTACCGGCCATTCGGGCAGCTACTCTACCAACAACCAGATCACGGGCCGGGAGCTGATGACCCCGGACGAGGTGCGTATGCTGGACAACCGCCTGGCCCTGCTCTTTATCCGGGGCGAGCCGCCGCTGATGGATGAAAAGTACGAATTGCTCAAGCACCCCAATGTGAAATACACCACCGATGGCGGCGCGCCAGCCTATGCCCACGGCGGCACGGAAAACGCTGTGGCGGGCTTGACCATCAGCCGCCTTACCCCCGGCGACCTTGCAAATCTCAAGGAGCCGGATGTGACCTGTGAGCTTCTGTCCGACGAGGACATGGAGAAAATCTTTCAATTCAAGGAGGAAAAGCAAAATGAAACTGTTTAACAAGGAAAGCAAGAAGAACAAGGAAACCCGCAGCCTGCCTATGAGCAAAAAGGGCAAAAGCGCCCTTACCGTCTACTCGGCCTTGGTGCTTATGCTGTGCTGCTGCACCACCACGGCCTTTGCTGCCAGCGACCCTTTGACGGTTATCAACAACCTCAGCGACTTCATTTTCGGCCTCATCCGGGCTATTGGTATGATCCTGCTGGGCTTCGGCGTGGTGCAGATCGGCCTCTCTCTCAAATCCCATGACCCCAGCCAGAGAGCCAACGGCTTCCTCACTTTGGCAGGCGGCGTTGTGATTACCTTTGCTAAAGAAATCTTAACCCTGATTACCGGCTGATGAAAAACGGCGGCATAGGGGCGGGCCACCGCGGCCCCAGCTGCCGCA
>USIA01000006.1 GCA_900554535.1 uncultured Oscillospiraceae bacterium | reverse complement strand
GGCATCCGGGGCCCACGGGGCCGCCCCCGACCATGGGGGCGGGGGAGCCGGTTGGTTCGCACGGCCGCAAATGGCAGTCTAAGACGAAGCTGACGCCGGAGCAGCGTGCTCTTGGTTTGGAGCGCTTGCGTTTGGCCGCGCTGATGCAGTTTACGCTGCCGGGCGTGCCCTGCATTTACTATGGCGATGAAGCGGGGATGGAGGGCTATAAGGACCCATTTAACCGCGCGCCGTATCCGTGGGGCCATGAAGACGCATCGCTTGTGGCATGGTACAAAGGCTTAGGGCAGATGCGCGGCCGGCTTTCCTGCCTGCGGGAAGGCAGTTTCGTACCCTTACAGGCGGACGGCCACTGCCTGTCGTATGTACGTGATGATGCGGTGGACGCCCTGCTGGTGGCGATCAATGCGGGCGACGAACCACGCACCCTGTATCTGCCGCAGGAATGGCACGCAGCGCCCACCATTTTTGGCGAGGAGCCGGACCGCAATGGCGGTGTCAATCTGCCCCCGCGCGGATATACGGTTCTGTCGTATCAGAAACATCCGTCGCCAGCTGGGCCGTATGCGCTCGGCAAACCGGAGACGCCGGAAGAGACTGTGGAGTCTATTAAGGACATGATCATCGAAAACGCGGACAAACAGCCGGAGCTTAAGAAGGAGCTGATGAATTTTCTGAAAAACATGTAAAAAAAATTGCGAAAACCGCTTGACTTTTCTTGCTTATACGCGTATAATAAAGAAGCTGTCTTTGAGGGGACAGTTTCCGAATATGCGCTCGTAGCTCAGCTGGATAGAGTGTTTGACTACGAATCAAAAGGTCCTGGGTTCGAATCCCCGCGGGCGCACCAAGTACTTTTTATGGTAATGAGGCGAGGCAGTTTTCTGTCCCGCCTTGTTATCATAAACGGAAACGTTTAAAAAGAAAAAATAAGCGCTTCCGTTTATGATAACACCTGCTGATGCGGTAACATCAGCAGGAACATTATCATAAACGTGATTGTTTATAGTCCACGGTAACGAGCTTAGCAAAGCTTATCCATCTCCCCTGCAAGTGTTTATTGTGGTGGAAGACCCGCCCTCCGGCGAGCGCGCAGGATGCGCAAGTATCATTATCCTCTCCGGGGTTATCGCCGCTGACTAGCTACAGCCAGGTGGTGGGGCTTACGGCTCGCTGCAAAGCAGGTCGTGGCCAGCCCACAGGCTTCGCGGTGTCTATGTTTCCACGCCGGACGAGGTTCGAGATACCGAGGACTCTAAATTGTCAAGGTTCAGGTTGAAAGAATAAGCGGATCACCGGAAACCCTGCGTCATAGGAATTTCCCGCGACCCGCTTGACAAAATGTATCAGCAAACGCTATAATAGTGAAGCGTAAACTGCATTTCACAAGTCATAAGGTTTGGTTGGAAACTCTTATGGCGCACGCCTCAAATGGTCGGCAAACTATTTGAGGCTGTGATTGATTATTCTTTTACTTGATTATGGTACCATGTCCAGCGGTGCCTGTCAAGTAAATTTTAGGAGGCATCTTTTGTGGAAGATGTCTCCTTTTTGTTTTCTAAAATCTGAAAACTTTAAAATGAAGGTGCAGTTTTATGGGATTCTTTGTATTTCTTCTTATCGTGGCACTAGCAATTCTCGCGTATCAGTATAAAAAAGTGCGGCAAGAAAATGAACACATGCATCAGCAGCGGGAAAAGGATCTCAACGAAAATGGTGCTCTGCGGCATCAAATACAATCCTTGAATACCCAAAACCAAATCCTGCAGCAAAAAATGCAGAATGAAGATGTAATTGCGCTAAGAATCCGCCTGCGGAAAATGACAGAAGCGAGAGATCGCCTTCAAAAAGAAATCGAAAAAAGGAATGAAAAAGCGCAAAATATCCGAAAAGGACAAGAACAAAAAGACGCTGAAAAGCATCAAAAAGAGCTGGACATCCGGACAAATCCGAATCATTACTTTGTCTTTAAGCCCAATTTCATGAATTCAAATGAAAAATGGGCTTATTATTACATCTGCCGTGCATTGCAGGATCTGTATGGCTCCATTGAAAATTCTAAAAATTGTTCTAACCCCTATGCATTCCTAGAAAATAAAAAGCAGCTATTTGTCTTTCCGCAGACAAGCCTTTATTCGTTTATACAACCAATTGATGGCATAGATGACGACACCAAAGAGATGTCTATGCATATCATGGGTGGAAAGAATGTTGACTTTTTAATCTGCCAGCTCGTAAAATCGACCGCACCAGATGGATTCAACTTTTATACATATAAACCGCTTCTCGCCATTGAACTTGATGGAATCACACATATAGAAGGAAATACAACTTTGAAGCAGCAAAAAAATGATGCATTTAAAGATGAAATATTTAAAGTAGAAAACAAACTTCCTTATCAAATTCCGCTCTTGCGTTACCAATTGTCTGCACAGAAACAACTTCCAAATGGGATCACGATTCTTGTGCACGATAAGAAAGACAAGGATGGCATCAGAAATAAAATTGCCGAATATTTAGACGGACGTATATAGGAAAATATATCCAATTGCTTTTGCTCTTATATGTTATGTAGCCTTTTTTAAAAACTGGCGCAAGCATTTGTCTACTATTTTGCAAAATTCGATTGAATCAGCAAAGTCAATATGCTAAGATAAAGTCAATTAGCAAAGAGAGTTTGCAAAATGAGGAGTGTAAGCAAAATGCTGCCCAACGAATTATTGGAACTTGCAAATGAAGCTTGTAAACAACGCGCGGAAACTCAAACCCTAGAGTTAAAAAGCGCTCATACAGATTGCCCTAAACGACTTTATGACACCCTGTCCAGTTTCTCTAACCAGGACGTGGGTGGGGTTTTGCTCTTCGGTATTGACGAAAGCATCGGTTTTCAAGTTGTGGGAATCTACGATCCCCAGGACTTGCAGAAGAAGGTCACCGAACAGTGCAATCAGATGGAACCCCCAGTACGGGCTGTCTTTACGCTGGCAGAGTGGAAACCAGGCATCTGGATCTGCTCAGCAGAGATTCCGGCAGTAGATCTGTCAGAGCGCCCCTGTTATTACAAGGGAGTTGGCCGAGTTAAGGGGGCTTTTATTCGTGTAGGAGACGCAGATCTGCCCATGACAGACTATGAATTATACAGTTATGAGGCTTTCCGCAAGCATCAGCATGATGATGTGCGGCCGGTGGAAGAGGCAACTTTGAAACTGATGGATCAAGATAAATTGGAAAACTACCTCCGCCTTCGCCGACAGGATCGTCCCGGATTTGCTCAACTGAATCAAGAGCAATCCTACGAAATGCTTAATATCATCCGAGATGGCGTTCCTACTCTGGCTTGCGTTCTGAACTTTGCACTCTATCCCCAGGGCTACTTCCCGCAATTGGGCATTACCGCCGTGGTGGTGCCAGGAACACAGATAGGGGAAACCGCCCCAGATGACGAGGCCCGCTTCCTTAACAACAAACGCATTGAAGGCACTATTTCTGTCATGGTGGAGGAGGCTTTGGCCTTCTGCCAACGAAACATGAAGGTTCGCACCATCATAGATCCGGAGACAGGAAAACGGACAGACCGGACTGAGTACCCCATAGCTGCCATTCGTGAAGCGGTGCTCAATGCCTTGATCCATCGAGACTACAGCATCTACACCGAAGGTACCCCGGTGCAGATCGACTTTTTCTCCAACCGTTTGGAGATTCACAGCCCCGGCAGCCTCTATGGACGGATGACAGTAGAACAGCTGGGCGTCGCCCGGCCAGACCTGCGCAACCCAGCCCTGGCAGTGATGACAGAGGTTCTCACCGGCGCAGAGAATCGCTACTCTGGCATTCCTACCATGCGCCGCACCTTGGCGGAGTATGGCCTACCATCGCCCAAATTTGAAAATCGTCGCAACGAGTTCGTAGTTACCTTTTACAACAGCACCGAAATGGCGGAAGAACCTACAAAAGATTTACACGTACGAAGAAAAGAATCGGATCTGCTGGCTTTCTGCCACATTCCTCGCAGCCGACAGGAGATTGCTGACTACGTAGGAATCCGTACAGTATTTTACGTCATGCAACACTATGTGAAACCTCTCTTGGATACCGGCAAACTGGCTATGACAATCCCAAACAAGCCCAAAAGCCGGAACCAGAAATACTATACGGTGTAAACTGGACAAACATATCAAAACATTCAACTCAAATTCTTAGCCTCCTATATTACAAAGATTAATATGCTTGAACTAGCAAAGTCATTAAGCTAATTATGTGGTTAATTAGCAAAGAAAGTTTGTAAAATGAGGAGTGTAAATCAAATCAAGCATATCCTGAAAGGTTTGTAAGACGAACCTTTCTTGCTCGGACCAGGGTTGAAACGCTGATCCCGGTCATATCAGCTACCTGCCGGTAGGAGTATCCCTCATCGAGGAGCGCCATCGCATGCGCAATCTGCACCGGTCGGTATTTTTTGGGCCGGCCTTCACGGTAGCCAGGCTTCTGCCGCGCGAGTGCCTTGCCCTCGGCGGTTCGTTCCGCAATCAGGTCGCGCTCAAATTCCGCGAAACAAAGCATCACGTTGCGGATGAGCTTCCCCGTCGGCGAGTCATCCATCTTGCCGAGATTCAGGATGTGGACCGCTACGCCGCGGGAAAGCAGGTTCTCAAACAGCGCGGCGCCAGCTTGGCCAGAGCGCGCAACCCGGTCGAGCTTTGTCACCATCAGCGTGTCGCCGGCTCCAATTGCGGCGAGCAGCGCGGTCAGCCCCGGCCGATCAGCCCGGACGCCAGTCATGACGTCCGAATAGACCTTCTCCGCTCCCGCAGCCTTGAGCGCAGCTGTCTGTGCTTCAAGGCTGTTTCCTTCTTTCGCTTGCCCTTTTGTCGAGACACGCGCGTATCCGTAAATCATTTTTACGCCTCCCTATATTCATAACTCTTGAGTTTTGGTTACAAAAAGCGAGCCCAATAAACATGCGGGCTATACTGTGCTCAAAACTCATAGTCAAAAATCAACTCCCTGCTTCAGTTAAAAACAGAAATATAACAAAAGCCCTCCGGACAACGCCGAAGGGCAAAGCGGCAAGAATGAGAGGTCCATTCATTGCAAATACATAAACTGCCGTCTTTAAAATGATCGTATACTAAAAATAAAGGGCTGTCAACTTCTCCGATGTTCCGCTCTGTCAAATGCTTGCATCTGACTGCGCAAAAAATCTTCGTCAGGGTGTGCATAGGTGCGCATCGTAAACGCGACATCTGTATGCCCTAATATCATAGATAATGCTTTTATGTTCATATCGTCTTCTACGGCACGTGTCGCAAATGTGTGCCGGAACACGTGATTCGTTATATCCTGAATCCCTGTTTCCTTGCGTAACCGTATGTATAAGCGCCGTAAATTCGTGTCATTGATCGGGTTTCCAATCTTATTATGAAAAATATAAAGATCGCTTTTTTTCTTCGGTTCACTTAATAAAATTTGCAGTGCAAGCCGTGTCAGTGGTACATAGCGTTCTCCGGCTTTCGTCTTACTATGCCGTATATGAATGGTCTGCCTTGCCAAAGAAAAGTCCGGCCACTGTAAATGTCTCACTTCGCTACGTCTTAGGCCCGTTTCCATCATAAAAATAGCAATATGTCCAAGGTAAATATGTGATGCAGCTTCAAGTACAGCCTGCTGCTGGGTGCGCGTCAATGCGGTCCGATGCCCTTTGGGCGCCTCGGACGGAATCTCCAAATGCTGGATTGGATTGCGCTCGCATAATCCATTATCCGCTGCTTTTTGGAAAGTTTGATGAAAGACGACCCGCACCGTGTTCAGTTGCGAATAAGAGTATCCCTTGTGTGCCAGATTCGCCAATACATTTTGAGCAATCAATTCCGTCATCTGATCCACTGGCATGTCCATCGTATCGGGGAAATACCTGCACAGCAAGCGCCAAGCTGCATAATACCCCCTATACGTAGACTCTGCCCTGTAACCCAGAATGTACGTCTTCATCCATGTCTGTACCCATTCACTAGTAGTCATTTGCGTGTTTCCTCCCACTTAACATAGAATTTTGTAGAACAATTCGTTCGGCTTATCATAACATGGCTTCAATACAGACAATCTGGTTTCCATTACGGAAGCGAATCAGAACTTTTCTCGAATTGCACGTTTAGTCGATGAAAATGGTCCGGCAGTGATTCTGAAAAATAATGTACCGCGATATGTTTTAATCGAATTCAGTCAATTAGAAGCAGAACAGCAAGCGACTGATGAAGATGTTCTACAGATTTCCAAACGTTTGATGACCAAAAACAAAAAGGCATATGAGGTGCTGTCTAAATAAAGTACTTAACAAAGCAACAGGTTCTTCAACTGCACCAGCAGCTTCTTGAAGCGTTTGGCGGCGCTGTCGGACTCCGCGATGAGGGCCTTCTGGAAGGAATGCTTCCTGGAGGCCGAATTCTTTTCTATCGCTGCTTTCATACACACGCCTCCCTTTAGGGGGATAGAGGGGGTATATATATCTTTATCTTTTTATTTAAATTCAATATCGCTTGCATTTGCTTTGATTTGCTTTGTATGGATGGTTAAAATGGAGTTTTACTTCCTTTTTCTCTTATGTACCGACGTTTTCTTGTCCTTCTGTTCAAGATTCGGCACATGTGGCATCTGTGTAATCAGCCGATCCGCGTCCACATCGCCCACGGATTCCGGAGAATCCCCATACGCGGCACGGGCTAGCTCGCGAATCACAGAAAAGGCGAGTGCCGGCGGAAGGTCATCGAGGTAATCAAACCACTCAAAATAAAACAGAAAATGATCCTTGCTGGACATACGATCTCCTCCAATCTTTTGCTTTGTTTAAATGGGATACATCCTAAATTATGGATAAATAACGGTGTCAAACAAGCTTTCGCGCTCATACGCATCCAGGTCGTAAGATGGCGCCTCGCCGTGAAGGCTGTCGGTCTGCATAGGCTGATCCTCCCAGTGCGCCGCCTTGAGCCAGTTTGCCGGAGACGGAATATACCGTCCGCCATCCGCGGTCCACTGCCGGCTGTGCGTCTGCCAGGAGATGGCATTCACCATTTTATCGACAAGAGATTCCGTCGGAGATACACGGGCAAATGCCTTGCGAGCAGCCTCAATGCCTGTCTTTTTCGGGTAGGCACGCCAGAAGCGTTCAAATAGCGCAGAAGATGCGGGCGAAAGCGGCGCCGTTCGTCTGCGCCGGGGCTTTGGCGGCTGCGGCACGATTTCAATCGTATCGACGGGTTCTGGCACGGCTGCAGGATGCTGCTCCACCTGCTTTTGCAATAAGCACTGCACAGACTGCACGACAGCCTGCGTGATCTGCCCGGTGATCCGGCTGATCACCTCCTCTGACAAAACCGGATTGGATGCCTCGACAACCGGTACGTCGATAGCCGGCGCCGCAGATTGCTTTTCTGAAGCTTTTGCAATAGGCACGGCTGGCTTTTCGCATACAGGGCAAACCGGCAATGTCACGGCGGCCGATGTCGTGGACCGCTTTTCCGCAGCCTTTGCTACGGGCATAGCAGATTTTTCACACATAGGAAAGACAGGCGGCGTCGCAGCAGCTGGCTTTTCCGGCGTCTCTGCAGCGGCTACGGTCGGCTTACGCGCCGGAAGGATAGACGGAGCAACAGGATTTGTCACGGACGCGGAAAGGACGGGAGCTCCACAAAAGCTTTCTTTGCGGGGCGCAAGACCACCTTTTCTGCCCGCTTCACGGCGTTTTTCGCAGGTTTCCGCGTATTTTTCCGCATCGCGCTGCACGGTATCCGATAAAATGCAGAGCATCATGTCGGCAGCCGCGTCGCCGATGCTTTCCAGCTTCCCGCCTTCCGCAACGGACGCGAGCATCCGGATGGACTGATACGCGACGTCCGGCCGGAGCGTGTCGAAATACTGAAACCACTGAAAATAAACCATAAATGCTTTTCTTGCCGTCATTGTCATTTTGAGTTCCTCCTTATATTTTGAGAAAAGAAAAAGCGACGAACTGTATCCATGCAGCCGTCGCTTTCGTATGTACATGTTTAAATCTTTTTCTTTTTTGTTTTCGGAAATTTCATCGAAAAATGTGCCTTACCATCCTGAACGCTCAGCACAAAATAGACATCATAAGGTTTGCCGGACTTGCTGGAAAGGCCCTTTTCCAACACACGACGGCGCGGGCCGAGCAGTGCCTTGGCCGCCGCCTTCGTGAGCTTTTTCCCAAAGTGTCGGAAATAGGCGTTATCCTTCCACAGGGCAAACTTGCAGCCATCCCGGTATCCGGAGCAGCCAAAGGCCTTTTCGCTCTCATAAACCGGCCGCCCGCACACGGGACACTTGCCGATCTCTTCCCTATCTGGCTGCCGCTCCACGTGCGCCTGCGAATAATCCTCTTTCAGGTGATTGCAAATGGATTCTAACACGGCGTGCGTGAGCGCTGGAATCTCAGCGCGCCCGGCCTTGATGTCCTCCTGAATCGTCCACCAGAGTGCTGTCAGATCGGGTTTCTTGATATCGTCTGGCAAAAGATCGTAGAGTTGCCGGCCGTAGGAGGTCGAAATCAGGTGCTTGCCGTCGTCTCGCACATAACCGCGCTTGACAAGCGTGGCAAGAATGGTGTCGCGCGTAGCCGGCGTGCCGATGCTGCCGTTTTCGCCCTTTTTGTCCTTGTCCTTTGCCTGCAGGGCCGCTTTTGCCTTCGGATCCTGTACGTACTTTGCGACCTGTGTCATATCGGTAATCAGGGTCGCCTGTGTATACCGCTTTGGTGGGCTCGTGTGCTTTTCAAGAATTTGAAAATTCTCGAGCCGCGTGCGGTAACGGCCCGCTGGCACGCCGCTTAAAGGCGTTTCCTTCAGTGCCTTAGCAGGATAATGGGCCGCAAATCCTACGTTGAGGATCCGCATAGAGTTCGCCGCAAAGCTGCCCTTGCCGGGAATCTCTATGACCGCTTTTGTCTCTTCAATCGTGCGCGGCGGCAAAAACTGTACGAGATACCGCATAGCGATTTCCCGGTACACGTTTTGCAGGTCATCAGACAGCGACGACAAATCAAATTGTGCGGCCGTAGGAATGATTGCGTGATGCGCCGTCACATTGGCGTCGCAAAAGCACTTAGCGTGCAGGCTGTATTCCAAAGGCAGACTGATCCCCAGGCGCTGCATAACGCCCGGCAGCAGCGCAGGGGCTTCTCGATACTGCTCCTCATTGAGATACTGACAGTCGCTGCGGTTGTAAGTGATTGCCTGATATTTGTCGCGCAGTTCCTGCGTAAGCGCCAGTGTGCGGGATACCGGGATTCCGTATCTCTCATTCATATGCGCTTGCAGTTTGACCAGATTGAAAGGCAGCGGCGGCGCTTCCTGTTTGCGCTGCGAGACGACACGAGCGGTGGCCGGGTCGGGGATCGCGCCGGGAAGCGCTTCGAGAAACGAGCGGTCGGTTATATGGCCGTCCTCGTCTAAAAACGCCTTGTCCGGTTTCAAGAGGAATTCGACCGGGACGCCGTTAAGCTGCGCCGTACCGGTCAGTTCGTAGAACGTTCTTTGCACGTGATTTTCAATTTGTCGGTCACGGTTTACGACAAGGCCAAGCGTCGGTGTCTGCACGCGGCCGACCGATAGCCCCTTGATGTGCAGCGTGAGGCCGAAAAAGCGGCTGTAATTGACGCCAAACGTGTAATCGCTAATGGCCCGCGCCGCGGCGGCCTTGCCGATCGGCACAAAGCGCTCGTTAGGCTGCAGATTCTGAAACGCCTTTTGAATTTCGCTGGGGGTATTATCGTTAATCAAAACGCGTTGTACCGGTTTCGTATTATGAAAGTAGGTCAGGATCTCGTCAATCAGATACTGCCCCTCGTCGTCGGGGTCACCGGCATGGATGATGCTGTCGGCCTGGCCGATGAGCCGGCCAATCTGCTGAAGACGCTCCTCCTTGCCGGGAATCGGTTCCTGCGCCCAGGGCTCAAAGAAAATGGGAAGATCGGATAAACGCCACTGCGCGTAACGTGCGTCCTCTTTTGAGGGATCTACCAGCTGCAATAGATGGCCGTATGCCCACACGACGGTGCAGTCGGACCCGGAAATAACACCGTTTCTTTCCGGGCCCGGCAGCTTTAACGCTTGTGCGATGGCCCTGCCAAGCTCAGGTTTTTCGGCGAGTATCAATTTCATCAAAACACCTTCTTTTACTCCATCACAAAATTTTCGATGGAAAGATTATTGGGCACGCTCTGGCGAGCCGTGTCCACAAGCCATTGGCCGTTTTGTTGCACGCACCGCGCCGTCACCAAAATCGTACCGCCTGTCTGTACTTCTCCGCCGGTAAGCTGCGTGAGATAGACACCAAAGACGTCGATGGTGTTGGCGTCCACAATAGACGTGTACGCGGCTGCCTGCGTGCAGGTCTGCGAAAACGCGGTGTTCTCGCCGTCGCCGCCCGTGTCGGACTGAACCGGTGTGTCGCCCCACAGCTCTTTTTGCGCGTGATCGGTCGCATAGTTTTGAATCGCATCAATCTGCTGCTGGCGCGTCGTCGTATTGGTAACCTGGTTGAGCACCTGCATGTATCCGGCAACGGCGTCAATGGCCGCGCGCTCCGCATCGGACTGCTGTGCCAACGGTGTGGATTCCTGCGGCGTATCCTCTTCTGCGGTTCCAAAAAATTGTTCTTTCATTGTGTCTGCGTTGTGCTGAAGCGTTTCGATGGTGCTCGAAAGCACCGCGTTGCGCTCGGAAAGTGAAACGATATAGACGGCTGCGCCGATTAGCAGCAGTACTAACACGGCACTAATCAGAATAGCAGTTCGTTTTCGAATCAAATTTCATTCCTCCTTATTTTTCATGCCGCCTGCAGCTGCTGTTCGTTCTGCAGGTATGGCAGCGGATCGACGGCGGTGCCGTTTAGGCGAATCTCAAAGTGCAGGTGCGGGCCTGTACTGTCGCCTGTGCTGCCTACAAAACCGATTGTCTGTCCGGCACTCACGGTCATTCCAACCGAACACGCGACGCTCGACATATGTGCGTACAACGTGACAACGCCGTTCCCGTCATCGATCGCGACGCAATTGCCGTAACCGCCATACCCCGAACCAGAAACGCCAAAGCCCGCCTGGATGACGGTACCGCCCATCGCGGCGACGATCTGCGCGCCGTTGACCGAACCGTCCGAGATATCGATGCCCTTGTGGGTCGTGCCCCAGCGTGATCCAAACCCGGACGTGATATTCGTGTGTCCGGGAACCGGCCACACCAAACTCTCCCCGTCCGCTGAACCTTCTGATACCGCGTAGTGCTCTAAAACGTGCGGCACATACAATGGATCGCCGTACCGGCGCCAGCCCATTTTTTCCGCCATCATCGCCGAATAAGCCTGCGCTTTTTCCTGCGAGTATGTACCGGCTGCATAGGCAAACCAGCCCGGGCCAAAGTTATATCCTTGCAGCGCCAGAGAAATCTTATTGATATCTCCAGGAGAAGGAAGGGGACCGTTTGGACTGTACGTCTTCCCGTCCGCGCTGGCGGCATACTGTAAAACCTGCTTGAGCTCCTGAACACCGCATTCAATGGAATAGGCAGGATCGAGAATGCCGTTTGGCTGGTGTGGGTAGCGCGTGTTATAACCGCCCTCAGCCGCCTGCATGGGGTCCGTACCCTGACCACCGGATTCCTGATCCATTACGGCCAGGATCAATCCCACAAAGTCCTGCATTCCATATTTGGATGCCACCGCTTCCACGGTACTTTTATACGCCAGTACGTTTTGATTGGTACCTGTGTACTGTCCTATGCCAGTACCGATTCCTACTCCTTCGTTGGTGTTGCCTGATTGGTCGAGCACGCCGCCAATCGTGCCAGCAATGACGACAATCATCAAGAAAAACGGAAGGACGGTTGCCACGACAACTGCTGGTATAGCTTTCTTCGCGTGCAATAAACGCTCCATAAAGTCCTCCCTCCTATAAAAAATCTGGACTGGAATCTGGTTCGTTCTGTTCTTGTCTCGTTGGGCGATTTATCATTTTTTCGTATTCGACTTGTGCTTTCCAGTGTTCACTGTCTTCCTGGATTGCTTTCCGAAGAGAAGTCATGGCCTGTTGTAAAGCAAAATTGCGTGCAATACCGCGCGCAAACCGCTGCCGCATAGATCGTGCGGCGGGTTGCTTTTCACTTTGATAATGAGCAACTTGTGCGACTGATTGATTCGTTGTATGGGCTGCTTGTCCATGACTTTGTTCTGCGCGGATGGTACGGTCATAATTGCGCAGCTCGGTCAGAATCGCATTGCCCATACGGGTATAGAGATCCCTTATTTTGTTGGTTTTGAAATCCTTGTATGATTGATGCTTTCCTTCTCCGTACAACGTGCGGTAGACGGCTTCACGCTTGTCCAACTCTGCAATCAGCTTCTTGTAATCGTCTCTGTGATAATGCTCTATGTAGGATTTTGTGAGGCTGTCGATCAACGGGCGCTGGCGACTGATTCCGTTCATGTTGTATTTCCATAGACGTTTGTCTGGAGGCAGCGAATGATATATGGCAAGAAATTTTTGGCGTAACTCATCGTCTTCCAAAAACACACCGGGGCGGCGTCCCTTGATAATCGTCTCACGTGTCAGCTCTTGCAGGCGCTTCATTTCTTCCGCGTGATCGACAATGCAGTGTGCCATCTGCGATTTTGTTTTTCGCAAGGTGTCCGGTTTCAGGCGCGACCGGTATTGCAGTTTTCCTCGATACCGGATCTTTTCGCGGGTCGGCTGGGGTTCCACGATGGCAATATGGATGTGGATATTGTCTGTGTTATAGTGGATGCTCGCCGCCCAGACAGCGGAGTTTTGCATGCCCTCATTTTTGAGCAGGGCCGCCACAGACCGCCGTGTCAAGTCGCGCAAACGTGCGTCATCCACCCATCCGGTCGTCGGATCATAAATTCCATACTCGGCTAAAAAGGAATTTTTGAAACTTAAGATGGGACGCCAGAGAGGACTTTTATTTTCCTGTGCATCGTCAAAAATTTGTTTTGTCAAACGTATTTGTTCTTCTGAAAAGGAATCTGTTGACGCATTAAAAAGCCCACTATGTCTTTCTGCTCCACCGTCTTTATGCTTTGCTGGATTATCCATATATCCGCCAACATATCCGGAATACTCCAGGTTTATTCTTTTACGGATCGCTTCGTCGCGGTCCATATAACCACATACATATTCCGAATACTCCATCCTCGAGTTCGGAGAAACAAAGTCCATAATCATAAACACGTCTGGGTGGCCACGCGTTTGCACTTCGGGCATAATTTTTTCCTCCTATTTGTGGGGCGCAAATGCCCTGCTTTTTTAGAACAGGTCATCATCATCTACATAAAATGGTTCCGGTTCAGGTACAGTATATCCAGGTTCTGATTTCGGATGGCTTTTTTTCGTGCGCGCTGCCTGGAGTTCCTTCTGGTAGTATTCGCGTGCGTCCTTCAGCATGCTGGAATCGTTGGGATTAAAAAGCTGATGCTCAAACTCACGCGACGCGTTGCTCAAAAGCAGCAGGGAAAGGTGTGCGTCGCGCGCTGCGGCACGACTGATTTTTATGACGCGCTGGATTTCGTTTTGCTTTTGTTCGAGTTGCTGTTTTAATGTTGCGTAGTCGGTGATTAAGACAGACAGCGTATCAGAAAGATATTTTAAATTATTTTTCACTTGATACTTTTCGAGAAACTCTTGGTCCGATTCAGAAACACTGAATCGAACTCTTAACTTCGTGGTCATTGTTCATCTTCTCCTTTTATTTAAGGTAAAACCAACGCTTATCTTTTGTGTTAGACATAGGCAAAGGTGTGCGTCCCGCGCAGCGGAACGACTAAGTTCGAGACACTGCTGACTTGCGGATTGAGTTCGTTCAAGCTGTTGATTCAGTTTTTTGTGATCGGAGATTAAAACGGACAAGGCGTCGGAAAAATATCTCAGCCCTTTTTCGTGCTGATATGCTTCGATAAATTCCTTATCTTCATCTGACAAAGTAAAACGGATTTTAGAATTCGATTTCATTGATTATTTACCTCCTACGGTTTCAGCTTCGGCTTTAACAACTTTCTCTCGAAAGATGGCCTCGAGGTTAATCCAAAACCTCGCCGGCGGGCCGAGCACCACCTCTAGCCTCAACGCCACGTTGGGAGTAAGGCGGACCTCTCCATTGATCAAATTGCTGATGTGTTTCTGGGTCATCCCCATACGTGTGGCAAATACATTCAGATTCATTCCCTTGTCTTCCAGCAGCTCCTTTATCGTAGCTCCTGGAGGTGTTGCTAGTAAACTGCGGCTCATCAACTATCCCCCTTCGTTTTCTTCCGGGCGCAAAGCAGCTTTCAGTTCTTCAAAGTAAGTATTAAACTGCATCAATGTATCTCTTGTTTGTTCCAAAAGTGGGATCACTTTTTGAAGAACGAGAACAGCATTGTCGCGGTTGTACGGATTGTATGCGGAATCCCTTGCAATACGGTCAAGTAGCATATTGATATATGTATTGCGGCTTTGGCCAGCGTCTCTTGCGAGATCGTCTAAAACTTTTGCGGTTCCGATATCGACATCACGCAGGAGCATTTGCGTAGTCGGTGCACCAGGTCTTTTCATTTCACGCATCACCTTTCATCGGTTTTAAGTGGCGTTCCGCCTGAATAAGGGCCGGCGCTTACGCGACCGGCGGACGAATAGGAGTCGCCGCATGCGCGGCTGAAAGATTTTTTTCTTTGCTGGCCTGGTCGCTGTGCTCCGGGAAAATCGGAGGCCAGCAAAGAAAAAAACAGGATAAGGGAAAAGTGATATCACTTTCGTGATATGCCCGGCAGTGCCGGGCTTTTTCGTGATATCACATTTAGGCCGCTTTGGCCACCCTTTGCCCACAAGCAGACCACCCTAAACCCACCATAGGCCACCCTTGAGCCACCCAATTTTCCCGGTAATTTTAGTAGATGGCCACCCTTAGTCCACATGCTTTTTTCGTAATTTCAGAGTTCGGTCACCCATGGCCCACCACAATTCTGCTCTACGGAATCGGCGTATAAGTAATCCCAGGCTGCGATCCTACGGGTACTGATGAAGTAGCTGGTTGAGAAGCAGGGGCAGAGGAAACAGGGGATTGAGAAGACACAGATGGGGAAGAAGATGATGACGGAAAACTGGATGCGGGTGCAGACGAGCTGCTGGAAGGAGCAGCAGAAGAGGCGGTTTCGGAATTTTCTTCTGCGCTTTCTTCTTTGTATACGCGCGTTGTACCGGTCTTTAAGTCACTGAGTTTGAGGTTGAGTTTTTGTATTTTTCCCTTGCATGTTTCAATGTCTTCTTCGTATGTTTCGTTCTTCTTCGTAAGCGAATCGATCTGGGATTGCTTGTTTTGAATGGATGCATTCGACCCTTGAAGTTCAGAACTTGTTTGGTATGCCTGCTCTTTTTCGATCCCTTCAATGTCCTTTTGCAGGCTAGAAATGGTTTGCTTATTTTGCGTAATTTGCTTTTGATAGGCTTGCACTTCTGCATTCTGATCCGCGATGGTTTTGGTGATGGACTGCACAGCATACTCTGTTGCTGTCTTAGGTGCAAGCGCAGTATTCATCTTAACGACACGTATATCTGCATTGAAATGAGCGGGCGTTTCGTCTTCCTGCGCTTCAAAATAATTCGGCGCAGTAGATGACAACAGGTCGCCTGTCTCTACCTTTTTGAGAGCCGAAATGTTATCTCCAATGCGCAGGGATAAGATTTTCCAACCGTGCGGAAGGTTGCGCATCTGTACAATCAACGTGTCTTCGTCGCTGTAAGCAACAGTGCTATCGAGAGCTTTTGTCTGGCTGTTGTCGCTGTATAACTTCGTGACAAATTGTAAATTGCTGCTGTATGTATAACCGGTCTGAACGATGTGAAAGACAGCCTCCATGTAGTTGGAGTCGGGATTGTATTCCCAGTCGTCGAGTACAAGTGCAACTGAATCGGACGTGTTAATGCTTGTGCCGAACGCCGTGTTGGTCGGCTTACTTGTGTCCGGCATCCAAAGTTTTGTTGTAAAGAAGAACGCAAAAACACAGATAAGGACTACCAGAAGTTTGCGGTAAGCGTGCATCTGGCGTTCTGGCGAAGCCTGGTTTCGCTTTGCTAAGTGTTCTTGTATCGACATCTTAAGCACCCCCTTTGAAGCGCTCCACCAAGTCCTTTCTGGTGGCTACAACGGACATATGGAGGTTCTGTTCGCCGGTCAAAAGGATTGCTTCGCCGGTCCTGAACTGCGGGATTGCGGCAAGCTGGCTCTCCGTTATGCCGTCCCCAAATACGCTATGAAGCAGCTGCGTAGAGTTCGTGTCCTGCTGCATAACGAATTTATACTGTACCAATTCAAACAGGCGTTTGAGTTTATCGAGGGCCGGATCTCCCTCTTTAGCCTCCGGCGCAAAGTCGCGAATAGACTGACTTGCAAGGAACAAAGAGGTAAAGAATTTGCGCCCTTCGCTGACAATTCGCTGCATGAAATCAAGCACCATCTGGTTTTTCGTGTTAATAAACCGGTGCGCCTCATCGATAATCAGGATGAGTTTTGGAACCTGCCAAATGGCCTCGCCATTTTCATATCGTTCTTTGCTTCTCCCGCCGATACGTGCCACATCGGCAAGCATCAGATTCAGAATGTTAAACATCATGGCCTGGAAGATTTCGTCTTTCATGTGCGCGAGGCTCTGCACGTTGTAAACCACAACATGCTGGCTTGTAAGGTCGGGAAGAGAGGTTGCAGAGTCAAAAAGCTCAGGGTAATTGTTGACGAGGTTTTCGATTGTCAACTCAATGTTTTCAAGCCGTGTGCGCTTCGATGCAGAAAGATCGGAATTCACAGACTTTCTCGTTTTATCTGTATACAAGTCGGCACGGATGATCGACAGAAGGTCACTAAGCGTCGGGTATTCCTCTGGAGGACGGCCTGCAAGAGATCCACTATGGGTTCCCTTTGCAGGGTTATACAATCCTTTTTCTTCATACAAACGCCGCACATAGCCTTCAAATTCATTGCGTTCATAGTCCGAAGAATCCGGCGTAATGAGTTTATAAATCGCGTTCAATTTTGACAGGTGCTGCGCAAAAGTTGTATTGTCGCCGCCAATTCCAGCAAACACTTCGGTACAGTTAATGCGACCGGACGTGCCATCCATGGAGATGACTGTGCCGCCTAAGAGCTTTGCCAGCGTCACAAATTCGCCGGTGCAGTCAAGCACGCGGACGTAGTGGCCACGAATGGCATAGTTCTTCATAAAGAGCTTTAAAAGGGTCGATTTGCCGGAGCCCTTCGTGCCAACGACCACCATGTCGTAAGATTTTCTGGAAAGTGTCTTTTCAAAGAGATCAATGCAAACCTTGCCGCCAGAGTCAGTGTCGCCGATATAGATTCCGTGCGGGTCTAAAAGTTCGACGTTATTGAATGGCCATGACAATCCCAATGCATAACTTGGGACGCCACTTCCATGCCTGCGGTTCGTATTTTTGTGTTGCTCATGGCAGGATTGCGTGAGCGAATGAAAGGCATACTCCTGCTCGTTCAAGAGCAGTTCTGCCTGAAATTCCATCTGACGCAGCCGCAGTTTGACGTCCTCCAGGTTCCGATCAAGCTGCGCGCGCGTCGCGCCGTAAACGAACAGGCGGATTTGTAATTCCTTGATTTGTTCGTGGTTTTGCACGATGTCTGCCTGAATATTCAAGAGAAGCCGGTGCTTGTTTTCCGTATCGAGTTCCTGTTCCGAAGAGCGTGATTTGCGGGATTCCAGCTCCGCGATGGAACGGTCGAGCTTGTACTTCACGGCTTCCATATCCATAGCGCCGATGTCTATGGTCACCAATGCCTGATCGATGTCGAGCAACCCTTGAAGCCAGAAATCCTCCGGCTCGCTGGGTAATTCCAGAACCGTCAGGCATGCGACGTAATAGGAACCAATCTGAATGTACTTCGGGTCACTGAATCTGACGTTCCCCTCAGACTGAATTTTGGTAAGGAGTAATGGGTTATATCCATGCGCTTTTGCAAAGGCCGGGTCATTTTCCAGGTACAAGATTTTGCGCGCCGGCACAGGTGTGACGGCCTGCTTTTTGGCAGGTTTCTTTTTACTCTTTTCTTTTGTCAAGGACAATCCCCTCCTTTTAAATATCGATTATGCGAGGCAGGTTATAAATCTTTTCCAACGTGCGCTCCTGTTGTTCCAGTGTCATTTCGATCACTGGAATCGGTGACATATTGAAGTAACGTTTCGTTTTCATTAATCCCTCTATATCGGGTGCAAAGAGCATTACAAACAGCTGACGCTGAATCGTCTGAGCGTCCATAGCCTGAAACTGTTCGATATTTTCCTGAAGCATTTCCTGATATGCAGGGTTGTCTGTCTGGCGTATGTACATCTCCAGTTCTTCCTGATAAGGCTTTGTATTCAATGGTGTGTTGAGAGCAATGAGCTTGAAATCCACCGTGCAGCGGCGGATCAGTTCCATAAAAAGGCCCTCGCAGATTTCTATCTCATCGTCGAGGGCATACGTCAGGCTGCGACCGCGTGTGCGCAGAATTTCCATATGCGAGCCGTCCTTTAACAGGAAGTGGCCATAGCCCGCCATGTTCAGATTCCTTACCGTTGAACGCACGTCTGTAACATCCAGGAAGGTTCGTTTTACGAGTTTGTTTTCGGCACGAATAATCGCCTGCGCCTCGGCGGCTGCGGCCTGCTCGATCTTCTTACGTTCGCGGGGGGACATCTGATCCGTTGTTTCGGCTTTTACCAAGATTCGTTCCCCAGTCGCGGGATCTGCGCCGTTTCCGACAGTCTGAACTTCTTTTTTCCGGGCGGCCTTCTCCTTTTTGCGGGCGGCCTTTTCGAGCGCTCTTCGTACAGCCGGATCTTTCAGGATTTCTTCATTTAGTTTTTCAGAATTCGTGTTCGGCGTGTTCATTCTCTGTTTCCTCCTTCTTTTCGGGCAGCGCCCACAAAATATCAACTCCTTTGTCACGGACGGGATTGAGCATAAAAACAGTTGACCGGCTGTTGACGATTAAAAGCAAGATAGCTTCCCAGTTTCGTTTGCCTGGATTTGTCTTTTTAGCTGGTAAAATCAGATAGATCGATACAATTGCGGCAATGATAAAATACGGGACCAGAAACCAGCCGTTGACAAAGGACGAGCATACCAGAAAAAATCCGAGAATGACGCCGAGCGTTGCGAGATCCTTTAAGTAAAACGAGTCACGGCCAAACGTAAAGAGCTTAATTTCCTCTGTCAAATCCTTTGGAATGAATGCAGTGTGCCGCATAGGACATTACCTCCCCAGTGATTTTTGATTGCGTTTGATAGCGCGCTTAATCGCCATGTTGCGTCCCAAGTCATACGCACGTTTTGCTGTGCGGACAGGACGCGTGAAGCGATTATCACTTCGTTGCGCGTAATTACTGAGCCTGCGGCGTAGATATTCGCCCGCCGTTTCTCCGTATCCGCGCTGATCGTAGACTTCCTGCCATTGTTCGTTGGCGTATTCGTCCTGCGCCCAACCGGATTCGTCTCCACCTGCTGTGCTGTCAGGCATCGGGAAGCCTCCACTGTCAGGAGACACTGCATCCATCCCAATGCTCGCGCCAGAGCGCGTCGGAATTGAGCCAGGCGGGATTGCACCGGGGGCAGATGTACCTGTTGCGGAAGTACCGGAAGACGGTAAGCCTCTTGATGCTGTACCCATCAAGGGAGAAAGCAAACCTCTAGCTGCTGCACCCGGCATGGGGGACGGAAGGCGCATTGGAGCGCCGCCACGGTTGATGGCTGCCTGTGCAGCAGCGTGAGCTGCGCCGGCAAAGCCTTTCTGGGATGGATTTTGCCAGGGGGGAGCCGTAATGCCTCTGGCAGCCAATGCCTGTGCAGCTTGTGTCTGGATGGCTGCTGCTTTTTCCGCCCAGTGGTTACTACGAACCGCCCTCTGCGCAGCGGCGGAGACATCGGATGCTTTTTGGCTCTGTTCATATTCGAGAGCACCCTTACCTGATTTATTTTCAAATCCGCTCTGAGGAACAGGGCCGAGCCGGTCATTCGCACCAGAAGCAGTGTTTTCTCCAGCCATAGGACCGGGTGCATGGGGCATCCTTTTGCCGGAAGATGGTGATTTATCCGGAATGTATGTACTTCGTCTGCGAGCGCCGTCGGAGTTTTGATTTGCGCCGGCACCCTGTGTACTGGGAGCGTTCGTATTGGTGCTGTCTCTCTGCGCCCCAGCAGCCGCAGGATTACTATTGCCACCTGTGTTATTGCCGGCGGTTCTGTTGCCGTCAGCCATCCCTCTCAGGAAGCCAAATGCACCGGAGATGCCGGCGACAGCATAAGAAGCTGCATTCGTCGCCGTATCCACGACGCCTCTTCTGCCAAACAGGCCGCCGACCCGTGTACCGTCCATCGTGCGGGTGCCAAACACGCCGTTAAAGCCGGCTTTCGCAGCGCGTCCGACCGTTTGCAGGCCATAGAGCGTACCGGCAGCCGACTTGATCCCAATATCCATGCCGAAAAGCTTTTCAAAAATGTCCGGACCGTCGATGACGGCCCAACCGAGCGCTATCTGGATGATGACCTGTCCTAATACAGTCCAACCGGAATTTAAGCCGTTTGTCCAGGTGCCAATGGCACGTTGCGCCAGGATATATAACTGAAGCATCAGAAACGTTCCGAAAAAGGTCGCGCAACTGCTGACGATGCTGTAAAGGCATTTCTTCAGTCGCTGCATTGTATGCAGATCGATAAACGCAAGGATTTGTGCAAGCAGCTGCTTTACGATCATTTCAAACAGCAGCCGCACGAGTTTGATGCCACAAAGACCCAGCACAAAGGTCATGACAAACAGAGGAACAATGATGCCGATCCAGTTAAAATCCCAACGGTAATACTGACCGGAAAGGATATTGCCGGAAGTACCGTCGTTGCCGATGCGGCCGTCGTTTAATGCCTGGAGTTTTTCTTCTCCATCCGAGCCTTTCACAACGGTGTTGTTCCAGAATTTATCTTCTACAGTTACGCCGTTATCGAAGATGCCGCGCAGGCCCACCATCTCTGTAGGGTCAATATGCGTCAGTTCGTAATCGCTGCCATACGCGCCAACGGAAGGGCGCAGGTCTACCGGCGCTGCATCGGGGTTTGCTTTCCACTGATTCAGCGTGCTGTTCGTGTCGTCTGTACCTCGTTGTAATTGATTGAGCAAATCCGCAGAGTCCAGTTTCAGCATGTCGTAAGTGCCATTCATGATAATCTGATTCCCGATTTTCTCGTCGCTGCCGGGAATTAGCTGCGTCAACTGATACGTGAGAGAAAATGCGCCGCCGACCAATACGGGCAGAGAGACAGCCACAAGCAGGCCGATGACGATGTTCTTTGCAACGGTGCCAACCTTTTGCGGCTTTACAAGATATAGGATGCCGACACCCAGGATCGCCAGACCAATTAATGCCATGAAAACAATGACCAGACTTTGCGTCTGAGATGAGAAAACACCCTTTCCCCATTGACTTGAGTCGCTTGGATCAGAACCACCATAAAAGAGATTCCCCATGTTTTTGGCGACCGTAAAGACTACCATTTGAAAGCCATTGACTAGGAAGCGCATTCCACAGATAATGGCCCAGCCGATATGTCGGAAAATATAGAATATGATGTTGTTACGCGGAAGATTGCTGGCGTCGATCCAACTAATAACGACATTATCGTCCGTCTCGCCACTGGCATATGCCTGAACGCAAGTGCCGCAGATAGCCAGGATAGCTACGAATGCTACCATGAAAAAAAGAGCAATAGACGCTTGCCACTTCTTTCGTGCCCGTTTCGTAGACTGGATTGTAATGGGTTTTTTCACATAACACACGCTCCTTCCCATTTGTTAATTTGGCTGAGACGTTTCAACTTCCGATTGTCTTTGGACTTGCGTCAATTTCTGAAGCTCACGGTATACCTTCTCGTATGTTGTTTGATTGATAACGCCTCTATCCAATTGCTTTTCCAGAAGGCCATGAATGTCTGTAAGGGACATGGCAGCCAGTGCATCTGACTGTTCCTCTGATAGACCGACAAGCTCTTGCATCGTCTCAGTGATATATCGTTGATTCTTTTCCGATAACGTTTTGAAAAACGGCGTTTCCTTGGTGAAAAGAGGAAGCTCATCCGGCCCTTTCTGTTCCTCTGCCGCAGCGCGAGCTCTTGTCAGAGGATTATAGTGTTCCTGTTTCATTTCCTCCAGCGTGACCACGCCCTGATTGATGGGATCGTAGACAATATCATCTAGCTGGACGTCAATGTGTGTGCAGTGGGCAGTTAAATTCAAGTCGTCAAAGGACCGGTTTTGCGGGAATGTGTTCTTCAAATACTCAAATCTGGGTTTCATACGCGTTTCTCCATAATTAAAAATTGGGGAGGGCAGTTCGGATTGTCCTTTTTTGTACGCCATCATTGAACGCACAACGACAATTTCTCCGAGATTTAATTCCGACAACGCGCTTTCGTCCAAAAGAGGCTTTGTGTCGGTGCTCTCCTGCATGTTCTTGTCAAGCGAAAGAGGATTTCCAAAACGGGACACAGAAGCGACCGTCTGGCTGCCAATCATCGAGGAAAAAGTTTTAAGTGTCTCCGGGTCGTTGGATTTCAGAAAAAACTGGTTGCTGCACTGCTCCCGGATGGTTTTGGCCACGTCCTTGCCATAAGTCGCATCCAGCTGGCTATAAGACTGGATGACCAGGTCAAAATAAATGTTTCGCCCCAGGCAGTCAGACACCATGCTGCCGACATGCGGCAGGGGCGGGATGTTGCCGAACTCGTCGAGTTCAAAGCGCACCTTGCGGGCACATTTGTTGCCCGCCATGGTATCTGCCCGACGGCAAAGGGATTGATACAGCTGCGTAATCATCATCGAAAGGATAAAGTCGTTGCTGTGATCCTGGTCAGGCGTCACCAAAAAAAGCGCGACGGGCTTTTTACCAAAACCGATGTCTTCAAAGTCCAGATCATTTTTGCAGGTCAGTTTGGCGATCGGCGTCAGCAGGAACTGCGTGAGTTTGGCAAGCGCCTCTGCCGTAATATTGCCTTTTGTGCGGTTATCCGCAACGTTTACAGGAGAATACTGATACCGTGCCGCCCAGGTCTTGTGCATGATATATTGGTCGAGCACAGGCAGGGCATTTGCGTCTTCCGGATCTGGATTACAGTAGTCAACGATAAACCGCGCAACAGAGTACATCGTGATTTTGTCGTACCACTTCTGCGCTTCTTCCTCGTTTCCCGCATCAAGCTGTTTTTGTGCCATCTCGCAGCAGTCGCAGACAACGGCCATAATGGAAGCCGTCGTAATGGCAGTGCCCCATTCCTGCCAGATTTTCTCCTTGGCATTGGGGTCGAAATTGATAATATAGGCAAGGGACCGAGCGTAAGTTTCAGCATTCGATGCCTCGGCGTCGGCTGTAAGAGTCAGTTTCCGTTTCTTTGCGGAATCTTCCGTTCCTGCTGCATCCTTTTTGAGCTTCAAAAAATTCGTATATGCCTTTTTAACGAGTTCCAGAGGATTATAAGACATGCCGTCCATTGGCGGTTTCAAATTAAAAACGTACACTTCATACCCGCGTGCCCGCAGCGTTGGGCCAGCCTGTGCGGCAAGTTCACCCTTCGGATCAGAAAAGATGAGGCTGGGCTTTATGGCCAGATCTTTGACGCGGCTGTTGATGTCCGCAATCGGAAACATTAGAAACTCGCCTTTACCGGATCGCGTCATGCCGAGAATCAGATTATTGACGCGCCCAGAGTCCACCAGCAATTTGTCTTTATACCGGCTGATCGGGACGCCTCCGGGAAAATCAAGGTCGCCAAGCGCACCATCCGGCGCACTGCCTGACGGGTGCTCAAACACATCCCATGATTCTGGGATGCTCTTATACTGCTGTTTGAGTTCTCCGAGTGTTGCCCAGCGCCGGTGGCCTTTCTGATTGCTGTCCGCCAGAGGCTCAAAAGCATACGACATCTGAAAGCCTGTGCGCACTGATAAAATTGCGGATGCGATGGCCAGAATCACGTAGAACCATTTCCAGTCCGGCACCAGTGATAGGGCGTTTAAAGCCATTTGTCCGGAAAAATCCGGAATTTCCCCACGCATAAGGGGCGCAATAAACAGTGCCAGCATGTGGCAGCACCAGGCAATTAGGAAAAATTGAAGAAATGCCAGGCAGGCACAAAAAATCACAATCACTTGTTTTCGTGAGAAAAAACGCTGTACACGATATCGCAATTTCTCCTTAGGCTTTAAACTGATAGACTTTTTTGAAAACACGAAGAGAACCTCCCTTTATCATTTGTTATATTCTTTGAGCTTACTAAGGGGCATAAAGCCGCGGCTTTGTGCCCCCGATAAACCCAAAGCGTTTAGGAAAATCCGTTCATCGACTTAATCAGATTTGCGACGCCGGTACTGCCAAAAATGCAGATAGCGCCTACAATCAGGCAGCCAATGTCGAATTTGGCGGACTGCACGGCTTCACGGCCGCCCATCTGCCACTTGATACCAATGCGGATCAGGCCAAAAATGGTTACGCCACTGCCAATTACAATGGCTACTGCCTGGATATACCCAATGGTTTCCGAAAGCTGCGCCGTGTCAGGAGCGGCAAAAGCCGGCATCATGGCCACAGCCAGCAGTGTGCAGAGGGTTATAAGCCAGGCAATTGATTTTATCCGGCTGGACCTCTGCGAAAGGGAGGGGAGACTGACGTGTCTCGAACGATGATGTTTTTTCATACCAATGCATCCTTTCATAAAAATGGCCCGGTCAGACCGTACTGACCGGGCGCTGGGTGATCTTCCGCTCTTATAAAGAACCGGATTTTGAAGACTGGTCCTGGATCAGCATGATGACGCCTTCCTTATTGTTGTGGAGGACATCAATCAGCAGGTCCTTGAAAGCTGCTTCTTTTTTGGTTTCCCAATCCTGGTTCCAAGCCTCATAAGACGATCCGTGTGACCGCAGGTAAGCGTCTACAATTGTGCAGTCATCCTTGTCGGGAACAAAGCAGCTTTCATTTTTGGGCTTTCGCATTCTCCTCACCTCCTCTCATTCATTAAAAAGCGGACAGTTACGCCGGCGGCTCCATTGCGGGGACGGGGGTTACTGTCCGTTGTTTACGAGGAGAATTGACGGGCTTATCGCGTTGCTTGTCGCGTTGTACCTTTTTTTGAAGGTATTCATTTACATCCTTGCCTTCCTTTACGACATAGCGATGCAAATCGATGTTGGGAAACTGCTCCTGGATCATACGTGCCGCTCGCTCAGCAGCCAAATTGCCGGCGCTATCGTTGTCAAAAGCAATGACTACGTGTTTAATGTCAGGATTTTCGTGCAGCCGTCGCGTGATTACATTCAGCTTTCCTGTTCCGGTTGTGGCCAGATAGTTCACATTCTTCGGATCTTTTCCCATCTGCTTGCGCAGCGTCATAATAGACAGCGCATCGATGGGCGCTTCCGCTACATACAGCGTATCGGCTTTGTTATCTACATACCAGCCGGAGGACTGATCGCTGCCTGCGACGTCGCGCCGCCACTTGCTGTTACTCAATGTTGACCGGCGCGTCCCGAAAATTTCCTTCCCGTCCCTGCTGCGCCCGACAAAGACGACATTGTGCGCTATGTCCTCGTAGAGCAGGCCGCGTTTCTGGCAATCGTGAACGACTTCGTTGTCAATAGCGCGCGTTTTACACAGATAAGCGTACATATGCGACTTCTCCGGATTTTCGTTTTCCCCCACCTTGAAGGGGTCTGGCAGTTTGAACGGGGTCTGCCGAGTGGGCGCTTTGTTCTGCGGTTGAGGTTTATCTGCGCGGGTATCCTGCCGTACATTCTCTACGCCAAGGCGGTATGTCTCCCTGAGATAATGGATGGCGTCTGCGGTATTATGGATGGGTAATCCCAAACCATCCGCCTCATTGAAGTGCAGGAGGAAGTCGATTGGACTGCCGCCAACCGGACGCCCGTCAGGAGATGCCTGTGCCGTGGAAAAACGGCAGAATGTATTTGTCGATTCGTAGAAAACAACAGAATCGTGCTCTTCCAGCGAATGATGTGTGCCGTCTTTTACAACGTGGTATCCGAGATCGGATGCCAGGTCTAGAATATTGATACGGTTTTTAATTGCATCAATTGTCTCACGGTACTTCGCGTCCATCCGGCGGGTCCTGTCGCTCCTTATGCGTTCGCGGTACGTCCGCTGCTCCATGCGCTGCTGTGTCAGGGCAGCACCCTGCAAAAGGTTTTTCAGCATGGCTTCTGGAGCATCTGTATAATTGACGGCCGTCCTCTCGAGTAGGTTTTCGGAGTTGGTCCAAGTGCCATGGGTGTTATTGATGTCATTCAAAAGTTTTACGCCAATCGCCCCGGCCTCTGCCCAGTCATGCAGATTGCGGCTATAGTCATCCAGAAGAATGTCTGTTTTCCGCAGGCCGCCAGGAACCGAGAGAGACTTTCGACAACCATTCTCGACAAACACGCGATGATCCTGGTCAATTTCAGGTAAATGTTGATCCAGCCATGCGTTTTTCTCTGGAATTGCCGTAGGAATATTCAGAGCGGCGGAGAAAACATACACGTCCAAATCGTCTTTCTGCATTGCCTGTTTGACCATATCCACTACATTCTGCTGCGGAGGCAGGGTTTCAAAATACCCCGGCTGCAATAATGCATCCGGGGTCTCGGCCTGATCAATAAATTTTGTTAATGTGCCGTCCATGTCCACAAACAGGCGCTGCTTCGGTGGAGCAGGCGTGTTCGTATCCATGGCGGGGACAGAGGGTGATTTTTCTTTTCTATCCGAAGGCTTTACATTTTCGGGATTCTGTGCTATACTATCTTTGATTATTGAGCCATCGGGAGTTTTCTCCTCGTGGCTCGAAGAGCCGGTACTTGTTAAGCCCCGTGGCAATTGTAGCTGCGCGTCCCTGGCAAGCTGCCGGCTCTTTTCTTTGTTCTGATATAAGAGACCTCCCGCCTGCATCACTCTTCCAAGGAAGCAGTTTGGCGAGAGGTCTCCGTTTTCGTCTATGGAAAGGAAGTTCGTGCGGCCGTAAACGCTCGTGATGAAATTAGAATCGATTCTCTCCAATGCGTAGCGCCCTTGCCCATCCGGCCGGATAGAAACCATGATGGGAAGGTTGTCCGGGTCAGCCTGCGCGGTAATGGCGATTAAGTCATCGGCGTGTGTTAGGGAACGGGCAATCATAGCAGGCGATTCCAGCATCTGGGGCAGCTGTTTGATCTGTTCGACGGGTAACCCGTGATACCGTGCGTTCGCGGGATCTTTGGGGTGGACAATGTTTTTCAAATGTCTCTGCGTAATCAACATGGGAAGCTGACGCAGCCCGAGATCTGTCAGAACTTTCGGTGTGTCTCTAACATAAAGCGCGTTTTGCTGGCTTGTGCGGTCTGTTGTGTCTGTTCGAAGGGCCTCATCGACCTGCTGGGCAAACGGAGGTGCGATACCACCGGAGCGAGGCGTATGGTTTTCATCATTCGTGATTGTTTCCGGATCTACCCCTGCCGTCTTCAAACCTAAAGAGAATGCTTTCTTCAAAAGTGCATCATTTGCCTGATCAATAGCAGTTTCCATTTCGTAAAATCCAATTTTAGGGTCATAATCTCCCCACTCATAAGGATTCAAAAGAGGCTCTGCCACATCTTCAACCTTTAAATCTGCAAACTTTTCTGGAAAGTTTTGCTGAAGCCATTCGACGATGCCGTCATCCGTATGCAGGTTTTCCGGGAGAGAAACATCAAAATGTTCTTTGGCATAATCGGAAAACTCACGAATGAAACTACTGATCGGACCTCCTTCTAAACCATAATCGGTCCAGGAATCATTAAAAGTAAGGTAAGCTCCCCCTTCGATTTGATAAGCGTATTCACCGTTATTGCTTTGCAGTACTGGCGAATAGCCCATCTTTCGGGCAATCTCCACGATCATTGGAGGATGCTGTTCTAACCCTTTTAGAAGCGTGCTTTCTGAGACCACTGTAAATTTATGTTCTTGCGCAAAGAGAAGTGCTTTTTCGGCACTGGTAAATAGGACGGAATCCCCCGGGTAGGGACTTCTTTCGTATGTTCCTCTCTCTGTTTTTGTCAGGGTACTGATGCAGTAATACGGGCTTTTTGCGTTATCGATGAGCAATTCGGGTCGTTCGCACACAATTGCAGCCTTCCCATCCGCAATTGCTGCCAGAAAATCTTTCATGGTATTTTCGGTCCGCGTTTCCTGCACCGGCTTTGAAGCTAAAACCGCGGCGGCGTCTGTAGACGCCGCAATGGCCTGTACGGAAGCCGGGTTTTCTGTTTTTTCAGCCTTCGTTTCCTCTGCCGTTACGACTTCATCTTCCTGGTAGTCCCTCGTTTTCTGCTCAAAAGTCTGCAACGCATTCTCAATATAGGGCTGCAGCTCCTGATACGTCTGGTTGTAAATTTGATCGACACCCTTTAAAAACGCCTCAAAAGAGAAGTCTTCCCGCTGCATACAGGCCCTGTATGCGTTCGCGAAGTGGGTAATTCGACTCTGGGTCAGCGGAAAGCCGCACGCTGTCTGCAGCATGATGCTCACGCCATCCGCCTCGAGTTCACGGACTTCCGACGGCAGCGCCTCCTCCTTTTGGGCATCTGCTGCAAACGCCATCGCATGTCCCAGCTCATGGGACAAGGTTGACAAACGTTCGGTATCGTTGAGCTTGTCGGACAATGTGATTGTATTGTCCGCGGGTCTAAAAAAGCCGCGCAGGGAAATCGACGTCACGTCTTGTGTCAGGACCTTGATTCCCTTCGCGGCGGCATAGGCTGTCATGGCATTCACCAGGGCGGCGTGCTGTTCGGACGGATAACCCATATGGTAAAATTTCGGATAATCCTCCGGTGGGCAGGTCGTCTGCGAAATGTCAAAGACTGAACCGGTTGAAAAGTGCGTTCGCTGGTAAGTCTTGATCTCGCCAGACCGGATTCTTTCTTTTTCCTCTGGTGTCGCGTCCCGCAGCCGTTTGGTAATCGGCCTGCCGGTTTCATCGACGGTGCGAAACAGTGTACTCGTTCTCGGCACCAGAATCTTGATGCCACGCTGGCCGCGTTGGACGGAATAGCCGAGCTCTTTCCATCGGTCAAAACTTGCGACATATGTGGCGCCCGGGTTTGCGCGCTGAATTAAGACTGTGTTGTTAAGGGAATACGTATGGAATTTGGACTTGAAAGCGAGCAGCTCTGCAATTTGTTCTGGCTTTTCCTCATAAGCTTGCAGCGCCGTATCCAGCGCTGCTTTCAAAGCTTCATAGTTTTGGCGTGCACGTGCGGGGTCTGGCATCTCATGACACTCCTTTCTTCGAAATTCGCTCCATATAGGGGGAATCGGCATTTTCAACGTCGCCGAGCGCAAAGATACGTGGATCTTCGGCCTCCTTGCGGTATAAAGTTCCTTCTTCATCCGCGAAAATTGCGGCGTGCTCCTCGTATCCGACCAGTTCGGCCGCATGTGTCAGAAGCTTTTCATCGGGGTAACGGGATAGATCTTCGTGCAGCATTGTTCATTCTCCTTCTTCTCCATAAAAGGGCAGATCCTCTTCATTGAGATCCTCCATCCAGACGTTTTCAGATACTGTGTCTTCCTGTGCGGGCGTTTCCGAGGCCTGTTTCTTTTCCAGAACAAGGACGCGAATATGGCCTTTGGCGCCAATTTGAAGTTCCGGCTCGTATTGGCGCCCTTTTTCTTTGTCGTATTCGGGAATCGTCAGTTCTCCGTCGAATTCCAGATACGAACCCTTTTTGCCCGCTTTCCACAGGTATGTGCCTTTGGAACCCCAGGCATTTACACGGAGAAAGGATGTTTTGTTCGACGGGTAATCGTTGCTGCTGGCCAGACGGACCGTACAGAACGACTGCTTTTCGCCTGTCCGATGGGATGTAACACTGTGCATTTCCGGGTCGGCAGTCAGCCTCCCAGATCCATAAACGTGTAACATGTAGACTCCTCCTTTATAAAATGAATTTTCCAAACACAACAGTCCGGCCGTTTTTATGCCGGCCGGAACAGGTTGCCAATACCATAACGCGGTCCAAGGCTGTAACCTGCACCCCTGTCTGATAGAGGGCTCGTGCCTGGACCTCCTCTAAAAATTGCAGGAACGCAGCGTCATCCGCAAAGGTGGTACGCTGGAACGCAAACGCGGACGGCGTGGTTTCCAGTACGGCAAAAACCTCGTAGGTACTGCTGCCCGCCGCGCTTTTATACGTGAAGGTCTTATGGCCTTGAAAAAATGAAAAGTCATCGTAGCGCTCTAAGTCGGTGAACATGGAGCCGTCCAACATATGGTGGCCGTAAAGGACGGCGCTGCGGGACACAGCCGGATCGCAGCCACACTGCAGGTAGATGCTTCCCGCCGTGCGCATTTCCTTCTTATATGTGTGATTCAAATAATAGTCCGGATCCTGCATACTGCTTTGGAGCACCGGGTAATCGATCGCCGTACCGGGGACGGTAATCCAGCCCTGAATGTCAGGGTTGATCTTTTGCAACACCTGAAAGCGTTCGGCAAGGGAAGGCGTCTCTGCATTCGAAGAGGCTGACACCTGCTCTTGAAAATTGGAAGACGTAGACGATTTGGGCGCCTCCAAAATGGCTTTCAGCTCCTGTGTATCGGCCGTATTCGCCGCAGGTTGAAACACAAATACGGAGAAAAGATAGACGACACACAGAGCCATCACCAGAAAAAGAATCCCAAGTGCTGTCTTCTGTCTGCGCGAAAGCGCTTTCTTTTTTCCCGTCATCTCATTTTTCTTCCTTTTCGGGCTGCCGATGCCGGCAAATCACAATGCATGCGGTTCCGGCACCAACCAAGATGGCTGTTGCAGCAATGGGCAACACTGCGTCCTGACCGGTCTTTGGCACCGATGGCACGGAAGCTGGGAAAGTAGAAGATGCGGACGACGAAACCGCTGCACCCGGTGTGGCGCTAGCGGACGTTTCGGTGGACGTTGACACGGCACTGGAGACCGGCGCCTTTTCCGTCTGAAAGTTAATTGTAGCCATCATACCGGCCCGAACTGAGAGTGTTTTCTTTTCGGGAATCTGGTATCCGTTCGTAGCTGCGTTTGATAAAGGTTGCGCGGTATAAGTGCCGGCCGGAAGTTTATCGATTGTAATCTTGCCATGCGCATCCGTGGTAAAAGTCTTATCATATCGCCCGCCGCCGGATTGTGCGCCGGTCACTTTAAATTGGACACCTGCAAGTTGGCCGTCTGATTTTCCTTCCATTGTATTGACGATTTGCAGTGCGCCAAGTTGTGCGTCTGTTGAGCTTGCTCTGGCCGATGCAGAAACAATGCGCGTTCTCGCGCCGAGCACCTTGCCTGTGCTGGTTCCTGCGTTGTCTGTGGTATCTGCGAGCATCTGCTGAGTATCCGCGCGGCCAATGTAATAGGAGCCTTCGGACAGGGAATCTGTACTTTGAGCCTGAACAGCATTGCCGTCATACGAGAAAGTTGCCACTTTGGTATTGGCTGGCGTAATTACGGCGCGGCCATTTTTGTCCTGACCAAAGGAGTTCGATGCCGTATATATGGCAAGCTTTTTTTCACTAGAAAGCGAGGCAGGGTGTTTTGCAGCCGAAAGGGTATTCCAGCTGTACGAAAATGCAGCCGTTGTGTCAACGCTCTGTGAGACAGTTTTTTGGTCAGTGGCGTCCGAGAAAGTGGACGAAGACGAGGCTGTGCTTTCATCTTCCTGCAAGGGCTGCGAAATTGTCTGGACGTTGGAGTATGACACGTCCTTTTGCGAGGACGGAACATCCGAAGAAGCGCTTTCTGTAGTAGAAAGTGTACTTTCTTCTGAACTCGCCGGGGAAGAAGCAATCCAGAGATTTTTACCTTCGCTGGATACGGGCTGTACACTGGAAGTAGTTGCGTCAGTTGAAAGTTGCAGTGTATCGGTGTCGCCTGCCGTAAATGTATAAGTTGATGAAAGCAGCGCAATATCCTTTTGCTGCGGCGGGACAGTCATGGTCACGGTATAGGAATAACCGGGCACAAGATTTTTGATCTTTACCGTCGTGGGATCGTCGCCTTTTTGCAGCACCACGGATTGTACAATCGAGCCGTTGGCAGCTGCCGGGACGACCGTCTTTCCGGATGCGTCTTTTATGGCTGGAATGTCCTCGGCTGCGCTTACAACTAGCGTTGTGCCAGTGTAGTCCAGCGTGCTTGCATCCGGTAGCGCGGAAGCGCTTTTGACGGCATCTTCAACACTGCATGGGTTGCCACGAACCTGGATGTCAGCTACCCGTGTGATGACGTCCACCGTAGGAAGCGGAACATCAATCTTTTCGACATCAATCGATGACGTTGACGACGAAGATGACGTCAGCGTAATGGGAATGGAGCTGAAATCGGTGTTTGCCGCGTAAGCTCCAGGTACTGCGGCAGCGCCCAGAAGCAGTGCGGTCGCCAGAATGCCGGACAATATCTTCTTTTTCATAGTCATTCCTCCCATGGTTATTTGTATTTCAACTCATCTAAAGAAAGATGAAGGACGTCGCAAATATCTGCTATCGTATAGAACCCAGGATTTTTATTTGCGCCGGTCAGAATATCATGGATTGTCGAAACGGAGTGTCCACTCTGTCTGGCGAGTTCTGATTGGGATAGATATTGACAACGGCGTTCTTCGTCTATCCTCTCGCGTAAATTCATAATTTTTAGCACATCCTTCATTCAAAGAGTCGAATTATCCGCGTCAAGGACTGAATAATAAAGGCTTTTCTGTTTATATTTCGACTCGAATGCGTGTAAAATAAATGCGTACTCCAATGAACATTCCCCCTCTGTCTTTACGCGGGTAGTCAACTTTCTTTTTTGTAACGCGATGTATCTGGAACTCTTATAGGGCAAACAACCTCACAACCAAGCGCAGATGCTATCTTTATAAGAGTGCGAATGCTGAAGTTCTGCTTGCCGGTTTCCCACTTCGAAATTGCCGAAGGCGTAATGCCCATGATTTTGGCAAGCTCCCGTTTTGACAGATTTTTGGCCTCGCGGGCATCGCGGATGACATGCGCAATCTCAAAATCAATGGTGGCTTCCGCGATTTCCTCGTCACTCATCTCACCAATGTTCGAATACACCTTCGCAGTTTCCTTATACTTGAGCAAGTTTTCATCTCCTTTCCTAGTTAATTTCCGCCTTACTCTGAAACTTCTACAGCCTGAACTACCCAACGGTCACGCTCCTGGAAATTTGTGCAGGTAGAGAGCGTGAGCAGATGATCGTCCTTGGTGGGCTTGACGCCCAGATTAAACTTAGAGCTTTCAAGGCTGTTTTTGATGAAAGTTTCTTTTTCCCCATCTGTTTTCAGGTCTGTGTTGTAAACAAAGCTGTTTGTTGGGACCTCTGATGCCGCGAAAATACGGAAAACGGTCGGCAGGAAAAGCGTCAACATCGCGCCGGCGAGCTGCCCCATGCGGCCGCGCCCC
>USIA01000005.1 GCA_900554535.1 uncultured Oscillospiraceae bacterium | reverse complement strand
CGCACTTCCACCGGCGCCGCCGCAATCTGAGCGTCCATGTCGGCCAGCGTCTGGCGCAGCAGCTTCGCGAGATCCAGCACCTTGGGCACAATGGGCAGGTTGCCGGTTGCCGCTTTAGAGACGTCAAACACATCGAGCACCATATTTTTCAGGCGGCTGCTCTTTTGCGCCAAAATATTGACGTAGTCCTTTGCAACGGGCGGCAGATCCTCCTGCTGCAACAGGTCGACATAGCTGATAATGGAGGTCAGAGGCGTCTTGAGGTCGTGGCTGACATTCGTCACAAGCTCTACTTTCAGCCGCTCGCTCTTCATGCGGTCATTAACAGCGTTTTCGATGCCTTCCTGGATGGCGTTGAGATCCTTGCCTGCTTGCGTCAGTGCTTCACAACCGCCAACCTCAATGGGCGGCGGCGTTTCACCGCGGCGGATCAGTTGCAGCTGATAGGCGATCTTCGCCATCTGCGCGCCGATAAAATCGAGCCGTTTCGCATACCAGCGCAGCAGCGTCAGAACCACCACAACGCCTGCAATCGCGAGCAGTGTTAAGTCAGGACTAACGCTGGCCGAATAGATGGCGAATACAATTCCCGCAACGCACGCCAGAACGCCAATGGTTCTTGATACGGGACGGAATTTTCTGAGCAGGAATTGCTGAAGCGGCGTCTGGTCGAGCTTCGTCCGTTTGCGATTTTTCCCATTTGCCCAGACATTGCGGATGATCGAACGCTTGTCAAAAGTAAAATTCCAAAGGTCGTTGATGAAAAAATAGGCTACCAAAATATAATAATAACACATTGCGGCGCCTGTGACAACGGCCGAAATATTCGCATAGAAGATAGACTCCACGGCCGGGAGGGCGGCCATCCCCAGCGCACAAAAGACGAGCAGCAAAGGAATTTTGACCTCGATTGGAACCGCGCCGGTCACACGTGCCCAAAAGCGGTCGCCCGCCACTTTGCCCGGCGCAAAGACACAGGCCATCACGAGGCATAAAACGCCCAGTATGCCGCACAGACGGCCAGTATTGACAACGGCATGCAGAAAATCAATGTAGTATACGTAATGACCGAGCGTTGGCAACACTGGATTGCTCCGCACGGCGACCGTCACTATGCGGTGGATGTTCGTCTCACGGGAAAATACGCGGCGAATCCGGTCTTCGTAAAATTGCAGGTGTTCTTTGGAAAGCGGCTTGCCATATTGCGAGCCTGTCACCGATACGTCAAGATTTCCGTTCACGCCCAGTTGTTCTGCCTGAACCCACAGGTCGCACCCCGCGGGCAGGTTATTGGAATCGAGTGCATTGGTTGTGTTCTCGTTAAAAGTCTTGCCGTTATCGGTGATGCGGTAATAGATATCGCGCTCCTGATTGATCCCTAGATCAAGTCCTTCGGCAAAGTCACGGTAATCGGCAGTATTGTCCACCGTTGAACCGGAGGAGATGCTCGCCACCAGTCCGCCGGAGGTGTCTGTACCCAGCGGCAGGCCATTGGACTGTAGGAAGTTCTGCTTTGCGGCGTCTGACGGCAAGAGAATGTTATGCGCTTTTGCGATCTTTTCCTTTTCCGCCTCCAGGGCAGCATTCGGGTCTTGAACATTTCCGGCAATCTGGATGTTGCTGAATAGGCCCTGGTTTTCCGCACCTTGATAATCGTTATAGAGCTTGGAATTATAATAGATGCGTTCTGCCGTGAGGTCAAAAAGCTTCTGCATGACCTGTGCGACCGCCACATGATAGCTGTTGGTGTCGCTGAAACGACTGGTTTGACTGTCCTCGTACGTCTGTTGAAAAGTGAGGTTTTCCCGGCCGGAAAAGAGGAAAACGCCGAATACGCTGCCGGCGGCTGTCGCCAGTAGGAAAAATGCCAGGATGAAGCTAACCCAGCCCACCACAGGCACGCGGCGCCAGCTTTTGGACGGCATGGGCCGCGCATGGGCCTCGTGCATGGCACTGAAACTCTGGAATGGCGCTTGCGCAGTTTCCGAGTCAGCGGGTCGATATTTTTTCGATTTTATAGCCAAGTCCCCACACCACCTTCAAATATTCGGGTTCCTTTGGGTTGATTTCGATTTTTTCGCGGATGCGCCGAATGTGGACCATGACTGTATTTTCAACGCCATAGGATTCCTCGTGCCAGACGCGGCGGTAGATCTCTTCGGCAGGGAAGACGCGGCCGAGATTTTGCATCAGCAAATCCACGATTTTTGTTTCGGTTGCGGTCAGGCGAACCGGGTCGCCGTCGACGCGGAGTGTGCGCGTATCCGGATCATAGGCGAGACGCCCCGTGCGGATGACACTGCGCTTAGACTCATTTTCTTCGCCGCCAAGCGTTTTGTAGCGGCGCATCTGTGAACGCACGCGTGCGACCAGTTCCATCGGATTAAAGGGCTTTGTTACATAATCGTCCGCGCCCATGGAAAGGCCCAAAATCTTGTCACTGTCCTCGCTTTTCGCTGAAAGCACGATGATCGGCAGGTTGCGGCGTTCGCGGATTTTCATCACGGCGGAAAGCCCGTCGAGCTTTGGCATCATCACGTCGATGATGAGCAGACGGACGTCCGGATCCGTCACCTGATCAAGCGCCTGCAAACCGTCGTAGGCACAAACCGTCTGATAGCCCTCCTTCTGCAGCAAGAGGGCGATCGCCCGTGTGATTTCGCGATCGTCATCCACGATCAGGATTTTATCCGTATTCATCATTTCTTCCTCCCTATGGCTTTCAGTATAGCATGTAAATCTTACAAATAGACCGACATAAATCTTACAATTTTCTTATCAAATCAGCTTCATGGCCAGCCGTGCAATCATTTGCGGCTTATTTATCTGTCTATCGGGCAGGATAGACGTACCTGTCGACCTATTTTAGCACATTTTTCGTATATAAAAAACTTCCTTGTAGGTTTACCAGTCGTAATCTCAATCGCACAGGGATTTACCGATATTCCAAAGGCAAAATTATGATCGATTTGATCTTTGACTACGCTAGCGATGAGAACTGTACCGTTCTGAGCAGTATTTACGGTATTGCTGGACGTTTCAAGGCCTCACCACAAGAGCGCTGGTTGAAAAAATCGGCATTGTGCCTGCACTCTGGTTCTGTATGGGAATGACCGGAGAATCCGATCAACATGATACGGCGGTAGCGCTGGCAAATGCGCAGGGAATTGACCGCAGCAGACGTTTAGATGCGTCTATTATCCTTACTCCTCGATCTTAAGAGCTGTTTTTCCCAAATGCAGATGGCCGGCCATCGGGGTCATCCAGACGGCTGACCGCGCGTTTGAATGCTCCCATAGATAAGCTGGTTGTTGAAAGCAGTGTATGGATGTGTTATATAAATAAAGGGGGAGGTCAATATGGAACTTCGCACACTTCGTTATTTTTTAGCGGCGGCTCAAGAAGAAAATATCACCAGAGCGGCGGATATTCTG
The DNA here is from genome assembly GCA_900554535.1 of uncultured Oscillospiraceae bacterium. GTDB lineage: Bacteria > Bacillota > Clostridia > Oscillospirales > Acutalibacteraceae > Caproicibacterium. The sequence goes on along the minus strand of USIA01000005.1, from coordinate 34,862 downwards.
CATGTAACCCAACCGACACTGAGCCGCCAGATGATGGACTTAGAAAAGGAATTGGGCACCACGCTGATGATCCGCGGGAAAAACGGGCTGACGCTGACAGATGACGGAATCTTTTTCCGGCAGCGTGCCGAGGAAATTGTTGAGCTGGCAAATCGCCTGGAACGGACATTTGTGGAACGCAATGCAGAGATCAGCGGAATCATTGCCATTGGCGCCTCCGAGGCGGTGGGGAGCCGTTTGTTTGCCAAACTCATTAAACATTTTTCCGATAAATACCCGCTGGTGCAATTCCATTTATATAATGAAATGGCCGATAACATCAAAGACCGGTTGGACAAAGGGCTTGTAGATGTCGGGCTTCTGTTGGAGCCAGTGGATACATTAAAGTACGACTTCGTCCGCCTTTCTCAGAAGGAAACCTGGGGTATCCTCATGCGGGACGATCATCCGTTGGCGGAACGGGAAACAATCGCGCCGGATGAAATTGTAGAATATCCGCTGATCCTGCCTCTGCGGGAGCGGGTACGCAATGAGATTTTGAACTGGATCAAACGGGATGAGAAGGATTTAACGATCCCGCTGAGCTACACCCTTCTTTCCAATGCTGCCCTGCTGGTGGAAGCCGGGCTGGGCTGCGCCTTTTGCCTGGATGGCGCGCTGGCTATCCACAGCAGTCCGCGCCTGCGTTTCGTGCCGATTTCCCCAGAGCATACGACCCGCAGCGTTTTGGTTTGGAAGAAAAACCATCTGTTTTCTCCCGCAACTTCCCTGTTTATCCAGGAAATCAATATGCTACGCGCCTATATGGAATAAGTGTTTTTGCTACAGACCACCGAACTGAATCGACTTGGCGGTTTTTTATTGCACTATCCATACAAAAAACACATCGAAAAAGATAAAAAATAGGTATTAGACATTGAAGCGGAGTCGCCCTATAATAAAAACAGAAGCCAGGCTCTCACTTTAAAAGGAATACCACAGGTTGATATGGAATTTGCTGCGGTACAAAAATTTATTTCCTTTTTTTAGCAATGGCAATGGTTCTTTCTTTCGCGGCATGCGGAACGACGGAAAATCAGAGCAGCAAGATTCTGGTGGCATATTTCTCCTGGGCAGACAACGCCATTTTGGCGGATGATGTGGGCGCAGTGGCATCCCCCAGTGTAATTCATCTCGGAAATGTGCAGCAGCTGGCGGGTTGGGTGCAGGAGGAAACCGGCGGTGACCTGTTTTCCATCCGGGTTACCGATCCATATCCCAGAGATTGGGATAAATGCTTGGCACGCGCCAATCAGGAGCGAGGCGGCAACGCCCGTCCGGAATTGGTAGAAAACGTGGACCATCTGGATCAGTATGATACCGTGTCCCTGGGGTATCCCAACTGGTGGTACGGTGTGACCATGGCATTGCTCACCTTCCTGGAGCAGAATGATCTTTCTGGCAAACAGGTATACCTGTTCTGCTCTCACGGCACCGGCGGACTTGCCAACAATGTAAAACCGATTACCGAGGCGGCTCCCAATGTAGGAATCTCTGATAACATCTTCGATTGCTATGAAGAGGATGCTTATGCCTCTCAGGGCGACATTCAGAGCTGGATAGCTGGGCTTGGCTATTGATAATAGGGAGGTAGGCACATGAAAAAAGTCTTTCGCGCGATCCTTCTTTGTCTGATGGTGTTTGCCCTTTCCGCCTGTGGAAACAGCAATTCGGAATCATTAGTAACATCAACGCCGGAATCGTCTACTTCTGAAGCGGGGCAATCTTCCTTCGCAGAACAATCGGAACAAGCGGCATCATCAGAGCCGTCCTCTGCGGCGGAAACGCCTTCCGCGACAGAGAGTTTGGAAGAGCCGGAAAGTACATCCCGGCAGATTTCCGTACAGTTTGGGGAAAACACAGTCGTTTATGAGCTCAACGATGGAACAGCCGCTGACTCACTCTATGAGCAGCTACCTCTTACTATTGAAATAGAGGATTACAGCAACAACGAAAAGATTTTTTATCCCTCCCAGTCGCTGGATACCAGCGATTCTCCGTTGGCACAGGCTGGAGCTGGAACATTGGCCTATTTTGAACCGTGGGGTGATGTGGTGTTCTTTTACGGTGACTACAACGAGAGTTCCTCCCTGTTTGAACTGGGACAGGTCGTTTCCGGTGGGGAGCTGGTCAGCGGGATGTCTGGAACCATCACCATAAAAGCGACAGAATAATCGCATATTGATTAGGAGGCAATGAAAATGAGTAAAACTTTAGTGGCATTTTTCTCCGCCAGCGGCACAACAAAGCGCGTTGCAGAAAAGCTGGCGTCGGCAACAGGCAGCGATTTGTATGAGATCAGGTCCGCCGTCCCTTATACCCGGGCAGACCTGAACTGGCAGGATAAGCGTTCCCGCAGCTCCTTGGAGATGAATGACCCATCCTCTCGCCCGGAATTGACAGATAAAGATGCCAATATTGCGGCATATGACCGAATCTTTCTGGGCTTTCCCATCTGGTGGTACACCGCGCCTGCCATCGTCCGCAGTTTTTTGGAGAGCTATGATTTCACGGGCAAGAGCATTGTCCTGTTTGCTACCTCTGGCGGCAGCGGGCTGGGCAAGACTGCCAAGGAGCTTTCCTCCAGCTGCCCAGGGGCAAAGATTGTGAATGGACAGCTGCTCAATGGGAATCCTTCTGAGAACGCGTTGAAACAATGGGCGGAAAGCCTTTCATGACAGAAAGGAAGCGGTATCATAAACCGAAAATCAAACTGGCGCTTGGGCATGGGGCAATGATGGATGAAGGAAGGGGATGCGGACAATGAAGATCGTTGTTTTAGAGGAAAGTCCCAACAAAAACGGCTCCTCCAACCTGCTGGCGGATTGTTTCCGCCAGGGGGCGGAAGAAGCTGGCCACACTGTGGAGATCATCGACACGGCTCATGCCAATATCCACCCCTGCACCGGGTGCATTCATTGCGGGTATGAGGGCCCCTGTGTGCAGAAGGATGATGTGGAGAACATTCGTAAAAAAATTCTAGACGCGGACATGATGGTGTTTGTTACGCCACTGTATTATTACGGGATGTCCGCCCAGCTGAAAACTATGATCGACCGGTTTTGCGCTTTTAACAGCTCCATCCAGCGCAAACATATGAAATCCGCCTTGCTTACCGTCGCCTGGAACAGCGATGACTGGACCTTTGAGGCACTTGAAGCCCATTACAAAACCTTGGTGCGGTATCTGAACCTGCAGGATATGGGCATGGTGCTGGGCACCGGCTGCGGTACGCCGTCCATGACTCAGCATTCCAAGTTCCCGCAGCAGGCATACAATCTGGGGAACCGTTTGAAATAAAAAGCAGAAAATGGGTGGGGCAGGCGGACTGCTCTGCCCATTTTCTGCAATCAGGAGAAGGGAGTTCATTTCATTATGGAAACAATCCAGCTGAGTAACGGCGTTATCATGCCAATGGAAGGGTTCGGGGTCTTCCAGATCCCGGAAGAAACCTGCGAGCAGGTGGTCAAAGATGCCATAAAAACTGGTTACCGCCTGATCGACACAGCCAGCTCCTATCAAAATGAGAAAGCCGTGGGAAGAGCGATTCAAACCTGCGGCGTTCCGCGAAAGGAGCTGTTCATCACAACAAAGGCATACATTCAACAGATGGGTTATGAAAAAACCAAAGAAGCCTTTGCGGAATCTCTGGATAACCTCGGGCTCACCTATTTGGACCTCTATTTGATCCATATGCCTTTTGGGGATTATTACGGTTCCTGGCGTGCGCTGGAGGAGTTGTATCAGGAAGGCAAGATTCGTGCCATCGGCGTGTGCAACTTCCTGCCGGACCGGCTGCTGGACCTGTGCTACAACGCCAAAATCCTGCCGCAGATCAATCAAATCGAACGTCACCCCCATTACCAGCGGGCGGAAGAACTCCCCCTGATGAAAGAGTTAAGGGTCCAACCGGAGGCCTGGGCACCCTTTGCAGAAGGCCTGAAGGGGATGTTTACAGAGCCGGTATTGCTGGAGATTGCAAAAAAGCACGGCAAGACGCCGGCACAGGTCATCCTGCGCTGGAATGTACAGCAGGGCGTCATCGTGATCCCCAAATCTGTCCACAAAGAGCGGATGGAGGAGAACTTGGCCATCTGGGATTTCGTGCTTGACAGCGAGGATATGGAAAAGATCGCGGCACTTGATAAAGGCTGCCCTTCCATGCTGGATACCCGGAAGGTTAGCGAGGTCAAGCGGGTGTATGACTATTTGAACAATCCAGTGTTGACCAGCTTGTAATTTTGAAAAGAAAAAGATGCTCTATAATAAAGATCGAAATAAACGGAACGAATATCCACGTGGAACTGTACAACAACAGCTCTTCTGCGTGGTAAAGGAACTGCTGAAAAAAGGTCCTTTGACCATCAATATGAAGGGCTGTGCCAATACAGAGGAACTTGGCATCTTTGGCCGTTTAACTGCCTACCAATGATGAATATATCAAGACAGAGACGGGCGATGTGATTTTATCGGTAGGCAACCAATGGCATCCCCCGCGCAAAAGAGAATTCAGACCTGTTGTGTGATGCGTTTATCCGAGACGCAGAAGAGACGTCTCCTTTGACCAGCATTGAAAAAACGAGAGACAGGAGAGTAAAGTGACTTCATTTGGAGCAGGTACCTTCCACTCCCGTTTTTTATTTTAAAAGTATGCATAAAACGCATGGATTGCGATGAAAGATAAGTATTTTACATGAAACGAGTTATCCACTATACTAATTACTGAAAGGACTGATCCGTATGAAAAAACTGTTATCTCTTCTCTTATCCATGTCGCTGGTCTTTTCTCTTGCCGCATGCAGCGGCGGAACCGCCTCCTTCAGTGAGAACGGTACTTCTGAACCCTCTGAAGCTTCCGCCGAATCTGAGGAACCCTCCAGTTCCGAGACACCGGCGGAATCAACGGAGCCTAAGGAGGAAACCGGCGGCACGCTGATTGCCTATTTCTCCTGGTCTGGCCATACGAAGCAGATGGCCCAGATGATCCAGGCCGACACCGGCGGCGATTTGTTTGAGATTGAACCGGCTACTCCGTACACTGATGATTACGACACCCTCCTGGATGTTGCGCAGCAGGAACAGGCAGATAACGCCCGCCCGGCGCTGGCCAGCCAGGTGAAAAACTGGGACAGCTACAACGTGGTGTTCGTCGGCTACCCTGACTGGCTTGCGTACCATAAATTGATACAATGCACCCAAATTGCGTGAATGGGTGCATTTCAAATTTACCTATAAAGTTCTTGTTTTCGCTCCTGCGGTTGGCAGGGGCCTTTTTTAATGGCAAAAGAAAAGCACATCTTTCCCGGTAATGGGATTGATGTGCTTCAAATGGCATCCATCAGTTCAAGGAGAATCTGCTTTTGCCGATCGGTTAGGGTACTCCATTTTGAAAAGAGTTTCTGTTGCTCTTCGGTCAATTGTACTTCTTCGCCCTCGGCAAAGAACTGAGCCAGAGTGATACCAAATGCCCTGCAAACTGCCTCCAGAGTTGGCAGCGTTGGTGCGTTATTTCTATTGAACATATTTGTGACAGTAGAATGGGAAAGCTTGGCTTCCTTTGCCAGACGGTAGTCTGTCCATTTCCGTTCTTCCATCAATTCTCTGATTCGTTTCTGCGTATCCATATCATCACCTACCTATCTGTATCTATTCTAAGTCCCAGAATGGTGGTATAATAGTCACAATCGGTAGCTATAATACTTCCTAAAAGGGACTTATACAGTTATAGTATTGTAGATGATGGAAATGCTATTCACAAAAGACTGGAGGTAGAATAATGCAGGAGCATATCTTTGAAAGAATGGCGCGGGAGAGAAACATTTCAGTTGAGGAAATGCGGGCGATAATTTCCGATAGAATTGGCAAGGGGTGGAATGATAAAGATCCGGTCAAACGGGAGCAATGGAGAAAAATTCCCTGTGCTGGAGATGTGCCAACACCAGATGAATGGCTGAACTATGTGGTAAAGAAGATAAAAGATGATGGTCAAGAAGGGTTATTACGGAAATATTTAATTTGGTAGTTATATCTTGAATGCTATACATCTGATTGTAGTGATCTGCCAGCTCATGCAGGAGTATGGTTGGCAGCTTGAAGTTGGGGGCAAGGTACTCGGCGCGGAGATTGATTTCTCGCTACTGGCATTCTGTATCTCGTTGATACTGTACCAGCCATGTGCTCTGTGCCCTCCGTCTTGCGATACAGTGATGGCAGGGAGACTCACTTGTCCTCATAAAAATCCTCGTTGAACAGATCGAACATTTCCCCGGTTTCCTATACACATTTAAAAGCCTATTCTGGCGGGGATTGGATAATTCCAATTATCACCCTGTCAACTACTACCGAAATCCCTTGATGTTCATCAGATTTTATTCCTCTAAATGTGCAGACAAGAGGTTGTATTTATGCTGTTTATGCTGTTCTGACCCAGCATAAAAGATATAGTGATTGACAAACCAGGCTCTCCATAGTATTATTAGAAACAAGAGTTATACCTCTCAAAAGGAGATAAAGGCATGATTATGAATTTTCATTTAACCGATCAGCGTAAAAAGAAAATCAGCTCTGTACAATCCATACCGATGAAACATTGTGCAGAGTATAGCGTATAAATGACGCATTTCGATTTCATCGGGAAGCCATAAGGGGGATTTTATACCCATTTTGAGAAAGTGGCTTTCCATGCAGTTATAATGTGTATGAGGCTATGGACAATGTTTTGTCCATAGCCTTTTGTTTTTGGCGCTGCTATGCCAGAGGCAGAAGGCAGATACATTTGTGTATCTTTGCTTTCTGCCTTTTTCGTTTGTATCAGAGAATATGCAGGAAAGGGTTAATAAAAATGAGCTTATTAGAAATTGACGGACTGACACACTCTTTTGGTGAGAATGTGCTATACAAAAATGCAGGTTTCACACTCAATAAAGGAGAACATATTGGCATTGTCGGACAGAATGGAACCGGCAAAAGCACTTTAATCAAAATCTGTACAGAGCAGATCATACCAGACAGCGGGCGCATTGTCTGGCAGCCGAATACTACGATTGGTTATTTAGACCAATATGCGGAAATCGACCATACCTTAACGATGAAAGAATTTCTCAAATCCGCTTTCACAAAGTTATTTGAAATGGAGGCACAGGCGTTGCAGCTATATGAAAGAGCTGCTGACGGTGATACGAAAAGCCTTGAACTGGCCGCCCATTATCAGGAACAGCTTGAAGCCCATGACTTTTATTCGATAGATACCGCTATTGAGCGTGTCGCCAATGGGTTAGGACTTCTTGCGATTGGCCTTGACCGTCCGATTGCTGAAATGAGTGGCGGCCAGCGGGCAAAAGTGATTTTAGCAAAATTACTGCTGGAAAAGCCGGATGTCCTGTTGCTGGACGAGCCGACCAATTTTCTTGATAAAGACCATGTAACATGGCTGGCGGAATATTTATCTGCTTTGGAAAATGCTTTTTTAGTGGTTTCCCATGATTTCAATTTTCTGGATAAGATAGCGAACCGCATTTGTGATATAGACAATGACACGATTACAAAATACTACGGCACATATTCCGAATTTCTGCGGAAGAAAACCCTGCTGCGGGAAGATTATGTACGGCAATATGCGGCCCAGCAAAAGGAAATTAAAAAGACAGAGGAATTTATACGGAAGAACATAGCGGGCAGAAAAGCAAAAATGGCGCGGGGACGGCAAAAGCAGCTTGACCGAATGGACAAAATGGAAGCCTTAGACCAAAAGGAAATTATTCCGCACTTCCATTTTCCCGTACTTCCATTAACCAATACAGAACACTTGTTGGTGAAACATCTGGCAGTTGGCTACCATTACCCCGTTTTATCAAACATTGAATTTAGCATTAAGGGAGGACAAAAAGTTGTTATTACTGGATTTAATGGGATTGGAAAATCGACACTATTAAAAACCCTGATTGGGGAAATTCCATCTATGCAGGGCCATTTCAAATTTTCCGATCAGGTTACTATCGGATATTTTGAACAGGATTTAGAGTGGAAAGAACCTGAATTGACGCCCATTCAAATTGTTGCCAATGCTTATCCCAATATGGTGACAAAAGATGTCCGCAAGCATTTGGCACGATGCGGAATTTCCAGTAAACACGCTATGCAGTCCATAGGAACATTAAGCGGCGGCGAACAGGCAAAGGTAAAGATGTGTCTGCTTACTCTGACCCCCTGTAATTTCCTGATTATGGATGAACCTACAAACCATTTAGACGTACAGGCAAAAGAGGCTTTGAAAACAGCCCTTTCAACTTTTGCAGGAACGGTACTGCTCGTATCGCATGAGGAAGCATTTTATCGAGATTGGACACAACGAGTTATCAACATATTAAGGAACAATCTTTAATACAAAAACAGCCTTCCAAATCGGAGGGCTGTTTTTGTATCTAAGCCCGGAAAGCCTGATATTATGGGCTTTCCGGGCTTTTTCTGTTTTTCGGGGACTCGGTGGAACAAGCCGCCATCAGCCCGCTTCCTATTGCGGCCATCACATAGGCCCATAACGGCTCATTTTTGCACCCCCTTGTACGGTCTATTTGTACCAGAAACGAGGAAACGCTAAAAAGTATCAAGTCACGGATAACGTCCTTTCTTTCAAAAAGAACAATTTAGCGGGAACCTTGCGGCTCCCGCTTTTTCTTATTCCCGCTCAAAAGCCTCTCCGCAATCCCCGCAGATTACATTGACTTCCCGCGTTGCCCGGATGATGGTGCCGCAGCAGGGGCAAACATATTTGATACTGCGGTTAATGGATTTCTTGCTTCCGCCCTTGGTGGTGCCTTCCACTGGCAAGCGGCTGGCGTTGATCTTGTCCTCCCCCAAGGTTTCTCTGATCCATGCCTCTGCCTCCGGGGCCAACGTCGTTACCGTCCAGCCATACTTGGCGTGCTTCTCGATATGCAGGCCGTGGGCCTCAGCGGTGTCCTTAAATTTCTGGTTGTGGTAGTAGCCGTTGTTGCTTACGTCTTGGATGCCATGAACCAGATTGTGGAGATGCGCCATCTCATGCAGGAGCGTGGCTGCCAGCTCGAAAATAGGCCGGTCAAGGTACTCGGCGCAGAGATTGATTTCCCGATATTTCTCGCCGCTGGCGTTCCATATCTCGTTGATACTGCACCAGCCATATTCATTCACCCAGTTACATTGTACTGTTCCTTTTTGGTTCTGAATATGTCTACAGAGTTCCTCTAATTAGCTAAAATAATTCATTATTTAGTGCTTGTATTGCAAAAGGATACCATGATACAAGAACTGACATCGGGACAAGCTGCCCTTATTAGTCAGTTCCGCAGTCTAACAATCATTCTGTAAAGAATGAACATGAGCAAATTAACTTACATACCATGTATGGAAAGACAAGGCTTTTAAGTAAAAATCTTGTATTATTCATTTAGCATCAATGCTCTTGCTTGTAAATATCGTATTGTTTAATAGACGGTTATTTCTTTTGTGTTTTAGTCGCTTTTGGGCAAAAACGGGTATGTTTTGGGTTGAATTAAAATCAAACACCTAATAAGCTATATAGTATGGTTAGTTAAGTATAACCCTTTTGCACTACCAATTATAAAAGAGGAGGAAACCCTATGTCAGAGATAAAAGAACAAGATCGCAAAAAAGATGAAGAAGGGCAGGTTGCGATTAAACGTTTGTCCAAGCCCATAAAAGGAAGGATACTTTTAGCTCAAATTTTTACAATTTTTTCTGCGTTATTGTCTTTCGTCCCATATTTAGCTTTAGTGTGGTTAGGGGATATTTTTTTATCGGCGCAAACCACAGGCGAACAGATTGATGCAGTACAAGTACATAAAGTTGTGAATCTTTTAGTTATGGCTTTTCTTTCAAAATTGTTTTTCCATGCACTGTCTTTAATTATCACACATTTCGCGGATATGAAATTGCGTTTCATTATTCGCCAAAGGATTGTAGAGCGTTTGAGCCATGTACCACTTGCGTGGTTTAGCCAAACTGATTCTGGTAAAATACGTAACGCCGTACAGGATGATACAAAAACGGTTCATACTGTCGTGGCTCATGCGCCAGTTGATATGCTAAACGGTGTGTTAGCGCCATTAGTACTACTTGTGTTTATGTTTGTGATTAACTGGCGTTTAGCACTTATTGGTATCGTGACCATCCCACTATACTTTTTATTACAAGGAATTTCTATGAAGGATATGGGGCCAAAAACTGCTGAAATGAACAGGCATCTGGGGGAGGTTTCTTCCACAATGATTGAACTGGTTGCTGGTATCAAGGTAGTGAAGGCCTTCTCTAAGACTGGAAAAGCCCATCAAAATTACGCCAACGCAGCAGAAGCTTTTTCTAAATCTTATTGGGATTGGTGTGCGCCATTGATTGGTCTTTGCTCCATAGCAGGGGAACTTATTTCAGCACCGTTACTTTTATTCGTCAATTTCACCGGTGGCGCATTGATTATGGGAGCCGGTTTAGCGAGTCTTCCTCAAGTTCTGGCTTGCACTTTAATAGCAATCGTTTTACCTGTTGCAATTAGCTCCGTTGCTAATATTACATGGTCCTATCAAATGGCTGGATCTGCTGCCATCCGCCTTTGCGATATTATGGATACTCCCGTCATTCCTGAAACGAAATCTCCACAAAAACCCAACGGACTTGTTCTGCAGGTAAAAGATGTTACCTACTCATATGGAGATACGCAAGCATTAAAAGGGGTTAATCTTACTTTGAATCCTAATACAATAACAGCTTTAATTGGCCCTTCTGGCTCTGGCAAATCTACGCTTGCTACACTTATCGCGCGTTTTGATGATCCGCAAAATGGTTCTATTAGTTTAGGCGGTGTAGACTTAAGAAACATTTCATCGCAAACGCTCTATGACAAAATTGCCTTTGTGCTTCAAGACCCTATGCTCATTAATGCCAGTATCCAGCGGAATATATCGCTTGCAAGACAGGATGCAACTATAGATGAGATTCGTAAAGCAGCGAAAATTGCTCAGATTGACGATTTGATTATGTCTCTGCCTAAAGGTTATGACAGCGTATTGGGAACTGATTGTTCTTTATCGGGAGGGGAAAGCCAAAGAGTTAGCATTGCCCGTGCGGTTTTAGCAGATGCACCAATTTTGATTATGGATGAGGCCACAGCTTTTGCTGATCCAGATTCAGAGTTGGAAATTCAAAAAGCACTTAATGCATTGATTAAAGATCGTACTGTGTTGGTTATTGCGCATCGTCTGAATGCCATTTTAGGCGCAGATCAAATAGCTGTAATGGAGCAAGGGGAAATAGTTGCTATTGGAACACATCATGAACTTTTAGATAATGTACATTATCAAGCACTATTGAGACAAGGTGGTTTCAATCATTTTAATGAGAAAGGAGAAATAAGGTATGAATAAATCAAAATGGCTTTTATCGAGATTTCATCGTTATATGCTTGATGGAGACCAAAAAATGCACCAAAAAGGAACATTATTTTGTATTCTGTCAGGGGGACTGATCGGCCTTGCACTTGCCATTATGATGCCAGCTACCACAACTCTGCAAACGCAAAGTACGCAGTGGGGAGTATCATTTTGGGGCTGGATGATTGTACTTGCCAGCGTAGCGCTATTGGCTTCTATATTCTCTTTCTTAGGCACAAAACTCAGTTATACGGCTGGCCTTGGCTTTATGAAAAATATGCAAACTATCGTGGGAAACAAGGTGGCGCGCTTACCACTTGGTTGGTTTCAAGCAGACAGTGCCGGAAAACTTTCGCGTATGGTAACGCAGGAAATGATTTCTACCGGTCAGACAGCCGCATTCTTTATTGGACAGCTACTAAAAAATGCGGCTGCAGTCATTGTTTTCTGTATTGCCACATGGTTTTGGAATTGGCAGCTTGGTATACTTTTAACGCTTGCTATTCCCGTTCTTTTTCTGCTTATGAAAATTTCGCAAATTTGTGTGGGGAAAGGGAATAGTCTTGAAGAACCAGCGGAACAAGAAATTGCTTCCCGCGTAGTGGAATTCGCAAAGTGCCAGGGGGCACTTCGCGCCTGCCATGTTGGTGCGGACTACGAAGAATTGAAAGATAGCTTTGTGAACAGTAAAAAACAATCTGTCCGCGGGCTGTGGTGGAGCGCTTTGGGGCAGGTGCTTTCCGGTATGGGAGTACAAATGCTTGTTGCAGGAATGATTACCTTTGTAAGCCTCCTGGGACTTGCTGGAGATATGGGGGCATTAGAAACTGTGGTAATGATTGGCGTTACCTTGCGTTTTACCACACTCTTAAACGACATAGTATCTTCTCTTTTCGGAATGGAAGACCGTCGTCAAATGTTAAATGCCTTAGATGAAGTCGTAGATACTACTGAAATGCCCAGCGTAACAAATACCAAAGGTAATCCTAAAAATTCTGATGTTTCTTTAAATCAAGTGACCTTTGCATATGTAAAAGATAAGCCAGTGATACGAAACATTAGCTTTACAGTGCCTACCAATAAGATGTTTGCTATTGTTGGCCCTTCTGGTTGTGGCAAAACAACAATCATAAAGTTAATTGCTCGTTTTTATGATGTGAATGGTGGGAATATTCGTATTGGAGACATTGACTTGAGAGACTTTACAACCGAAGATTTGTTTAAGCAAGTGTCTTTTGTATTTCAAGATGTTTATCTTTTTAATGATAGCCTAAAAAATAATATACTTATGGCGAAGCCTGATACATCAGAACGAGAGTTAAATGAAATTGCCGATCTTGCGGGTGTAACGGAAATGATCCAGCGACTTCCTGATGGATGGAATACCCTTTGCGGAGAAGGAGGACGAGCGCTTTCCGGCGGTGAGCGTCAGCGGGTTTCGATTGCACGAGCTTTGTTGAAGCACGCTCCAATTGTCTTGTTTGACGAAGCGACCTCAGCACTTGATGCCGAGAACGAAACTAATATCGTGCGTTCCATAGAAGCTCTCAGGAAAAGGTCTACATTGATTGTTGTAGCGCATAAGCTCGAAACAATTCAAATGGCGGACGAAATTATTGTGTTAAACAAGGAAGGACATATAGCGGAGGTAGGTAGCCATGAAAAGTTATTGGCTAAAAATGGTGCCTATAAAGAATTTTGGGATAAACGCAACGCCAGTTCTCAATGGAAATTAGCATAAAATTATTCAACAGAATAGAAATACCCGGGCACAGAGCTATATCGCTGTGTCCGGGTATCTCAGCAATAATGGTTTGGGATGATTTATTCTCTAGTTGACCAGTGAATCCAAACAAGTTATTATATAGTTAGTTAATTCTAACACATATTAGGGAGGGGATTCAAATGATACATGGAAGTGATTACCTCAGTAAGCTATATAACGATTTAATAACGAATACTCCTCAGACATTCTCCATGGACATCTCATCTGAGTTTGGACCAGGCAGAATTGCACAAACCAAAATTAAACATGGTGTTATTCTTTCGGATTGGCAGATGCACTATCAATCGAATACAGATATGAACGTACAGGGGCCTGGTAATGATGAGTATATGCAAATTATTTTCTGTCTGAATGACGGGGTCTCATGGGGAGTTATAAATGACCGGAGTTCCATTACATTACAGAAAAAGGAATCCTGTATTTACGCAGGACATAAGGGAAAAGAATATATTTGTTATAAGAAAAACAGTAATTTTTCTTTTAAAACTATCAAAATACCTATTACTTACTTTGTACAACTACTTTCAGAATACTTTGATGGTCAAGAAATTACAGTATATAGGAAAAAACTTTTGGAGGGAATTTCTAAAATTCCTGTTACCCCAATTATGGAACAAATTTTGACAGAGACGAGCCAGTTTTCTCAATACCGGGGCAGTCTGGGCTATCTATATTTAGATGGAAAATTATTAGAACTGCTGTCTGTCTATTTGGGAGAGGTTCTTGAGTTAGACATTTTGATGGGTAAAAACATCTCAATGTCTCGAACTGAAAGAACTGCTATTATGGAGACAAAACGAATTATTGACAGTCAGCTTGCTTTCGCTCCATCCTGTAAGGAATTATCACGCATGGTGCATTTGAGCGTACCAAAACTGTCGCAAGGTTTTTCATCTCTCTATGGTATATCAATCCATCAATATATTATTGACCAACGATTGGCACATGCAGCACAATTACTTTTGGACGGCGACATGAATGTAAGTGAGATTGCTGCTATTGTGGGCTATGGAAAGCCGAGTAATTTTGCGGCAGCCTTCAAAAAAAGATACGGTGTAGTCCCCAAGAATTATAGAGAAACACGCTTTAATGGGTTAAATGAATAAAATTAGGTAGCTTTTGGGTAAAAACGGGTAGCTTTTGGGTTGAAGCATTTTTTCACAGATGATAATCTATGCAGTGTGGTTAGCTTATTCTAACCGCACTGCATTTTATTTATAAAGGAGGAATGTCTTCATGAGTATGCCTGCGAATTCAAATCAAAAGAAACGTAGATTAGAAGGCAAGGATTTTATCACTATTGGTATTTACACAGTGATCTACATGGTCATTACGATGTTAGTTGCCATACTTGGATTTATTCCTATTTTTATCCCGTTAATGGCAGTGCTTTGCCCCTTGGTTGGCGGTATTCCTTATATGTTGTATGTCACTAAGGCGAAGAAGTTTGGTATGACTGCAATTATGGGCTTTTTGATCGGCTTGCTTAACATATTTGGCGGAAATGGCTATTTAACCATGCTGACAGGACTTGCCGGCGGTCTGATTGCCGATATAATCTTAAAAAAGGCAGATTACAAAAGTTCAAAGAGCGCTGTTTTATCCTGTGGCGCTTTTAGTATTTGGGTATTTGGTAACTTCGCACCCATTTTCTTGAACCGTGACAGCTATCTTGTGATGCTGACAGAGGGATATGGCGCAGAATATGCCACAACACTCAACACCTATATGCCTATGTGGATTGCCCCTATTCTGTTGGTCGCTTGCTTTGTATTTGGTATTGTCGGTGGTGTGATTGGAAAGGCCATTTGTAAAAAGCACTTCCAGCGTGCTGGTATTGCATAATGGCGCGGGAAATTCTTCTCAGCAAAAAAGCAGAAACGGGTCTGCGGCTTGATCCGCGTACAAAGCTGTTGCTCATCTTCATCATCAGTATTTTTGTCATGGGAGGGACAGGCGGAGAAGCTATGGGGCTACTCCGCCTTGTTCTTTGTGCCATTCCAGCTTTGTTACTGCTTTGTTCCAAACAATTTGGAAAAGCGGTTGGATACATTGTTATTTTTGCTGCTTTTTATGCTGTTCAAATCTCAGTCTTGCCGCATCTCACAGGAATATTGAATTTTCTTGTGCTGTTTACAACTGGTTTCTTTTGCCGCATTCTTCCCAGCGTTGCAATGGCGGCCTATGCTGTGAAAACAACAACAGTCAGTGAATTGATTTCCGGCATGGAAAGAATCCATATGCCCAAAGAGGTGACGATTCCCTTAACGGTCATGTTCCGCTTCTTTCCAACTGTCTTTCAGGAGTCAGAAGCAATCAGTGACGCTATGAAAATGCGTGGGATTAAACTTGGAGGGAAAAAATCTTCAAAAATATTGGAGTATAAGCTGATCCCGATGATTACCTGCTCCGTGAAAATCGGTGAGGAACTTTCCGCTGCGGCAATTACCCGTGGCCTCGGCGCTCCTGTCAAACGCACAAACATTTGCCAGCTTAAATTCAATTTTGCCGATGTGGTGCTGATCTTGTTTTGTTGCTTTGTAGTGTTTTGGGCGATTGCTTCCCCGATAATTTCCGCAGGAGGGATTTTGCCATGATAGATTTTCAAAATGTTTCTTTCTCTTATGGTGAAGAATCCCGCGGTGGAGGGATTAGAAATATCAATCTCACCATAAAAACAGGGGAGTTTGTTTTACTCACGGGGGAATCCGGCTGTGGGAAAACAACGATTACCCGTTTAGTAAACGGGCTGGTGCCTCATTATTATGAGGGCAATTTAGAAGGCGATGTCTTTCTGGACGGAAAAAGCGTAGCTGATACGCCACTTTACGACTTGGCTGCTATGGTGGGATCTGTGTTCCAAAATCCTAAAAGCCAGTTTTTCAACGTAGATACGGATAGTGAATTAGCCTTCGCCTGTGAAAATTTGGGCTATCCCCAGGAGGACATCCTGCAAAGGATGGATCGGACAATTTCCAATTATCATATTGAAAATCTGATGGGGCGGAGCGTGTTTGCTCTATCAGGCGGGGAAAAGCAAAAAATAGCCTGTGCTTCATCAAGTGTATTGCTGCCGGGAATTATGGTTCTTGACGAACCATCTTCTAATTTGGATATGGCTTCCATTGATGACCTGCGGCAGGTCCTGAGCCTCTGGAAAAAGCAAGGCAAAACAATTCTGATTGCAGAACACCGCCTTTACTACCTTCACGATCTTGTGGACCGTGTACTATATGTAAAAGATGGGGAGATCGAACAGGAATACACACCTGCTGAATTTGACAGCTTATCGGATGGCACTCGAAAAGAAATGGGACTGCGGCCGTTTTCTCTCTCGAAGCTGAAACCCGCTAATCAGTATCAGACGCATACAGCTAAACAGATGGAACTTCAAAATTTCTGCTTTGCGTATAAAAAGCAAGCACCAGAAAGCCTCCATATTCCAAATGCAAAACTGCCTGTTGGAGAAACGATTGCCATTATCGGTCTGAATGGCGCTGGAAAATCTACTCTGGCCCGCTGTATTTGCGGACTGGAAAAGAAGTGTGGCCTTTTGCAGGTTGACGGGAAAACCCTTGATTGGAAAGCCCGGCTCAAACATTGCTACATGGTAATGCAGGATACCAGCCATCAGCTATTTACCGAAAGCGTGACGGATGAAGTGCTTCTGAGCATGGACAACAAGGATGAAACTGTTGTGGATAAAATTCTTAAACAGTTTGATCTGCTGGAATATAAAGACAGGCACCCGCTTTCTCTTTCCGGCGGGCAGAAGCAGCGAGTAGCGATCGCATCTGCCATTGTGAGTAACCGGGAGATCATTGTGTTTGACGAACCAACCAGCGGACTTGATCTCAAACATATGCGGGAAGTTGCGCAGAGTTTGAAGTCACTTGCAGGTCAAGGCAAAACGCTTCTTGTTATTACGCATGATCCGGAGCTGGTGATGGCAAGTTGTTCGTATGTGATTCACATGGAAAAAGGTCAAATTAAAGAGAACTACCCTTTGGATGTTAACGGAGCGAAGAAAGTTTTGAACTTTTTTAGAATCTAATTATGAATTCAGGAGGAGTTTATGATACTTCATGCGTCCGGAGAGGACTACCTGGAAACCATCCTGGTTCTCCAAAAGAAACTCGGTATGGTACGCTCCGTAGATGTGGCCCGGCACATGGAGGTGTCAAAGCCAAGCGTGTGCCATGCGGTGGCTACCTTGCGGGACGGCGGCTTTCTTACAATGGACGAAGATCACTTTCTTCATCTGACTGATGTGGGCCGCGAGGTTGCCGAAAAAATCTACGAGCGCCATTGCTTTTTTACCGAGCAGCTTATCGCCGCAGGCGTTGACCCCAGGACAGCGGAGGCCGACGCCTGCCAGATTGAACACATCATTAGCGATGAGAGCTTCTCCAAACTCAAAGAATCTGTAAATAATGAGGACAAAGCAAGATAATATCAGCCTGTTACTTGCCGGGAAAGGTCAGTCTGCCTTGTGCGGATTGACCTTTTTCCATGTCATAGAAGTTTCAATAATGGACGGTTCTTAAAAGCTATTGCAGATGGATTTACCGCCATAAACATAAAAAGATTTTAAAAAAATATTCTCATGACCTTTCCGGTTTGCCTGTGTGAGATGTGTTCTATATAAGCGAGGAGGCAAAAAGACACAGCCCGATATATACGGAGAGGAGGGATGAGCAGTGGCACCCTCCAATAATGAAAAAGAAAACTGCCGCAAGTTTGCTAAGTTCTGTTTTAAGGTGATCAAGAACGAATGCAGCAATATCAAACGGGCAGCAGGCATTCGGAAAGAATATGACGCCACGGGTGAGGAACCGGTGGAATATTTGCTTGAACTACTGGCGCATGAGGATACATACACAGTGGAAAATTTGATTCTGGTAGTGGATGGGAAACCTTGTGCGGTAGAGAGCGAAATGCTGTTTGAAGCACTGAAATCCCTGCCGGATGACCAGCGGAAAGTTATTCTTTATGACTTCTGGCTGGAATTGAAAGACAGGGAAATTGCAGAAAGACTGGAGGTTACGGTACGCACGGTGTATAACCTCAGACGGCGTGCGTTCAAAAGAATTAAATCATACTATGAACTACATGGACAAGGGCGTGATCCGTGAATTGAGTGATGACCTTATTAAGAGAGCATCCAACGGAGAAGAAAAAGCCCTGGAGCGGATTCTGGAGATTTTTAATCCATACATTACAGCAGTATCAACCTTTGAACGGATAAGCCCGGATGGAAAAATCATGCGGGAGCTGGATGAGGACATGAAAATCCAGATACAGATGAGGCTCGTGGAGGCGATAAAAAATAATTGGAGGAGTTAATAATGCTGCTAACTGATCTGTTTGCATCGGCATATGTTCCGTACTGGTACCTCCAGCTTGACGAACTGGCAAAGCTGGCGCTGCCGGAGCCGTGGAGGTTTAAGAATGCGGATCATGCTACGAAAAATGCGGATACGCCAATCTTGGAACGATATATACATTCCATCTATAAAAAGCAAGTGATTGATTATAGCAATGAGAAGAATCCAGAACAGGCGGCGAAGTTTTTTCATGTGGAGAATGAACACGCCTGTTTCCATACCGGCCTTTACACCCGCAGGTATAAGCCAATCTATGCCTGCTTTGACCGCAACAAGAAAAGAAATTCTACACTGTACTGGCATTTTAAAGGTTTTTTTGATGAGATGGCTCCGTGGTTGAGATATATCTCCCCGCTGCCGAAGAAGCCCAGCTACTATATGACGCAATATGGCGTCAATTACAACCCGGAATGGCCGATCCGCGTCAACGTGGATCATATCCTCGGCGACGAGGAGAACCTTTCCCGTATCCCGGCAGACATCCGTGAAGCGCAAAACCTGCCCCTGCTTTTGGAAACGGCAGTTGAGCTTGCGCGGCGGAAGGCTGTGGTGGAACCGAGCATTGTGGTTCCGCAGGGGTATCAGGGCCGGGTGCAATACTTGCTGCCGATCTGCCTGACCGATATGGAGCGGCCAGACCTTGCCATGACCCTCACAATCATGGACGGGTATTACTTGGGGAATACCTGTCTCACCTTAGAGATGGCATACCTCAACGCGCGGCTTCTTTCCAGGCCGGTGGCGCATTGGCTCACGGACATTGTGGAATAGATGCGCACGGACCGCAGGCCCGCTCCCCGGCAGCCGGATTGGCTCTGGCGGAAAGGAGTGACCGGTTTGCGCCAAGGCAAGAAGGAGGTTAAACAGAATGACATAAGAGACAAAATGCGTCCAGTGTACTGCCCGAAGTGCGGGTGGAAACTGCTGGACGCGGTAAAAGGTACAAAGACACTGACCAAAATCCCCCATAAGGGCCGGTATCCCGATTTATATGTGAAGTGCGGGCACTGCGGCGCGGAGGTTGGGATCATCAAAACTGAATAGCTACCACCGAATGTTCCGGGCTGGTTCCGGGACTTACCGGATAGCTGCGGCAATACGACAGCCCCCATAAGGAATGTATATGACGGGCGGGCAACGGACAGCGAAGCCGGGAAACCGGTGCGGCGTTTGTCTGAGCATGATGCACGAAGGGGTGATTTCATTCCATCCTCTGTGGTTGCCCCTTCATCACGCTGTCCTGAAAAAAAGACAGATGGGATATTGAGCCTGGCAAGCGGCACTTTTGTGCTGCTTGTTAGGCTCTTTTTTCGTTTTAGCGGCCAAGGCGCCGCTTGCCGGGCTCCGAAAGGAGAACGGCAAAATGAAGATCAATTACACGTTTGCAAATGGCGAGACCTCGGATGTAGAGGTCAATGAGGAAATCGGGAACCTGATCCTGGATTCCAGGCGAGAGGAAAGCAACCAGGACCGGAAGGAGCGGTACCACTGCTATTCCCTGGACGCGGCAGTGTACAAGGGCAGGGATTACGCAGACGGCGAGACCCCGGAATCCGCCCTGTTCCTGCAGCTGGAAAACCAACGTATCAAAGAGGCTTTTGGAAAGCTATCGGAGGTGCAGCGGCGCAGGCTTCTGATGATGGCCGAAGGGGTATCCCTCCGGGAGATCGCCCGCCGGGAGGGTAAGGACATCAAGACCATCCGGGAATCCATCGAAGGGGCCAGAAAAAAGTTTTTAAAGTTTTTCTGAAATCCTCCCCCTCAAAGCGCCCTCCCAATCTCCGTATGTTGAAGGACACACCAATACCGTCCTTCAGAAAGCAGAGGTGATGAGATGAAACACACATTGCAGATCCGTGTTTCAAAGGAGCCTGTGAACGGCGGCGCGGTCAGTGTGCGCAGCGTTTCCGTGAGGGAGCGCCTGATGCGTTTCCTCCTTGGGGACAAGGTAAAGCTGACGGTCATTGTTCCGGGCAGTTCCGTGGAGGAACTCTCGATCCGGGAGATTGCGGAAGGAGGGCTGGCGCATGAGTAGGATGAAACTTCTTCTGGATGTGGTATCCGACCTCCGTTCCTTGGCAGACAGTCTGCAGGCGGTGGCGGACGCCGCAGTACAGGATGGGCCGGAGCCGCCGGATCAAAGCCCGGAGGAAAAGCCGGTTCAGAAGCCACAAAAGAAAGCTGTCGCAAAGAAAGCGGAGACGCTTGTGGAGAAGCCGGAGCAAAAGCCGCTGACACTGGAACAGGTGCGGGCGGCTTTGGCAGAGAAGTCCCGTGCCGGTCATACGGCAGAGGTAAAGGCGCTCCTAATCAAGCATGGTGCGGATAAGCTGTCGGACATTGACCCGGCAGAGTATCCGGCGCTTCTTGCGGAAGCGGAGGTGCTGTGATGGGAACTCATGCATTACTTTCCGCATCCTCCAGCCACCGCTGGCTGAACTGCCCGCCCTCCGCTAGGCTTTGCGAGAAGTATGAGGATACGGGCAGCGAGTACGCTCAGGAAGGGACAGACGCCCACAGCCTGTGCGAATACAAGCTGAAACGGGCCCTTGGCATGGAGGCTTCCGGCCCCACCGAGAACCTTTCCTTCTACAACGAGGAGATGGAACAGTGCGCTACAGACTATGCGGCTTATGTGCTGGAACTGGTGGAGGACGCAAAGAAAACCTGTAAAGATCCGGTGGTGCTGATCGAGCAGCGTCTGGACTTTTCCCGCTTCGTCAAAGACGGCTTCGGCACTGGCGACTGCGTCATCATTGCAGACGGTACTCTCGATATTGTGGATTACAAGCATGGGAAAGGCGTGGAGGTGTCTGCGGTAGAAAATCCCCAGATGATGCTGTACGCCTTGGGCGCTCTGGAATTGTTTGACGGCATCTATGACATTGATACCGTCCGCATGACCATCTTCCAGCCACGCCGGGATAACGTGAGTGTCTGTGTCATGGCAAAGGATGATCTTTTGCAGTGGGCCTATAACGACTTGACCTATAAGGCGAAACTGGCCTATGAGGGCGGCGGGGAGTTTGCCTGTGGTGACTGGTGTCGGTTCTGCAAGGCAAAGGCGGTCTGCCGGAAGCGGGCAGAGTACAACCTGGAACTGGCGAAATACGATTTTGAGATGCCAGACACACTGGAGGACGCGGAGATCGCCGCCATTCTGGACAAGGCGGATGAACTGACCGCCTGGGCTGCGGATGTGAAAGAATACGCGCTCCGGCAGGCACTCAGCGGGACGGAGTATCCCGGCTACAAGGTGGTGGAGGGACGCTCCAACCGCCGGTACATCAGCGAGGAAGCGGTGGCCGACGCCGTTTCCCAGGCAGGGTATGATCCCTATGCCAAAAAGGTGCTGGGTCTTACGGAGATGCAGAAGCTCCTGGGCAAAAAGAAGTTTGACGAGCTGCTGGGAGGACTGATCGAAAAGCCCCAGGGCAAGCCCGTCCTTGTGCCATTGTCCGATAAGCGGCAGCCTATGAATACGGCACAGAATGATTTTAAAGATTGAGGAGGAAACCAGAATGTCAAATAAAGTCAAGAACCCGATGAAAGTGATCACCGGCCCCAATACCAGATGGAGCTACTGCAACGTGTGGCAGCCCAAGTCCATCAACGGCGGCACGCCCAAGTACAGCGTCAGCCTGATCATCCCCAAGTCGGACACGGTCACCATCAACAAGATCAAAGCGGCTATCGAAGCTGCCTACAAAGAGGGCGAGGCCAAGCTGAAGGGCAACGGCCGGAGCGTCCCCGCGCTTTCCGTCTTAAAGACGCCGCTCCGTGACGGGGATGCGGAACGCCCGGACGATGAAGCCTACGCAAATGCCTATTTCGTCAATGCCAACAGTGCCACAGCTCCGGGCATCGTGGATGCGGACCGCCAGCCAATCCTGGATACTTCCGAGGTTTACAGCGGTGTGTACGGCAGGGCGAGCATCAACTTTTATGCGTTCAATTCCAATGGCAATAAGGGGATTGCCTGTGGCCTGAACAACCTGCAGAAGATCCGTGACGGTGAGCCGCTGGGCGGCAAGTCCCGCCCGGAGGATGACTTCGCGGATGAGGACGAGGATTTCCTCTCCTGACACAGAAAACCGCTGGAACCGGGTGGCGGGGGTATCAGCCCCTGCTGCCCTTTGGGCAGTTGAAAGGGGATGATGAATTTGAAATCTATAGCTTGGGATTTGGAAACGTACAGCAGTGTGGATCTTGCGAAATGCGGGGTGTACCGATACTGCGAGAGCGAAGATTTTGAAATCCTGCTTGCCGCATATTCTGTCGATGGCGGGGCGGTACGGGTGGTCGATCTTGCCTGCGGGGAGAAACTCCCGGAAGAGATTCTGGATGCGCTGGAAGATGAAACCGTAGAGAAGTGGTCATACAACTCGCAGTTTGAACGGATTTGTCTCTCACGTTTCCTCGGCTACCCGGCTGGCAACTATCTTGCTCCGGCATCCTGGCGCTGCTCTATGGTGTGGGCCTCCACACTGGGTCTTCCCCGTTCCCTGGAAAGCGTGGGCGCAGTGCTGGGTCTGGAAAAGCAGAAGCTGACGGAGGGCAAAGACCTGATCCGCTATTTCTGTGTCCCCTGCAGACCGACAAAAGCAAACGGCGGCAGGACGCGGAACCTGCCGGAGCATGCCCCGGAGAAATGGGAACGGTTCAAGGCATATAACCTCCGGGATGTGGAGACGGAAATGCAGATCCAGGAGAGGCTCTCCAGATTTCCCGTGCCAGCTTCCATCTGGGAGGAATACCATCTCGACCAGGAGATCAATGACCGGGGCATCGGCGTGGATATGGAACTGGTCCGTCAGGCCATTGCCGTGGATGCCCGCTCCCGTGAACGGCTGACCGCCACCATGCAGGAACTGACGGAACTGGAAAACCCGAATTCCGTACAGCAGATGAAACAGTGGCTGGCAGACCACGGGCTGGAAACGGACACCCTGGGAAAAAAGGCTGTGGCGGAGCTGATTAGGACAGCGCCGGAGCCCCTACGGGAGGTTCTCTCACTCCGGCAGCAGCTCGCCAAGAGCAGCGTAAAGAAATACACGGCGATGGAGAACGCGGTCTGCGCAGACAGCCGGGCCCATGGAATGTTCCAGTTTTACGGGGCCAACCGTACCGGCCGGTTCTCCGGGCGGCTGATCCAGTTGCAAAATCTGTATAAGAATACCATGCCAGATTTGGCACAGGCGCGGGCTTTGGTGCGGAGCGGTAATTATGAAGCACTTTCCATGCTCTATGAAGATATCCCGGATACCCTCTCCCAGCTTATCCGCACGGCATTTGTGCCGCAGGATGGCAGGAAACTCATTGTGGCAGATTTTTCCGCCATCGAAGCGAGAGTGCTGGCTTGGCTGGCCGGAGAGAAATGGGTATTGGAGGTTTTTGAAAAAGGCGGAGACATTTACTGTGAGACTGCTGCCCGTATGTTCCACTGCCGGGTGGAAAAGCATGGGGAGAACGCAGAGCTGCGCCAGAAAGGAAAACAGGCGACTCTGTCCTGCGGGTATGGTGGCAGCGTCGGTGCGCTGAAGGCAATGGGTGCGTTGGAGGCCGGAATGACGGAGGAGGAACTTCAACCGCTGGTGGATAGCTGGAGAGCGGCAAATCCCAATATCGTCCGTTTCTGGTGGGATGTGGATCGGGCTGTGAAAGAATGCGTCAAAATGAGAATCCCCACGGAGACACACGGCCTCCGCTTTGATTACCGGAGCGCCATGCTCTTTATCACCCTTCCTTCCGGCCGGCGGCTCGCCTATGTGAAACCGAGGATTGGCGAGAACCAGTTCGGTGGGGAGTCGGTGACTTACATGGGCGTGGGCGGAACAAAGAAGTGGGAACGGCTGGAGAGTTATGGCCCCAAGTTTGTGGAGAATATCGTCCAGGGTACCGCCCGCGATATTCTCTGCAATGCCATGCAGACTTTAAAAAACTGCTCCATTGTTGCCCATGTGCATGACGAGATTATCATTGAGGCTGACCGGAGAATGTCGGTTACGGCGGTTTGCGAACAGATGGGCAGGACGCCGCCCTGGGCGAAAGGGTTGAAGCTGCGGGCAGACGGATACGAATGCGAGTTTTATCAGAAGGATTAGAAGGAGGTGCGGCCTATGGGCATCAACAAATATAACAGCGAGGGTTACTATGACCCGACGGTCTATGAAGCCCTTTCCAACATTGAGAAGGAGGAGAAAGCGGCAAGGCGTGTATACCGGCCGCTGGTCTATATATGCTCTCCCTACGCTGGTGATGTGGAGCGGAATGTGAACATGGCAAGGGTATACAGCCGCTTTGCGGTGCGGAATACCTGCATCCCGATTGCCCCTCACCTGCTCTATCCGCAGTTCATGGATGACGGCAGACCGGCGGAGCGGGAACTTGCCCTGTTTATGGGAATGGTGCTGCTCACGAAATGTGAGCAGGTATGGGTATTCGGCAGCGTCATATCCGCAGGGATGCGGGCGGAGATTGCGAAGGCGGAAAAGAAGAACATACCGGTGCGGTATTTCACAGAGGAATTGGAGGAGATGCCATGCGCGAATTAAACATTGCCTGCGCCAACAGCCGCAGCACGAAACAGTTGACGAACAAGAAGATCGAACTCTCCGCTTTGAAGGGACGGCTGAAAGTGACAATCCGTACAACGGAGTCCGCAGAGGAATACGCCCGGCTCCCCAGGTCGAAACGGGACGCCGCGAAGGACCACGGCGGCATTGTAGCTGGCGTGCTAAAGGACGGGAGGCGCAAGATCGACACGGTGGTCTCCCGGTCCATGGTAACGCTGGACGGGGACCGGATCGAGGCGGAATTCCTGGAGGACTATGAACGCCGGGTTCCCTACACCTCCATCCTCTACAGCACCCACAGCCACACGCCGGAGACGCCGCGGGTGCGGATACTGGTCCCTCTGACGAGGGATGTAACGCCGGAGGAGTATGTGGCGGTGGCAAGATACCTGGCCCAGTCCCTGGGCATGGACTATTTTGACGAATGCTCCTACCTGCCCAACCAGCTCATGTACTGGCCCAGCACACCGGCCAACGGGGAGTTTGTCTATAAGGAGACGGACGGGCCGTGGCTTGACCCGGACGAAATCCTGTCGGCGCATCCGGAATGGACAGACCCTACCAGGCTGCCTACCTCCTCCAGGGAGAGCCGGGCGAAGGGGATCGGGGATAAGAAACAGGCAGATCCGCTGGAAAAGGAAGGTATTGTTGGAGTTTTCAATAACGCCTACTTTCCTATAAACCTCGCCATGGAAAAATTCCTGAGTGACATTTATGAGCTTTCAGCGGATGGGACACGCTATCGCTTTAAGGAGTCGAGCAGTCAGCCGGGTGTGGAGATCAAGGAGGGCGGCAAATTTGTATACAGCCACCACGCCAAAGACCCGGCATATCTGAAGCTGTGCAGCGCCTTTGACATTGTCCGCATCCATCTCTTTGGCGATGAGGACGAGAAGAAGTCGTTCCGTGCGATGGCAGATTTTGCCAGCAGGGACGAGACGGTCAAAATGCTGATCCTTGAGAAAAAGCAGCAGGCGGCAGAAACGGACTTTTGTTTCACGGACGGGGACGATACCTGGAAGAAAAAGCTGGAGTATGAGTCTCGTTCTATGGTGTTAAAAAACAACCTCCATAACATTACCCTGATTATGGAGAACGATCCCAACCTCAAAGGAATCGTGTTTAACCAGTTGGCAGACGGCATGGAGATCAAAGGCGAGGTGCCATGGAAACATCCGGCAAGGTTCTGGCGGGATGCGGATGACGCGCAGCTCATCAGTTTTGTAGATTCCCATTATGGCTCGTTTTCAGAACGTAATTACCGTATCGCAGTTACCAAGGTGACGGACGACCGTTCCTATCACCCGATCCGGGAAATGTTCGAGTCCCTTCCGCCATGGGATAAGGTCAGGCGGGCAGAGACCGTGCTGATCGATTATCTCGGTGCGGAGGACAACCGCTATGTCAGGGCGGTCACCAGGAAGTCGCTGTGTGCGGCGTATATGAGGGTATATTATCCCGGCATTAAGTTTGACAACATGATTGTCTTAAACGGGGCTCAGGGTATTGGCAAAAGCACCCTGATCTCCGCCCTTGGTGGGGAGTGGTTCTCGGACAGCCTTGCCCTTTCTGATATGAACGACAAGACAGCCGCTGAGAAACTGCAGGGGTACTGGATTCTGGAGATCGGCGAGCTTGCGGGTATGAAAAAGGCGGACATCGACAAGGTCAAAGCCTTTATTTCCAGGCAGGACGACAAATACCGCGCCAGTTTTGGGCGGAGGGTGACTCCGCACCCAAGGCAATGTGTGTTCTTCGGCACGACCAACAGCGAGAACGGGTATCTCCGCGATATTACCGGAAACCGCAGGTTCTGGAACGTCAAGGTTACCGGCCAGGGAAAGTGCAAGCCCTGGGAAATGACCGCCGAGGTGGTCCGGCAGATATGGGCGGAGGTCGCCGAGATCGCCAGGTCGGGAGAAAAGCTGTATCTTGATGCTGACCTTGAG
Source organism: uncultured Oscillospiraceae bacterium (assembly GCA_900554535.1). Lineage (GTDB taxonomy): Bacteria > Bacillota > Clostridia > Oscillospirales > Acutalibacteraceae > Caproicibacterium. Next base: position 7,706 of record USIA01000005.1, on the reverse strand, counting down.
GCTTACGCCAGGCAGGAACAGCGGGAAGCGATGGAGCAGGACGACCGCGAGGGCATCGTGCGGAATTATCTGGATATGCTCCTCCCCGATGATTGGGACAGCATGGATTATTACCGGCGCAGGGAGTATATCCGTGATATTGATGATCCGACCAGATCTGAGGGCACTATGAAGCGCCAGACCGTGAGCAACATCGAGATCTGGTGCGAATGCTTCGGCAAAAGCAAGGAGGAGATGCGCCCCTCGGACTCCTATGCCATATCCGCCATCATGGTGCGGATCGAGGGCTGGGAGAAAAGCGGGGCGCGGCAGATGCTCCCCATCTATGGGCGGCAGCGCGTATATACGAGGACAACCTGAGCCGTCCCACACCTGTCCTGGGGTTGTCCATGGCCGGAAAACGCAGTCAGCACAAGGGTTTCCGGTATCTTACTGGACAACTGGACAGAAAAACCTATATAAGACAAAAACATGAATTTATATGGATATAGATCCCGTCCTGCACACGCGCGAACACGCGTATTTCGCGCGTAAGGGAATTTTCCGTCCACTTGTCCGCAGAAGCAGCAAAAACGCAGTGATTTCAAGGGTTTTGCTGTGGACAGGCTCTGTGGACAAGGACTGGACGGGACAACTTCTGAAAGGAGAAATCGGAAATGATCAAAAATGGAAGGCCTTATACGAATGAGAACGGATTTACCGATGGGGCGCTGATCACCGGCCGTGAGGATGCTGTGGTTACCGCGGTTGACGGGTGGATCAGAAAGAATATCCGCGCCGGGAAAAAGGTCCTGCAGGGGCATACGAGCTACGGGATGAAGCACCTGCTGGAACATGATACGGGCGTTTACCTTACCAACAACGAGTTCAAGGACGCCATGCTGCTTGCCGGATACCGGCCCGTGAATCCGAACAGCCTGAACTGGAATTACCGCATTGAGCTGACACGAGAGATCAATGACAATCCCAGCCCGTTCTTCCGCTGGGCGAGGAACTTCGAGGCGGACGCCACGCCATGCGGAGATTTTGTCCGGGATATGCTCCGCGACTTTGAATTCCCGGTTCTGGCAGAACATGATGTTATTGCGCGGTACCTTGGCCGTATCGGCGCCTGCAGCGGAGCGGTGGAGGCATTTGAGGTGTTATGGAGGGAATATGCGGGAGCGGCAGATTGAACAGACCCTGGCAAAAGCCGTAAAAGCGGCAGGCGGCATCGCACCGAAATTTACCTCTCCCGGATTTGCCGGAATGCCCGACCGCTTAGTGCTGATGCCGGGCGGACACATCGGCTTTGTGGAGGTAAAAGCACCGGGAGAAAAACCGAGGCCCCTGCAGCTTTCCAGGCACAGGCTCCTTCGGCGGTTAGGTTTCCAGGTGTATGTGCTGGATGATGAGAAACAGATCGGAGGGATCATAGATGAGATACAGGCCCCATGAGTATCAGAAATATGCCACGGAGTATATCGAGACACACCCTGTTGCGGCAGTGCTTTTGTCGATGGGGCTTGGCAAGACGAGCATTACCCTGACCGCTTTGAACGACCTGCTGTTCGACCGCTTTGAGATCCACAAAGCCATCGTGATTGCGCCTCTCCGTGTGGCACGGGATACCTGGCCGGCAGAGATTGAAAAGTGGGATCACCTGGACAGTTTGATCTATTCCGTGGCTGTGGGAACAGAAACGGAGCGGCTGGCGGCGCTGAGACGGCAGGCCGATATTTACATCATCAACCGGGAGAACGTGCAGTGGCTGGTAGAAGCAAGCGGGATCCCCTTTGATTACGACATGGTGGTGGTCGATGAGCTATCTTCTTTCAAGAATCACCAGTCCAAGCGGTTCCGTGCCATGATGAAGGTGCGGCCGAAGGTGGGACGGATCGTGGGCCTGACTGGGACGCCAAGCAGCAATGGGCTGATGGACCTGTGGGCTGAGTTCAAGCTGCTGGATATGGGGCAGCGGCTGGGGAGGTTCATCAGTCAGTATCGTACCCGGTTTTTCTTGCCGGACAAGCGCAATGGGCAGGTGGTGTTTTCCTACAAGCCCCTTCCAGGGGCGGAGGAACAGATCTACCGGCTAATCTCTGACATCACGATTTCCATGAAATCCACAGATTACCTGCAGATGCCACAGTTCGTTTCCTCCGGCTATGAGGTGTATCTCTCTGAGGAGGAAGTGCAACGGTATGTTTCCTTCAAGCGGGATCTGTTGCTGCAGCTCCCGGACGGGGAAATCACCGCCGCCAATGCTGCGGCTCTTTCCGGGAAGCTCTCACAGATGGCAAACGGTGCAGTATACACGGATGAAGGAGAGACCATTGCCATTCATGACCGGAAACTGGATGCCTTGGAGGACATCATCGAGAGTATGGGAGGGAAACCGCTCCTGGTGGCTTACTGGTTCCGGCACGACCTGGAACGGATCACGAAGCGGCTCCATAAGCTGAAAATCCCGTTTTCCAGGCTGGATTCTTCGGAAAGCATCCGTAGATGGAATGCAGGGGAACTTCCAGTGGCACTGATTCACCCGGCATCGGCGGGACACGGGCTGAACCTTCAAAGCGGAGGTTCCACCCTTGTATGGTTTGGACTGACCTGGTCCCTGGAACTTTACCAGCAGACCAACGCCCGCCTCTGGCGGCAGGGCCAGCAGTCCGATACCGTGGTGGTGCTGCATATCATCACGAAAGGTACGATTGACGAGCGGATCATGAAAGCCCTGTCGGAAAAGGACACCACACAGGCTGCGTTGATCGAAGCCGTAAAAGCTGATTTGAAAATCTGAGCAAATCTAAGACAACTATAGCCAATCCGAGGGAATTTAATAAATTTTTTTGGAGGTGCGGTATGGATGCATTTGATAACTTAAAAAACGCAATCGTCCGGCAGGCAGCGGAGGATTATGCTGCGGCATTCATGGGCTGCAGTATTGATGGGAAAAGCCCGGAAGACACAATGCTGGAGTGTGAAAGATTCTTCCGGTCTGACTGGTACGACACCCTGACCAGGGGAGCGGTTGATGGAGAATGGCTGATGCGGAATATAAAAATCCGAGAGCTTGAAAATACATTGGAAATATATAAGGATATCCTCAGCCCTTGCAACTGCTGTACGATTAAGGTGGCTGTTGCTTTCCTCCACGATAAAGGCGGGAAAAAACGAAAACCGCTGAACTATATCTTTCCGCCAAGACTGGCGTCGGGGCTGATGGATATGGCGAGAATCCAGCTTGAAACATTAAAAACAGAGTTGGAGGAACTGAAAAAACAGGATGGGGAGGTATCGGAATGACGGCCAAGGAATACTTGAACCAGGCCAGGGAAATAGATGCCCTGATCCATTCCAAACTGAGGGAATTGGATTATTGGAGGGATCTGTCAAGGAGGATATCCGGCAGCCATTTTGAGGAACAGCATAATCCTAACCGTCCGTCGGATGCTCCTTTTGCCAGATGTATCTGCAAGATTGATGAACTGGAGCGGGACATCAGCCATATGGTGGATGAATATGTGGATTTGCAAAAATCGGTGAGTCAAGCCATTGACTGTGTTGAGAATAATCAGGAAAAGCTGCTGCTGCGCTACCGGTATATTGATGGGAGGACATGGCAGAAAATAGCAGAGCTGCTGGATGTTTCTTTGAGGACAGTCCACCGCATACATGGGTCGGCTCTCCAACACTTTCCGGATTTTATCTGACATTGGCACACTTTGACACACCGCTTCCCTTGTGGCACATAGGGTGGTGGAGTATGATAGAATCAGCGAAAATGTATACAGCCAAAAGCCTTCGTGGGAGATTTTCCTGCGGGGGCTTTCTTTATGCCCGGAGGAGGTGAGCCGATGCCAAGGAAACCAAAGCGGCCGTGTTCCTACCCCGGCTGTCCTAAGCTGACGGATGGCAGGTTCTGTGAGGAACATCAAAGAAAAGAGAACCAGCGGTACGAAAAGTATGACCGGGACCCGGCAGCCAAGCGCAGGTATGGACGGGCATGGAAACGCATCCGTGACCGGTACATGGATGCACACCCGCTTTGTGAGCAGTGCCAACGGGAAGGCAGGCTCGTCAAGGCGGAGCAGGTGCATCACATCAAGCCTCTGGCAGAGGGCGGTGATCACAGCGAAAATAATCTAATGTCCTTATGTTCTTCCTGTCATGCGAAAATCCATGCAGAACGTGGGGACCGCTGGCACAATCACTAAAGCCTCAGGGGCGGTCAAAATCTCTACGGCTCTGCCCCGTGGGAACGGGCGCGGGGGCTCGCGTGCGAAAAAGGCGAAATCAAAAGGGTAATAAAGGGTGGCCGGCTGCGGCTGCTTTACTTTTCGAGGAAAGGGGTGAGAAAATGCCGACAAAATCCAACAACACAGGCGGGCGCGGCGGTGCAAGACCCGGTGCGGGAAGAAAAAAGGCTGCCGTCAAGGAGAAAGCCGAGAACGGCAATCCGGGCGGACGCAGGCTGGAAGTGCTGGATATTCCCGAAGTCGAGTGTGTCGATATGCCAAAGCCCCATGAGTTTTTATCCGCCGAGCAGCGTGACGGGAGTACGCTCCAGGCGGAAGAAATATACACGGAAACCTGGGAGTGGCTGAAAAAGGTGGGCTGTGCGGCGAAGGTGTCTCCCCAGCTATTAGAACGGTATGCTATGTGCTCCGCCCGGTGGATTCAGTGCGAGGAGATGACCAACCGCATGGGCTTCCTATCCAAGCACCCGACCACCCAGAAGCCGATCCCGTCCCCGTTCATCAATATCGGCATCAACTACATGAACCAGGCGGTGCGGCTCTGGAATGAGATCTTCCAGATCGTAAAGGAAAACTGCAGCACGGATTACGGGGAGGTATCTCCCCAGGACGATTTGATGGAGCGTCTGCTCCGTGCAAGAAAGGGGTGAAGCCATGTTCGAGAAAGTAAATCCGTGCCACCCGGATAAGGTGGCGGATCGCATCGCCGGCGCTCTGGTGGATGCGGCGTACAGAAAAGAAGAAAATCCCAGGATTGCTGTGGAGGTTCTCATCGGCCACGGTGTCTGCCACATCATCGCGGAGAGTTCCGTACACATCCCGCTGGATGAGGTGGATGCCATTGTGAAGCGTATCGGCGGGAATCTGCACCTGGATTATGTGGAAGTGCCGCAGGACGGACGCCTTGCCAATAACCAGGCAGAAGGAATCCGTTGCGGTGACAATGGCATCTTCAAAGGAATGCCAGTCACGGAGGAGCAGAAAATTCTCTGCGAGATCGCAAAAAGTGTGTATCACACTTATCCCTCGGATGGGAAGTACATTATTGACGAAGCAAGGCTGATCCTCTGCCAGAGTAATGCGCCCACAGAGGAACTGCAAAAGATGTATCCCACCGCCGAGGTCAATCCTCTGGGTGACTGGTCGGGCGGCACGGATGTGGACTCCGGCGTGACCAATCGTAAGCTCGGCTCAGATATGGCCGATTCGGTGACGGGCGGCGGTCTGCATGGGAAGGATCTCTCCAAAGCGGATGTGTCTGTCAATATTTACGCATGGCTGAAGGCGCAGGAAACGGGAAAGCCAGTGCAGCTTGTCTGCGCCATCGGGGATGATACAGTGGACGGTGTTCCCTACGCTGAGATCGTGGAGACTGCCCGGAGATATATCCAGAGCCTTGGCGGTTTTGAGAAATTTGCGGAATGGGGGCTGGTGCGATGAAAACTACATCTCATTCGGAAGGAGCATTAATTTGGGTTGATGAACAGATGAAGACTCTCGGTGTGGATGATTATCATTTTTGCCCAGAGAACGATTGTTATGTTTGTGATCGCTACGGGAACTTCTATTCAATTTGTCACAGACAGTATTCCAAGGCAGGAAATTTAGTTGAAAAATACAGGATAATGAAACTAAACGGATCAATCGATAAGTATGGCTATGTTACGTATCGCATCACGATAGATGGAATCAAAAAACATCTTAAGGCACATAGAATGATGCTAAATGCGTGGATTGGAGAAAGGCAAAATCTTGTAGTAAACCATAAAGATGGCAACAAACAGAATAATGCCCTCTCAAATCTCGAATGGTGTACAGTTGCTGAAAATAATGCTCATGCGATTAGTACGGGATTGTTTGATCCGCATGCCGCCAAACATGAATTAGCCATACCGTTAGCAGACTGGCTCACATTATATATTCTGTATGAGCATTTCGGAATGTCTATGTGCGAATTAGGGCGGATAAATAATGTTTCACATTCGACTATTTCAAAAATCGTCCAAAGAATCCGTACAATTCTGCCGAAGGAGGTGCAGCATGGAACATAAAACAATTACAGAATTCCAGTTGGTTGATATTAATCGGCTTGTCCCATATATCAATAATGCAAGGACACACAGCCCGGAGCAGATAAACAAGCTTCGGGCTTCTTTACGGGAGTTTGGATTTGTAAATCCGATTATTGTTGATAGAGATTACAACGTTCTGGCAGGACACGGACGTCTTATCGGCGCAAAGGCAGAAGGATACAAAGAAGTTCCGTGCGTTTTTGTGGATGAAATGACGGAAGCGCAGAAGAAAGCCTATATCATTGCGGACAACCGCATGGCGCTGGACGCCGGATGGGATGAGGAACTTCTGCGGGTGGAGATCGAGTCTTTGCAGGGTATGGACTTTGATCCCCTGCTAACCGGCTTTGACGAGAAGGAACTGGCAGACCTGTTTGGCGCGGATGATGAGGCGAAGGAAGATGACTTCGATGTGGAAGCGGAACTGGAGAAGCCGTGCTTTTCCAGAATAGGAGACATCTGGCGGCTTGGAAGGCATACCGTCATCTGCGGGGACTCCACAGATCCGGATACGTTCCAGGCACTTCTTGGAGATACAAAGGTCAACCTGGTCTGTACGGACGCTCCGTATTTTGTCAGGCTGGAAAGTCAGTCTGGGCGGATTGCAAACGATGATCTGGAAGATGCCCAGGCATATGAGTTCCTCATGAAAGCATTTACAAACTTTAAGGAGGCTATGGCCATTGATGCATCCATTTATGAGTTTTATGCCACGATGAAGGCGCGTGTATTTTACGATGCCTTTGAGGATGCTGGGTTCAAGGTCGGCGCTGGACTCATTTGGAAGAAACCCAGGGCTCCGCTTATGCGGACGGACTGGAAGTTCAACATGGAGCCAATCATATTCGGATGGCGTAAGGACGGAAAGCACAAATGGTATGGAGACCAGAAACAAAAAGCCGTCTTTGAATTTGACGGGATCAAGAATTCAAAAGAGGACGGATATGGTCATCCTTCCAGTAAACCCGTTCCCCTCATTGCGTATCTGATACAGCAAAGCACACAGATAAACGGGATCGTACTGGACGGGTTTCTGGGTTCCGCATCCACGCTGATTGCCTGTGACCAGATTGGGCGGATTTGCTATGGGGTGGAACTGGAACCAAAGTTTGTGGATGTGGCAGTCAGACGGTATCTGAACCTGCACAACGAGGTGACGGACGATATAGTACTTCTCCGTGAGGGGAAGGAATACACCTACGAACAGGTTCTTGATATGGCGGAGGTGATTGCAGATGAGTAATGTTAAATATCGGTTTTCTGAAGATGGCCTTGTGGCTTATGGGGAATTGCCAAGTGGTCACATTTTTGTGATAGATAACAAACTGACCCTCGGCAGCCTCTTTGACGGCTCCGGCGGCTTGCCCCCGGGGGGCTTTCTCCGACATCACCG
>USIA01000004.1 GCA_900554535.1 uncultured Oscillospiraceae bacterium | reverse complement strand
TTTTCAGAATGGTTGACCGGCTAGCGTGTATCGTCTCGCAGATGCAGGAGGCGGAGGGCGTCACCGAGGAACTGAAAGCCCGTGACCAGCTTGCATGGGTCGGGGGTATGAACAGCATCCGCAGCCGGGCAGAGGAAATCATCCTCTCTGAGATGATTTTTGTCTGAGGGAGGTGGGCGCATGATACTGGAAGAAATGTTTAACGGCAGATTTTATCCCTGTGAAACGGTGGTCGCTGATTCACCGAGATTCAAGCAGGCAGTCAAGGCCAGCGCCGCCCTGATGGACACCTTATCGGAGCGTCTGAGCAAAGAGGACTATGCACTGGTCGAAGAACTGCGGGCGCAGGTGGCAATCGCTCAGTGTGAGGAAAACGAAAGCCACTTCAAATACGGCTTTTCGGCGGGGCTGCTTGTCCAGCAGGAAGCCCATGAGCAGGTGTCGCAGAAAGAAAAAGAGTAGTATCTCCATTGTAGCCGTTCTCATTTTGAGTACGACTACTCTACTCCCATAAAGTGGTGGTGGACAAAATGTCCGCCACCACTTTAGCACAATGAAGTAGTCGGGGTCATTTTGACTCCGACTAAAATCGAAATCACACCGACTTTTGGCTGTGCCCATTTTGGGCACAACCACCACAATAGAATACAGCTTCATAGAAGGTCATTTGCCGATCAACCGGTGGATGGCCTTTTTTGCTGCCCTTGCAGCCGCCAACCGTGACAAACACGCCCGGTAGCTGTACTGTAAGTCACTCTGATTTTGCCGTGTCCAGACCTATACTTTTTATGTAGAAAGCAAATCCCGGCAGGTTTTACTTCTGCTTGCGTCTGGCCTTGCGGTTGGGCAGGATGGGGCTGGCCTTTCCCCTCATGTTGTTGGGATTTTTGAGCAGCTTGGACAGGCTCAGTATCCGCAGAAACGCCGAGAAGTCCTCCGAGGAAATCTTCTCAAAGGGTATCTGCAACTTATCGCAGAACTCGTGGATCAGCATCTCTATATCACTGCCCTGTTGGATTGCCTGCTCAAATTTTTCCTTCACATCATCCAGCGTGGGCTGCGGGTCTGCCGTGGTCTTGTCCTTGCGGTGTGCTTCCCGGATGTCCCGGACGATGCTGTCCAGATCATCGTGTATGACGTGGCTGTAAAAATCGCTTTCCTGCACTTGCCCCAGTTCCAGCGTCCGCATATAGAGTTCATCTTCTCCGGGCGCATACTTGCTGAGGACGGTTTGCCGGGTTGCCTCCAACACCAGATTCATCTGCTCCACCCGCATATTGGCGATCTGGTCGATGCAGATTTCCATATCTATCATCAGCCGCCGGAAATTCGGGTGAGAGGCCAGTTCGCAGAGAAGCCGGTTGTTGATTTTGCCGCGCCTCAAAAGGTTAATCATTTCATCGGTCAGATGGAGAGACTGCACGTCAGCGTTGGGAACCTCCCTGTTTTCCGTCAGCCCCATCAGATAGTCGGTGGACACGCCGTAAAAGTCCGCCAGCGTTGCAATCGCAAACGGGCTGATGTCCTTGTAGTCATCGGTTTCGTATTTTCCCAGCGCGGATTTAGACAGGCCGGTCTGCTCCGCCAGTTGTTCCAGCGTCAGGTGCTTGTCCACCACCCGCAGGTCTTTGAGCCGCTCCGGGATTGTCAGCTTTGCGTACATCCAAAGCCCCCTCTCTCGTTATCGTTTTTCAGTGATTACACCCATTATAGCACGATTCCATAAGCGTGGAAATATGCGGATTTCGAGCATTTTTCCGACGTTTTGGATATACGGGAAAGAGCTTCTTTTTTCGGTAAACTGGTTCTTGCAGACAGGCACTGAACCTTGAAAATCGAATGACCGGCTGCAAGGGGTATGGCCTCCGGGGAAGTGACGCCAGGACAGAAATCGAGCGCACCAAAGGGGCCGATACGCCGGGAGAAATTCCGGGCAGGAGCGGCTTGCAGGCAGACCGGCGGACAGGAAACAAGTTCATCATGCGGGGCGCATGGCTTCGCAGCAAAGAAATGGAGGAAATCATTGTGACACTGAGCATGAAAGAAAAGAAGATTCTCTACGCTTACGGCTGTCCCAGCCACCACAACACGGTGACACGGCTGAAATGGCTGACGGCCCTGACGGTTGACCCGGAGGCCAAACGCCGGATGCTGGGGCTGGCCCGGAAGGTGGAGACGGAGGTGGACGAAAGCTGGTACGAGGCTTTTTACCACCATCTGCGCATGGAGATGGACGAGTACCGCCGTCTCAAACGCAGCCTGCATGCGCTGAAATCTTACACTGATTATGAGGAGGATCTGTATGACGAAGCTGTCTAAGTATGAGAAAGAAACCATCATCAACTGGAACGAGGCGGAGAACCTTGCCAGTATCTACACCTTCAACGCCAGCTTGAAGCGCAGGCTGGCTGATTTCAGCCGGAAGTACCCGCTGCTGTGCCGGTTGGAGCGCAGCACGCCGGAGGGCAGCGTGACCTATGTGCTGGACAAGTCCCGGCTGTCGATCCGGCTGGTGCCGCCGTACAGCGAGGAACGGAAAGCCGCCGCAAGGGAGTATGCAAAGGAGCATGGCTTTCAGGTGGTAGGGGCGGAAGAAAAAATTGCCTGAAATCGGGGCGATTACGGTCAAAATGCCGGGTCTGCACCCGCTGTTTTGACCGGCAATCCCCGCAGGCGTATTCCGTATCCACTTCCCACCTATGGGCGCAAATGTGCGGATACGGAGCCGGTGAAACTGGCAAACACCGCTCCTGCGGTGGAAGCCAGCTTCGCTTGCGGGAGTACAGAGGGCAGCCAGCCCTTTGTGCCTGGGTGCAGGGGTGCTGAACGTCCAGTGGACGTTCGCTTAGCGCCGACCGAAGCGGAGCGGAGACCAGCAGCGCATTGCTGGGGGCAAGGGGTGCGGGTCGCCAGTGGCGACCTTTGCGGCAAAGCCGCAAAAGCACCGACCGAGGCGGGAGCCGAGACCAACGCCCATTGGCAGGCCATGCTTGGCAGCCATTATCGGGTCAAGGACGAAGTGCCTTGGCGGGTTGAGGGCGGCAGCCCCATCGGGTCAAGGGCGAAGCGCCTTGCCCAGGGAAAGTTGATGCGTGCGTCAACTTATACTGGGTATTACCTGACGCAAAATTCGCAGGATTTGCGGCTTCGCCGCCCCTTCCCCGGCCCCAGAACATCTTCGCAGGAAGGAGGAAATCTGTTTGAAACTGACACGACACAATGGGCGCTCCGGCAAGCATGGCACCTATAATCCCCGCCACAATGACCGCCGGTTCGATGTGGAGAACAGCGAACACATTGACGCAGAACGGGCAAGGCAAAATGTCTACTGGGACTGCTACCGAGGCTTTACCACCCATGAGTTCCGGGAGAACCCGGAGCAGCCGGATTTCAGCTTTGAGGAAATCGAGCGGATGTACTACTACGAGCATTACGGCGGCCATGTGGAGGCCCAGAACGCCCGGAATGAGAAAACCCGCCACACGGAGCGCAACCGCACCGTGGAGGACTTGCTGAAAAACAACAAGACCTGCCCGGAGGAAAGCATCTACCAGATCGGCACGATGGGAGAATCCGTCCCGCCGGATACGCTCTTTTCCATTGTCAATGAATTTTATGAGGAATTTGAGCGCCGCTTCAGTTCCCATATCCACATCTTAGACTGGGCGCTCCATCTGGACGAGGGGACGCCCCACATCCATGAGCGGCACGTCTTTGACTGCGAGAACCGCTACGGGGAACTGTGCCCCCAGCAGGAAAAGGCGCTGGAAGAACTTGGCATCCCCCTCCCCAACCCGGAGAAGCCCAAAGGCCGGAATAACAACCGCAAGCAGACCTTTGATGCGGTCTGCCGGACGATCCTGTTTGACATCGCCAGACGGCATGGGCTGCATCTGGATCAGGAGCCGTCCTACGGCGGGCGGGATTATCTGGAAAAACAGGATTATATCCTGATGAAGCAGAAGGAGCAGCTTGCGGCGCAGGAGCAGAAGCTGGAAGAACTGACGCTCAAAATCGAGGACGTGGAGACGTTGTTAGATGATGTTTCCGATGCGGCCTATGACAAGGCGGTGGAGGTCGTGACCGATACCGTCCGGCAGGAGACACACAAGGAAGATATTCGTCTGGTGGAAGAATCGAAAAAATGGGTGCTTTCGCCGGAACGGAAAGCCCCGAAAAAGGAACGTGAGTATGCCGCTGAGCGTCTGGATGGGGTCATTACCAAAATCAAAAACGCCATGCAGCACGCTCTGGCAAAAATCCAGCGGACGCTGATGCAGCCGGAGGTCAAGCAGGCCGGGAAGGAGCAGGTCAAGAAGAAAGCCAAAGAATCCATTATGGATATGCTGGCAAAGGCAAAGATCAACGCTGACCGGGATAACCGGGAGCGTTGGGAACGGGAGGGGCGGATTGCCCCTACAAAGAAACAGGATATGGAGTTGTAAGGCATCTGATTTCCTGCGGAAACCGGGTGCCTTTTTCTCTGTCTGGAGGTGAGAAAATCGAATGTGTTTGAAGCGGTAAAGCAGGCTGTCCCCACAAGGCAGGCTGCGGAATCTTACGGAGTGCAGGTCGGCAGGAACGGGATGGCCTGCTGTCCCTTCCATGATGACAAACATCCCAGCATGAAGGTTGACCGCCGGTTCCACTGTTTCGGCTGTCAGGCGGACGGGGATGTGATTGATTTTACCGCCCGTCTGTTCGGGCTGAACAAAAAAGAGGCGGCCTTGAAGCTGGCGGAGGATTTCTCGGTCAGCTTTGACGCCAAAGGCCATGACCCGCCCCGCAGGAGGCCGGTCAAACGGAAAATCAGCGAGGAACTGCGCTACCGGCAGGCGGAGCAGAAATGTTTCCGGGTGCTGTGTGATTACCTGCATCTGCTGGAACGCTGGGAGAAGGAATATGCCCCGCAGACGCCGGAGGAAACATGGAACCCGCTGTTTGTGGAGGCCCTGCAAAAAAAGCCGTACACGGAGTATCTGCTGGATATTCTTTTGTCCGGCAGTATGGAGGAACGGGCCTGCGTGGTCGCTGAATACGGAAAAGAGGTGAGGAAGATTGAGCAGCGAATATCAGAGTTTACCGCCAGCCACCCGGCAGGCCGCCATGAGCGCAGCCGAAGCCTTAGCGCCGGAGCAGAGCGTTGACGAGGTTAGGGAAAGCCTCTCCGTCACGGAGAAGGGCCAGCCTGCCAATACCATCGGCAACTGCCGGACAGTGTTCTGCCATGACCCGCTGCTGCGTGGGGCAATCCGGCTGAACCTCCTGACTGACCGGGTGGACATCGTGCGGGATTTGGGCTGGCGCAGGAACACCAGCGCCTTGACGGATACGGATGTGAAGTATCTGCTTCTCTATTTTGAGCAGAACTACGGCCTGACCAGCGAGAAGAAAATGACGGCGGCCCTGTCCATTGTGGCGAATGAGAACTGCTACCATCCCATACAGGACGTGCTGAACGGCCTTGTGTGGGACGAGACGCCCCGCATCCGCTCCTGTCTCCATCACTTCTTAGGTGCGGAGGTCAGCGACTATGTGGAGGAAATGTTAAAGCACTTCCTGCTGGGCGCGATCCGGCGGGTGTTTTCTCCCGGCTCCAAATATGAGGAAATGCTTTGTCTGGTGGGTGGACAGGGGGCTGGCAAGTCCAGCTTCTTCCGCCTGCTGGCGATCCGGGACGAGTGGTTCAGTGACGACCTGAAAAAGCTGGATGATGACCGGGTGTTTTTGAAGCTGCAAGGCCACTGGATCATCGAGATGTCAGAGATGCTGGCGACCAGCAGCGCCAAAAGCATTGAGGAAATCCGCTCGTTCATCAGCCGCCAGAAGGAAACCTACCGGACGCCCTATGAGGCCCAGCCCAAAGACCGGCTGCGGCAGTGCGTGTTCGGCGGTTCGTCCAATACGCTGGACTTCCTGCCCCTTGACCGGGCCGGGAACCGGCGATTCCTTCCCATCATGATTTACCCGGAGAATGCGGAGGTTCACATTTTGGAGGACGAGGACGCTTCCAGAGCCTACCTGTTGCAGGTCTGGGCGGAGGCCATGACGGTTTACCGCAGCGGCCGCTATTCCATGAAATTCAGCAAGTCCATCCAGCGGCAGCTTGTGGAGGTGCAGAAGGATTTCATGCCGGAGGATACGGAGGCCGGGCAGATACAGGGATTTCTGGAACACTACACCGGCAGCATGGTCTGCTCCAAACAGCTTTTTAAGGAGGCGCTGGGCCACACCTATGACGAGCCGAAGCGGTGGCAGCTTCACAATATCAACGAGATCATGAATACGGTGGTGACGGGCTGGAAACCATTCTCCAATCCGAGGATGTTTGCCGGATACGGCAGGCAGAAGGGCTGGGAACGGGATGTTTCCGGCAACGAACTGCCCGGCAACGAAGATGGATTTGTGGAACTGAGCGAGGAAGAGTGCCGCCAGTTGGAGCTTCCAAAGGAGTGGATCGCATAAAATCAGAGGTCTGTTGCCGGGGTGGTTGCCGCTTGGTTGCCGGGTTCGTTGCCGGGGATTTCCCTGTCTGGATACGGGAAAAGCCAGTAAATAAGGCATTTTCTAATATCTATCTATAATTTCCGGCAACGAAAGCAACGAGATTTTTCAAGAAAATTCACAAAGTAAGATTTACAGGCCAGACGGTAGTTTACAGGTTTTCAGAGGTTCGTTGCCGGACTTCGTTGCCGGTGCTGCCGTCCGGCCTGTCTCTCTATGGAGGTAGCCTATGGAAAAAAGCAAAAATCAGAAGAATAAAGTCCGTTTTGTGGTGGTGCGGGAGTTCTCCGGGGAGAAGTCCATGCGGGAAGCCTTTGAGCAGCTGATTGAGCGCCAGACCTGCGAACACTTCGAGGAATGGCGGCATCAGCGGGAAATGGCAGAAAAAGCTGCGTAAAAACGGTTGATTCAGGGACAGGGACATGGTACTATAATGGTATCGTGTCCCTGTTCATAGAAGGAGAACACTATGAGCAGGAAAAAACAAGTCTATGAGAAAATCACCGCTCTCTACTGCCGTATCTCTCTGGATGACGGCGGCGACAATGAGAGTATGAGCATCAGCAACCAGAAACTCATGCTCCGGGATTTCGCAGAAAAGCATGGGATGTTCCAGTATGAGTATTATGTGGATGACGGCTATACGGGCCGCAACTTCAATCGTCCCTCGTTCCAGCGCATGATCGCTGACATTGAGGCGGGGAAAATCGGCTGCGTCATCACGAAAGACCTATCGAGGCTCGGCAGGAATTATATCGAAGCTGGAAGTTATATCGAAATCTTTTTCCCCAAACACAATGTACGCTATATTGCCGTCACGGACGGCGTGGACAGCCTGACCCGTCAGGAAATGGACATCACGCCCTTTAAGAATATCCTGAACGATATGTACAGCCGGGATATTTCCAAAAAGGTGCTGGCGGGACGCATGACCCGTTCCCGGCAGGGAAAGTTCTGCGGCGGGCAGCCGCCTCTTGGCCTGATGCGTGACCCGGAGGACAAAGGACATTTGATCCTTGACCCGGAGACAGCGCCGGTGATCCGAAAAATCTATGATATGGCACTGGACGGCTGGGGCTGTATGCGGATTGCAAAGCAGCTCATGGAGGATAAAATCCCCATCACCAGAGTAAAGAGCAATACAGAATGTGACGTGAACTACTATTCGTGGGGGAGCGCAAGGATCAGCCATATCCTGAGAAATCCCTTTTATAAAGGCGCACATCTTGTCTGCCGGACACACCAGAAAGGCATCCGCTCTAACACTTATGACATTATCCCCCGTGAAGATTGGGAAGTCATTGAGGGCTGCCATGAGGCGATTGTGACGCCGGAGGAATGGGAACAGGTGCAGGACATCATTGACCGCAGGCCAACCATTATGAAAGGCAACGCCTGCCCCTTCTATAACCTGTTCCACGGGCTTGTCTACTGCGCCACCTGCGGGAAGTCCATGCAGGTGCGGTATGAAAAGGTCGGCAGAACCGGGAAGAACCGCTTCACCGGCGAGATGCGGGAGCCGATTGACAGGGCATACTATATCTGCCAGACCTACAACCGGCTGGGTAAGAACGCCTGTACCAGCCACAAGATTGAAGCAAGGGATTTGTACAATCTGGTGCTGAAGGATATACAAGAATTGGCGGCGCAGGCCATGAAGGACGCCGATGCGTTCTACCAGCGGCTCAGCAGCCGGATGGAGCGCCGGTATCTGGTGGACGCTTCCCAGACTGAGAAGGAGCGGAAACGGCTGGAAGCCCGGAATCAGGAAATTGACGGGATGTTTTTGAGCCTGTACACCGATAAGGCCAAAGGCGTCCTGACCGAACAGCGATTTATGAAGCTGACGGCGGCGCTGGAACAGGAGCAGGAAGCCAACCAGAAACGCCTGCACGATCTGGCGATAATGCAGAGCCGGGCGGACGCACAGGAAAGCGAAGTCCGCACCTTTATCAAGGAAATCCGGCGCTATGCCGCCATTGAGGAACTGGACGAGTCCATACTGAACCGGCTTATCAGCAAAATCCTGATTGGTGCGGTCAAGAAGGTGGACGGCCAGAAGGTGCAGGAAGTCAGGATCGTGTATAACTTTGTCGGGGAAATCCCGGAGATTGCAGCGTAAACAGTTTGCCCCATCTCTCAACCATTGAGGGATGGGGCTTTTTTGATATGTATTACCTAAACAAAAAAATTTTAACTAATGCACCGATTACAATAATTACTCCAATCAGCATCGTTATCATATAAATTTTTCGAGAGTCTTTATCACTTTTTTCCTTAATAAAGTAATATCCACCAGCACCGATTAGCAAAAGGCCGATTAGAACTGCAATAATAGCAACAATCATTTTCTTTTTTTCCTCCAATTTAACAAAAATGCAGAATTTATGATTACAAGAACCGAACCGGCATTATGAACAAGCGCACCGATAACAGGGTTTAATATACCTGTAATAGCGAGAATAATGGCGATAAAATTCAAGGTCATGGAAAAGGTGAGATTACATTTAATTGTAACCATCATCCGTTTAGCCAGGAGAAGAAGATGGGGAAGTTCGCTGATTTTATCATTGATGAGTGC
Source organism: uncultured Oscillospiraceae bacterium (assembly GCA_900554535.1). Taxonomy (GTDB): domain Bacteria; phylum Bacillota; class Clostridia; order Oscillospirales; family Acutalibacteraceae; genus Caproicibacterium. The sequence goes on along the minus strand of USIA01000004.1, from coordinate 31,453 downwards.
AATATCTGCCGCATCGACTGCAATATCACTTCCAATTCCGCCCATGGCAATTCCTACATATGCTTTCTTTAATGCCGGAGCATCATTGATGCCATCTCCAATCATGCAGACATGATTCCCATTGTTTTGGAAATCTTCAATATGTTTTAGCTTGTCCTCCGGCAAACAGCCTGCGAAAACCTCTTGGATGCCGAGTTGCTTTGCCATATATCCTGCTGCTTTTTCATTATCGCCGGTTAATAATACAGGAGTAACATTTGTTTCCCTGATATGGGTAATCGTATCAGAAGCATCCTGCCGCAGCGTATCCGACAAGGCGATGAAGCCAATCGCTTTGTTTGAGACGGCAACATAGGTTATCGTGCTTCCGTTTGCCAGGTAAGATGCCGCTTCCTCCCGCATACTGTCAGGTAAATCAATTTGCTTTGCAGAGAGTAATTCCAGATTGCCAGCCGCAACTTCATAGGCGTCTACCTTTGCTGAGATTCCTTGTCCCGGTATCATATGAAACTGATCCGGCATTTGCAGCCCATCTCGATATTGTTGTTTATAGCTGGCCACGATTGCTTTCCCTAATGGATGTTCTGAACGCTGTTCCGCACTGGCTGTGAGCCGGAAAAGCGATTGCTCTGTCCAGGCAGGGCAGAAACTTTTTACTGCAACCACCTTTGGGGTTCCATAGGTGAGGGTGCCGGTTTTATCAAACGTGATTTTTGATACCTCTGCAAGCCGCTCAAGAGCATCGCCTTCCCGAACCAGAAAGCCATGCTTTGTGGCATTGCCAATAGCTGCCATGATCGCTGTAGGCGTAGCCAGAACAAGCGCACAAGGACAAAAGACAACCAAAATCGTTACAGCCCGGATGATCTGCCCGCTGATGAGCCATGTCAAAGCAGCGGCTGAAAGGGCAATCACAACGATCCACGTTGCCCAACGGTCTGCAATCCCGACAATTTTTGCTTTGTCTGCATCAACGGATTGTACCAGTTTTATCATACGCTGAATCGAACTGTCATCACCGACCTTTGTGGCCTTCATATCAAAGGAACCGAACTGATTGACAGTTCCGCTGGAAACACTGTCTCCGGCACCTTTATCAACCGGAAGGGATTCACCCGTCATAACAGCCTGATTGATGGAGGTCTGGCCGGATAAAATCGTGCCGTCAACAGGGATTGTTTCTCCGGGAAGCACCCTCAGAGTATCGCCGATTTGTACTTGTTCAGCAGGAATGATGGTTTCCTTCTCATCAGATATACGGCGTGCCGTCCGTGGTGTCAGGTGAACCAGTTTTTCGATACCGGCTCTGGCCTTTGCAACCGTTAAATCTTCAAGAAGGCCGCCTAGCTGCATGATAAACGCGACCTCACCGGCGGCAAAAATTTCGCCGATTATGACAGACGCAATCAGTGCGAGAGAAACAAGGACATCTGCTTTAATATCAAATTTTGTGACAAGTCCAATGATCGCTTCCAGAATGATAGGAATACCACACAAAATAATTGCTACCCACGCCAAATCAACATGAAATAATTCGATGTTCAAAAGGCTGGCCAGCAGTGCGATTCCAGACAAAATCAAGAAGGTTACATCTTTTTTTACACCTCCCCATTCCAGAAATTCTTCTAATTTTTTCAAGGCATAATCCCTCCTTTTCTATACCTATATGGGTATATGTTTATTATACCCATGCAGGTATGGGTTGTCAAGGACAAAATAAAAACCAGCCTGACGATTGAGGCTGGTTTCCTGTAAATATTTAGTTCATGTTCGCAAAACGCTCCACGGCTTTTGTAAAATTTGCAATCGTTTTATCGGCATCGCCATGTTCAATTCCATCTCTGACACAGTGCTTGATATGCCCCTCCAGAACAACCTGTCCTACTTTGTGAAGTGCAGATTTCGCTGCATTTATCTGTGCAAGGATGTCTTCGCAAGGAATATCTTCATCAACCATACGGTCAATCGCTTGTACCTGTCCGATGATTTTTTTTAGACGGCGATGAAGATTATCTGCATCCATACATTGTTTCATGAGCCTTCACCTCCCTTATACCGCTAGGGGTATCTGTATCTCATATTATCGGGCAAATCAATTTATTTGTCAAGAAATTTGCCTCAAACATCTTAATATCAAACTTTGAATTTACCACTTGACATTGTGGCAAAGAGCTACCTGATTTTTGGAAAGTCAGGTAGCTCTTTTTATGCCTTGCCTATATATAATTGGTCCTTCAATTCGTCTAACAGCAATTCTGCAATTGGCGTAAATATCTGGTATTTTTTCCAAATAACAAACATTTTCGTCTTCAAGGGAGGCTCTAACGGGCGGAAACACAGTTCACTATCGGTTCCTGTATCCACCAGATGATCAAAAGAGAGCATATATCCAAGCCCTTCTTTGACAAAAACAGAGCCGTTATAAGCAAGGTTTACCGTGCCGGAAAGATTTAGCATATCCGCCTTTTCTCCACACCATCTCGCAATATCAAATTTCATCCCTTGTGCAGAGCAAATCAGTTCAAGGCCGGTTAGGTCATTAATGCGTATGCGGTCTTTTTTTGCAAGGGCATCGTCCTTTTTCATCACGAGCCCCCAGGTGTTTGTTTCAGGAATTTCCAAGTGGTTATATTTAGAAATATTGGGTGGTTCTGCAATTACGGCAAAGTCTATTAACCCTCTATCCAACCGTTCCACCACCTGTTCTGTATTTCCACTGGTGAGATGGTAACGGAATAAGGGATACTTTTCTTTCAATATCTTAATCGTCCGCGCCAGATATTTAATTTGATGGGATTCTGCACAGCCAATGTGTACCTCGCCGCCGGGAATGTTGTCAAGCTCCATAAACTCCTCGGCTGTCTTATTCACCATGTCCAAAATATCTTCCGCCCGTTTTCGGAGAAGCATTCCTTCGTCCGTTAAACTGAGGCCGGTACTGCCTCTGCTAAAGAGTTTTTTCCCAAGCTCCTGCTCCAGATTCTTCATCTGCTTTGATAGAGTGGGCTGTGAAACATGGAGCGCTTCTGCTGCTCGTGACATGTTTCCGGCTCTTGCTATCTCCAAGAAATAGCGCAAAACACGAATCTCCATTGCCAGCTTCTCCTTGCACGTCAGATGCAATCAGTATAGCCGGGAGTGATATTTTTGTCAAGAATATCACGATATGAAATATAAATATTAGACATATCAAAAGGGTACATTTATAATATATAATAGACGCGAAGATATAATAGACGCGAAGGGAGGTTACGAAATGAAACGACTCTTTACGATGCTGCTGTCCTTTGCCCTTTTATTTGTCTTATCGGCATGCGGGCAGCAGGAACAGAACAGCGGCCCAGCCAGCGCACCGGGAAGCCAGACCAGTAAAGACGTCAACCATTCAGGAAGAACCGAAAGCAAAATGCCCAATACGGCATCTTCCGGTGTGGAGCAGACATCAGAAAATCCCGGCAGCTTTGATTTTGAAACAAAGACCGTTACCTTAAACAGCGGATATGAAATGCCCATCATGGGCCTGGGCACTTACAGTCTTTCAGACGAGGAGTGCTATAATTCCGTGACTGCCCTGTTGGAAGCTGGCGGGCGGTTGATTGATACGGCGTATATGTACCACAATGAAGCTGCCGTCGGCCGCGCAGTGCGGAATTCCGATGTGCCGAGAGAGGAAATTTTTGTAATCACCAAACTCTATCCCAGCCAGTTTGCAAATGCCGAGGAGGCCATTGATCTGGCATTAGAGACGCTGAATATCGGGTACATCGACATGTTGCTTCTGCACCATCCCGGAGACGGCGACGTAGAAGCCTACCACGCTATGGAACAGGCCGTGGCAGATGGAAAGATTCGCTCTATCGGCCTGTCCAACTGGTATGTGGAGGAACTGGAGGAATTTCTGCCCCAGGTGAATATTACCCCAGCACTGGTACAGAATGAGATCCACCCTTACTATCAGGAAAATGATGTGATCCCCTATATTCAGAACTTGGGCATTACCGTTCAAGGCTGGTATCCCTTCGGCGGCAGAGGACATACGGCGGAACTGTTAGGAGATGAAACCATCTCGGCCATTGCAAAGGCTCACGGAGTCACTTCCGCGCAGGTCATTCTCCGGTGGAATCTGCAAAAAGGTGTTGTCGTCATCCCAGGTTCCAGTAATCCCGACCATATCCGGGAAAATCTCGACCTGTTCGGCTTTGCGCTTACGGAGGACGAGATGAGTAGAATCAACGCATTGGATCGGAACGAAAAACATGATTGGTATTAACCTGAGGGTCAGTATGAAGGTTTTCGCAATTAACAGCAGTGCCAAAAAAGATGGCAATACTGCGATTCTGGTCCGCAAGGTATTTGAAGAATTGAACAAGGCAGGCATCGAAACGGAACTGGTATAGCTTGCTGGGCAGGTCATTGCGCCTTTGTAAAGCTTTCTGGGCCTGCGCTGGACAGAAAAACTGTATCCATCGGAAAGATCATTTCCGCGAGATTTTCGATAAAATGAAAGAGGCGGATGGAATCATCCTCGCCTCTTCCGTTTATACGGCAAATCTATCCGCCAATATGCAGGCATTTTTGGAGCGTGCTTCTGTGGTGACAGATATGAACCGAAATGCAGAATTATTCCGGCACAAGGTTGGCGCAGCTGTCACCGCAGCCCGCCGTGGCGGCGCACTGAACGCCCTGGACGCGATGAACCACTTCTTTCTGTTACAGGAGATGTTTGTGGTTGGTTCCTGTTACTGGCCCATGGCTTACGGGCAGATGGCAGGAGACGTTCAAAATGACGGAGAGGGCCTGAATACCATGAGCGTTCTCGGACAAAACATGGCCTATCTGCTGAAAGCATTGGAAGAAAGGCGGCAATAACCATAAAAAAGATTCTGCCTATTGCTACCGCATTGGCCGGCTGCGGAAATGCCGGTCAGTTAAGCATGCCGGAAAGTACAGGAAACGAAGCAAAAGCAGAACGACCCCAGAAAGTAGCCAATTATCCACGGAATCAGAAAGTCCGGAATTGATGTTCTGTAATAATACTTATATTGGATAAAAAAGAATGCTCAAAGCGTATTTTTGTCATCCTCCAATTCTGGCGCCAAAAATGCAAGGATGCTTTTGCAGGTACATTTCCCGTAACGCCTACCTCCAGCTGGTTGGCCTTTTTCGTTGACTTTCGACAGGTCAAATGTTAGTATATAAGGTGCTACACGAAATTATACACTTGCACAGCGTGGGGGACGAACAATGGATGAAAATCATCTGAACCTTTTATACGGTGCGACATCGTCTTATTGTGCGCAGACGGCCACGTCGATGTATTCGGTGCTGCGCAAAAATCCGTGGGCCGCGCGCATCGACGTGTATGTGCTCTGTGAGGGAGTCCCCGCCTCCGCACGCGAAAAACTGCAGCAGACAGTGCGGGATTTCCCAAACGCACACGTGCACTTCCTTTTCGCAGAAACGGTCTTAAAGCCTTTACGGGAGAAGTTTTCGCTGCGCGCGTGGAATGGAAGCTACAATCAGTATATTTATGCATGCCTGTGTGATGCATTTCCGGAGCTTTCCCGCATTTTGTGGCTCGATGGGGACGTTGTGTGTGTAGGGTCTTTGGAGGCGCTGTGGAAATGGGATCTTACTGGGTGCTGTGTTGCTGCTGGCCTTGACTGTACGCCTTTTTTATGTGTCGGGCCAGATGAGGCGTTCTTTGCCACGCCGTTTTACTTTAACGCAGGCGTGCTGCTGTTTGATCTGGAAAACTGCAGAACGTATGGCCTGCAGGAACGCTGCCAGAAGGTTCTGCAGCACCGTGGCCGGAAGCTGCGCTACTGTGACCAGACAATGCTCAATCTTGCCATTCCACCAAGACGCGTCGCGCGCCTTCCGCTTCGATATAACTGGCCGGCCGGTATTTCCGATGCAGCGCTGCGGAGCGTGGCGTGGTGCAACCGTGAGGACAAGCCAACTTTTTCACGTGAAGCTTTTTTTGAGGAGCGCGCGCAGGTGCGCCTGCTGCATTTCATTGGCGGTCCCCTGCCCACAAAGCCATGGTACCCGCAATGCACTTCCCCCTGGAAAGCCTATTATCTGCAAAATCGAGTGCATACGCCCTGGGGAGAAGATCCCCTGCCGGACGGCCGTCCGAAAAATGCATGGGAAGCTTTTGTGCGAGGATTTTCTTACCTTTGGGACACGCGCCTTTCCGCCATTCCGGCATTCTTATATAGGAGTCTGCACGGCAAGCGTAAAAATCCTTTTGTAGAGAAATAGGCAAAAGCCTTGTCAGGCCTGCATCTGAATTAAAAATGAAAAAGAAAAGCCGGGGCATCCGTCCCTCTTCTTTTATGTGAAGAGAGACGGATGCCCCGGTTTTTTTGGATACCATCGTGGCGCCGCTCGCGTATGCGGTTCAGATCGGTGCAGGAGCAACCGCACAGCTTACCTCGCTGGCGGTTTATCTCGTAATGATGTTCCTCGCCAGTTTTCTGCTCATCCGCCACAAATTCCGGAAAGCAAAGGATATTTTGGCGTAAGGATATTGTAATCGTAAGAAATTTGTAAGGAATTTAGACAGATATTTGTAAGAATTTTCTGATAAACTTGGTGGTAGAGAGATTAAGAATTTGTTTTAGAGGGGGAGTTGAGAATGTGGAGGCATATGCTCCGTTTGCAGTTCCATACCATGGTTCGCAAAAAATCCTTTTATTTTGCGCTGGTGGTTATGGTGATCCTGACGGCAGCTTTTTCCCTGCAATTGATAGGAGGGTTCCGCGGCATAGACCTGGCAGTCCTCCAGCCGGCGTGGTACAAGTGGAATAGCAATCCGTTGGTCGGCAGCATTGTTTCGGGTATGGATTATACACTTTTAACGGGACTTTGCGGGTTTCTGTTCATTCCCTTTTTGGGGCCGCTGGCGTACAGCGATTTCTATTATGACCAGCTCGAGAACGGCGTCATCAAAGGTTCGCTGACGCGCAGCACGCGGGCGGTATACTTCACGACCGGTGCAATGGCGGCGTTCGTCGGCGCGGCAGTCATTTTCCTGATTCCGTACCTGTTTGAACAGGTTTTGCTGCTGATTCTGTGCGCGGGCGCTCCGCAGCAAAATGCGGCTGCCTCTTCTCCGCTGCAGGATAACTGGGGCGAGATGTCGCTCGTTCCGTCTGTTTTGTGGCCGCTGCAAATGAATCATCCGTATCTTTACAATGTCCTGCTCAGCTTTGTCCCCGCTGTCGTGGCGGGCGCCTTCTCTGTATTTTGCTTTGCCGTTTCCCTGTATTTTCACAGGAACCGCTTTCTGGTTCTCACGCTGCCAGGCATTCTTTTGTGGCTTGCGGCGGACTATGGACTTTCCATGACAGGGCTTTCCAGATGGATTCCGTCGCTTGCTTCGGCGACGCAAATCGGCGCGGGCGCAACCAGAGACCTTCTCGCAGATTTTGTCTACACAGTACTTTTGCTCCTCGTCAGTTTCCTGCTCATCCGCCACAAATGCCGGAAGGCAAAGGATGTGTTGGTGTGAACGTGGCCAACTATCAAAAATTAAGAAATTTGTAAGAAATCCAGGTGGTATTTACAAGAACTTTCTGGTAAACTTGTTGGTAGAAAGATAAGAAACCTGTTTCCAGAGGGGGCGTTGAGAATGTGGAGGCATATGCTTCGTTTACAGTTCCGTACCATAGTCCGTAAAAAATCCTTTTATTTTGCATTACTGATTGAAATTCTCATAACGGCCAGCTTTTCCCTGCAACTGATCGAAGGGTTCCGAGGCGTAGACCGGGCAGCCCTCTATCCGGCTTGGTATATGTGGAATAGCAATCAAATCGTTTCAAATTGGACAACCGCCCCTTCGATGGACTACAGCACCTTATTTAGTATACAGAGTGTGATTTTAGCGCCGCTTTTGGCATCGCTTCCGTATGTAGATGCGCACTATGAAAACCTGAAATATGGTAATATCTCTGCACTGCTCACGCGGACAAGGCGGGGCGCTTATTATGGTTCTGCCGCAGTGATGACGTTCCTTGGCGCGTTCCTGATTGCCTTGATCCCATATGTCATGGAGCAAATTCTTCTGCTCATCATGTGTGCGGGCGCACCCCAGCAAAATGCGGCCGCATTTTCCCCATTGCAGGATAATTGGGGGGCCATGACACTCGTGCCGTCTGCACTTTGGCCGTTCCAGATGAATCATCCGTATTTGTACAATATTTTTATGATGATTCTTCCCTGTGCAGGTGTGGCTCTGTTTGCGGTCCTTTCCTTTTCCATTTCGCTCTACTTTCACAAAAACCGTTTTCTGATTCTGACGCTGCCGGTTATCGTTCTGTGGATTATACCGCAATACATTTGGGGAATGTTGCGCATGGATAGCGTCATGATGCCGCTCGCGTATGCGGTTCAGATCGGTGCAGGAGCAACCGCACAGCTTACCTCACTGGCGGTTTATCTCGTAGTGATGTTCCTCGTCAGCTTTCTGCTCATTTTCTACAAATGCAGAAAGGCAAAGGATGTGTTGGTATGAAACGAAAAAAGCACATGCAGTTTTTGATGCGCAGCGTGCTGGCGATTCTGGCCTTTCTGCTTCTGTTTGTTCAGCAGGGCGGTATGCTGCCGGACCGCCATATGGATGTCTTTTTCCTGCAATTGTTCGGCGGGAGTCTAGAGCCGAGCGGCGGGGAAAGCAGCCTGATTTTCGCAATCTTTTTCTTGAATATTCCCTGGCTGCTGTTGATCTATGTCTTTGCGCCGCTGTTCCAAAAGGATTTTGAAGTGCAGTACGTCTATGTATTTACCCGCGTTGGCAGCAAGCAGAAATGGCTTATCCAAAAAACGGGCGCGCTGTTTTTGCAGATCTGCCTTTCCTGGGCGCTTCTGTTCCTGCTCACAGCGGCGGTTGGCGCGGGGCTGGGCTGCGCATGGCGCGGTTCCGCGTTGCTCTACATACAGATCTTTGCCCTGGAGGTGCTCGGATTGTTTGCGCTTTCCTTTGCGCAGAACCTGCTTTCCATGAAACTGGGCATCACGCAGTCATTTGTTGTGGCCCTCTGCGGTTATGCGGTGGCCATCTTTGCCGCCGTTGCGTTTTACCGGAATGAATCGGTTTCTGGCTGGCTGTTCCCGCTGCTCCCGACCGTCGGCCAGATGGCGCTTTGGCACGCGGACACAGCCATTCTGCCGGAAACGCGCCAGCTGTTTTTCACGGGCGCCGCGGGCTTCCAGGTGTGGAAAAGCATCGTGATGGACGTGGTCTATATCGCCGTCTGCTACGTGGCCGCGGCCTGCTATCTGCGAAAGGCGGACCTGATCGACTTTGTAAAGGAGGAGAATTAAATGCTTGCGGTAGATGTGCGCGATTATACAAAGATTTTAAAGAAGCGCAAAATTTTAAAAAACATCAATCTCCAGTTGGAAACAGGCGGTATTTATGGACTTTATGGACATAACGGCTCCGGCAAGTCGATGCTGATGCGCGCCATCGCCGGGCTGATTACGCCGACGAGCGGCCAGGTTTTCGTGTTCGGCAAAGAAGTCGGGAAGGACGTTCCTTTTCCGCCGGATATGGGGCTGATTATTGAGAACGTTGGGTTCTGGCCGCATTATACGGGTTTTGAAAATCTGCAGGCGCTTGCCTCCATTCGCGGCAAAATCACGGACCAGGAAATCCGCGACGTGATCGCCCGCGTTGGCTTGGACCCGGCGGATACGCGGCCATACCGGAAATATTCCCTCGGCATGAAGCAGCGGCTGGGCGTGGCGCAGGCGGTCATGGAGCGGCCCAATCTATTGATGCTCGACGAGCCAACCAATGCCCTGGATGAGGACGGCGTGAACCTCGTGCGGCAGATCATTCGAGAAGAAAATGCGCGCGGCGCAACAGTCATCATCGCCAGCCACAATAAGGAAGACCTCACCACGCTGTGCGGCCGGTTCTATAAGATGAACGACGGCACCTTAAAAGAGGAGGTGCTGCAGGCATGAAGCGCAGATGGTATATCATCCCCATCGCGATACTTTTGGTCTGTGTGGTGTGCGCCTTTGCGGTGCGCACGACCTACACGGACACAACAGGGGACTTGAGCGACTTTCAATACAGTGCAGGCGCGGACTTGACTCAGGCGCTCGATACGCTCGGCGAAAAGGACGCAGCCAAAGTTCCGCAAAAGCTGGCCGACGGCGCTGATCTAATTGTACAAGCGAAATTTGGCGGCGACCGCAGCGTTACCCCGAATGCAGCATTTGCAGCCGTGCAGATCACGCAGGTGTATAAGGGCAGCGCCAACATGTGCGGGAAGCAAATTTATGTCTTGGAGGATATGGTCGTACATCCAGAACCCGAATTCCATAACATCATGACTGCCGGTTGCTATATCCCATTGCAAATGGACGACACGTACCTTCTGTATTTAAAGCGTGTGCAGTTTCAACCAGCCCGCAAACAGACAGAGTTCCAGAAAAGCCAGTACTATCCTTACACGCAAAGTGCGCTGGGCGCGTTCCGCATTACGAATACCAAGCAAACAAAATTGTTTTCATCGACAGGCCATTATCAATTAAAAGATTATTCCGGCTGCGACCTGCCCGCAGGAAAGCTGGAAACGATTGATTTTTATAATAAGGTGCGTGCGCAGGTGTTCGCCCAATGGAAGATTTCAGCGCGAGTATAGACGCGCTCTGAAATTGAGTCAGAGATTCCCGCATCTCATGGGGAAGCGAAAGGATCAAGTGATTGTAAATTTCATCCCATATAATAGGCGATGCGAGAATTTGTAAAATAGAACTATTATGCCTGTTGATAAATCAGATTGATTAGCTGCGTTCGGCTCTTGACACCGGTTTTTGTGTATAAATGATACACATGCTTCTTCACCGTAGAAAGACTGATAAATAGCCTGTCACATATTTCGTTATTTGAGAGTCCTTTGCTGAGAAGCTTCAAAATTTCACTTTCCCGGTTTGTCAGCGCGTATTTTTCCGACGCCCCGACAATGCATTTATCTACGGCAGCGTTCTGCCTGCTGAATTCGGAAGATTTACGGATCATATTTTCAATGTGCTTTTTTAGAGCGTTCAGAATGTAGAGTTCTTTATCGGTGAAATCACCCAGCTTTTCGCTTCGAAATAAGTTGAAGATTCCAACAATATGGTGGGATTGAATGATTAATATACCGCAGCCAAATGGAATATCTGCTGGTTGTAAAAAATCCTGATAAAATTCTGTGGATTTTCGGATTTCGTCTGTCAAGATGTTGCTATCTTTATACACGGTGGTTTCCACACACAGTGCGTATAAGTATTTCAGATAATCCTTGTCATAATAATGATAGATATATTGTTCCACCGCATGGGTATCCATCCCGAGAAAATATGTCCTGTCTGGGATAATCTGCTGATCTTCGTTGAGCAGTATAAAATATCCCTTTGTAAAGGGAATCAGCATGCGGATGACATACATCAGCTTTTGCGACAGCATATCAATATCGTCGATCGTGTATAGCTCCAGAAGTATATTGTTAATGGTGTTCCACTCTTGCTCATTCAGCATAGTATCCTCCATTCCGAAGCGTTTGATGGCAAAAAAATCGGGGAAGTATCTCTGATTCGTCGCTGCAATTTATTTTTCCATATTTGCAGTGCTTTCAAATCAATTTCAGAAAAAATAAAAAATAAAAGGCAAAAAGGCGCTTGTATCAGTCTAACTGGTACGAGCGCCTTTGCCATTACCAAAACAGTATACCATGGTTCCCATCAGAAATCAAGTCTATAAAATGGATTAAATTTGGAATTCGATTGCAAGCGGCCGGATTCTCTGTGGTCATAGGCAGTAATAGAACCAAAGTACCAGATAAAATCATCATTTTGGTCCATTGTTTGCCGAAACCAATCTGATTACAATAGGGCTTGTACAGATCGAACAGCGAGTGACAGGGACTTACCATGAATCCTGTGACGGCCAAAACAGAAAGCGATTTAATCCATATGATAGCAGCTGTCAAACTCGGAACATCATGGTCGAATGAGGTACATCTTTAATGGATTAGGAGGTTTCCGATGCAAAAAATATTTACAAAGGCATTCAGACCGGGAGAAAAATGGTCAGGGCTGATTGGAAGAGGAAAATATGTGCATTTCAAAGCGCTGGGCGACAACGCGAACGTCTCCATTTTGATGTATAACATGAGAGACACCTCAGAGCGATACAATATGCCCGATACGCTCAAAGCGCAGTATACATCGCATCTGACAAAAGGGAATGTGCTGATGAGCGATAACGGAAGAGTTATGGCCAGCATTGTCGAGGACAGCCTTGGCTGGCACGATAGTATTTCGGGATATACAACGAGGATCCTCACGGATGAAAAATATGGCAAGACAACCTATCAGCATCAGGGCAATGATTATTACCGCTGCGGTGAGGAAAATTTTAAGATCGAGCTGGTCAGAAACAACATGAGCAAACGGGATCTCGTCCCCTGCGTCAATCTTTTTTCAAAGGTCTATGTGGAAGAAGACGGCAGCATGCACTATGTCCCAGATCACTGTAAAACGGGCGCAACCGTTACATTGCGCACGGAGATGGACATGATTTTAATTGTGTCAAATACGCCGAATCCGTTGGATCCCTCGGAAACATATCCGTCGGTCCCCGTGACGATGGAGGTCTATAACGCCCCTCCGGTTGATTTGACCGACTACTGTGTAAACTTTAGAAGCGAAAATTACAGAGCATTTGAAAATACATGGGATTATTATAATCTGCTTGGCGTATGACAGAGGAGGTGCACGATTATGTATGGATTTATTGAAAAAGAAAGCAGCCTGAAGGTGGAGGATGCGATTTACGACGAGGTTCTGGAAGCCGGATGCGGCTGGATGCATGAACTGCTTCCGGGGCAGTCGTTCCGGATACTGGATATAGAAGGGAATCAGGCCGTTGATACCACGTTTTATGATATGGCGGACCCGGAGGACCACTATGGCGCTGTGACCACTATCGTCATGCAGAAGAATATCTACCTTACCACAGGAAGCATTCTCAGGGCAGAATCGGGGAAACCCCTGCTGGAAATTACGGCGGACAAAACAGGAAGACATGATACGCTGGGTGGATGCTGCTCTTCGCAAAGCAATACTGTGCGTTACGCAAGAGAAAAGCGGTATATGCATAATTGCAGGGACAGTTTCATGCTGCAGATGGCAGACCACGATGAAGTGGGACTCCACAAGAGAGACCTTGCACCGAATATCAATTTCTTCATGAATGTGCCGGTAACAAAGGAAGGAGGGCTTAAATTTGACGATGGCGTTTCAGCGCCGGGAAACTATGTGGAAATGAAGGCCCTGGCACATGTCATGATTGTGATTAGCAACTGCCCTCAGTTAAATAATCCCTGCAATGCATATCATCCGACGCCAGTACGTCTTTTGATCTGGGATCAGCAGTAAGAATCCTAAAAATAAAAAATACAAATCCAAAACCGTCAATTACGGAGCCGCAATGGGGCGGCCCGGTCAATCAATTGACGGTTTTCTTTTTTGATGGAGGAAGCTTATGTTTCAGAAAATATTGATCGCCAACAGAGGAGAAATTGCAGTGCGGGTGGAGCGCACGCTGAAAAAGATGGGAATCAAAAGCGTTGCCGTTTATTCCAAAGCGGATCGGGACAGCCTGCATGTTACGAATGCGGATGAAGCGTACTGCTTGGGGGAGGGGACGGCGAAGGATACGTATTTGGATATCCATAAGATTCTAAAAGCAGCAGTTTCAGCAGGCGCGCAGGCTATCCATCCGGGATATGGATTTCTCAGCGAGAATACAGCGTTTGCCGCAGCTTGTGAAAAACATGGGATTACATTTATCGGACCCGATTCCAAGCAAATTCAGTTGTTTGGGCTAAAGCATTCCGCAAGGGAATTGGCCGCTTCGGCACATGTCCCGCTTCTACCGGGAACAGGGCTTTTGAAAGGTTTAAAGGAAGCGGTGGAACAGGCCGACGCCATCGGTTATCCGGTTATGATAAAAAGCACGGCTGGCGGAGGCGGAATCGGGATTTGCGTATGCAATGACCGCAAGGAGCTGGAAAATGCCTATGCCAGAGTCAAGCATTTGGCGGAAAATAATTTTAACGACGACGGCGTTTTTCTGGAGAAATATGTGGAGCCTGCAAGGCATGTGGAGGTTCAGATCTTCGGGAATACTTACGGTGAAATTGCCGTTCTCGGCGAACGGGACTGTTCTGTCCAGCGGCGCAACCAAAAAGTGGTGGAGGAAGCGCCGGCGCCAAACCTTCCGGAACATGTACGGCAGGCCATGCAGGAAGCGGCAAAACGGCTTGCGAAAGCGGCTTCCTATCGGAGCGCCGGAACGGTGGAGTTTTTGTACGATGAACATACGGAGAAATTCTATTTTCTGGAAGTGAATACCCGGCTTCAGGTCGAACACGGCATTACGGAAGAGAACATGGGCGTGGACCTGGTGGAATGGATGGTAAAAGAAGCGGCAGGAGAACTAAAAGGCATTGAAGACAGGACTTTTGTGCCAAAGGGGCATGCCATTGAAGTGCGGATTTATGCGGAGGATTGCATGAATGGATTTCGCCCGTGCGGAGGAAAGATTGACGGAGTCGTGTTCTCCGACAAGGCAAGAGTGGAGACATGGATCCGTAAAAACATGGAAGTGACCTCCCTTTATGACCCGATGCTTGCAAAGCTGATTGTCCATGGGAAGAATCGAGAAGAAGCGCTTTGGAAAATGAGAGAGGTGCTAAAAGAATCCTGCATTTATGGGGTGACCAATAATATGCAGTATCTGCGTGCCCTGCTTCATACAGAGGCATATGAACAGGGAAAATTGTTTACAAAGATGCTGGATAACTTTGCACCGGAGGAAAACGCTCTGGAAGTTCTGGACGGCGGAGTACAGACGACGGTCCAGGACTATCCGGGCATGGTTGGCTACTGGACAGTGGGTGTTCCACCATGCGGCCCCATGGACAATTACAGCTTTCAAATCGGCAATCAGCTGTTGGGCAATGACAGGGGTGCGGCTGGCCTGGAAATGACCTTGCGGGGCGGCTCTTACCGGTTTCGGACGACGGTCAGTTTTTGCATTACGGGAGCGGATATGGAGCCCACATTGGACGGGAAGCCGGTGCCAATGTACAAAGTCCTTCATGCGAAACCCATGCAGATTCTAAAATTTGGATCCTGCAAAAAGGGGATGCGGACCTATCTTTTGGTGGCAGGTGGCATCCAAGTCCCCAAAATTATGGGAAGCGCCGCCACCTTTATTGATGGAAAGTTCGGCGGACATAACGGCCGGGCATTGAGAACCGGAGATGTCCTCAAGTTATCAGAGACATGTTGCGTAGAGATTGAGCGCGCTTTTCCAATGGAATATGCGCCCCAAATTACGAACGACTGGACCATTGGCGTGATTCCGGGGCCGCAACCTACAGCGGAATACTTAAAGCCGGAATATCTGAAAACGCTCACCCATTCGGAATATACAGTCAATTTTAACAGCGCAAGAACAGGCGTCCGTCTAAATGGCCCCATTCCCCAGTGGGAACGGGAGGACGGCGGAGAGGCTGGCCTTCATCCGTCCAACATCCATGATAATGCCTATGCCGTGGGGACCCTTGATCTGACAGGGGATCAATCCATTCTCCTCGGGCCTGACGGGCCAAGTTTGGGCGGATTCGTCTGCCCGGTTACTGCGGCAAAGGGCGAATTGTGGAAATTGGGGCAGCTTCATCCTGGGGATACAGTGCATTTTCAGTTGGTGACATTGGAACAGGCGGCCGAGATTCGGAACGCAATGGAAAATACTATCAATTTTCAGTATACGGAAATTCCTTTGTTCCAGGAGTCGGATCTATCTGCCAATTATGCAGTGCTTTCCCAGGGAGAAGTAGAAGGCACAGAATACAAGATTCGGCTGGATGGAGAAGAAAATATACTGGTAGAATTTGGCCCAATGGAGCTGAATATAGAACTTCGCTTCTATGCGCATGTTCTGATGAGTGAACTTGAAAAAAGCGAACTTCCGATCATCGATATGACGCCGGGCATCCGGTCGTTACAAGTTCATTTTGACTTGAATCAAATCGACGCAAAGCAGATGGCAGCCAAAGTTGAGGCGATCAGTCAAAACATCCGGAATCTGGATGAAATCGCCGTTCCGTCGAGAATTATCAAACTTCCTCTTTCCTGGGATGATCCTCAGACACAGCTTGCGGCCAAGCGTTACCAGCAGACGGTTCGCCCGGATGCCCCCTGGTGCCCAAGCAATCCAGAATTTATCAGAAGAATTAACGGATTGGAAAGTGTGGAGGATGTCAAGAAAATTGTATTTGACGCCAGTTATCTCGTGCTTGGATTGGGCGATGTCTATTTAGGAGCGCCTGTGGCGGTGCCGGTTGACCCGCGGCACAGAATGGTGACTACAAAATATAACCCCGCAAGGCCGTGGACACCGGAAAATGCAGTCGGAATCGGCGGAGCATATCTGTGTGTGTACGGCATGGAGGGACCTGGGGGGTATCAGCTGGTCGGCCGAACCATCCAGATGTGGAATCCGCTTCGCGAAACGGAATATTTTCGAAAGGGAAAGCCATGGCTATTAAATTTCTTTGACCAGCTCAGATTTTATCCTTGTACGGCAGAAGAAATTTTGAAGTACCGGGAAGATTTTCTCAGAGGAGAGTTTCCGCTGGAGATAGAAGAAACGACGTTCCGGTTGGGCGATTATAAAAAATATCTTGACCGTATCCAGGAAAGCAGCGCAGCATTTAAAGCCCATCAGGAGGCTTCCTTTGAAGCGGAGCGTCAGAGATGGCGTGAACAGGGACTGGACCATTTTATTTCGGAGACAGAGGAGCCAGCCTGCGACGAAGTGGCTACCGTTCCAGAAGGATGCGAGGGAATCAGCACGCCGATTCCTGGCAGCGTGTGGAAAGTCCTCGTGAAAGAAGGGGAGGAAGTTACCCAAGGGCAGGAAATCGCCGTTCTGGAAAGTATGAAGATGGAATTCCCCATTGCTTCGGCGTATAACGGCAAGATTCAGAAAATTTTCATCCGGTCCAGCGAACAGGTCAATGCCGGACAACTGCTTGCTGCGGTAAAAAAGGAGGCGGTATAATCCATGACGTTTCCAGAACAGCTTACTTTTTCTTGGGTTTCTCAGGCGTATGAAAATGGCATGACGCCATATGAACTGTTGGATGAGATTATTTGCAGGGCAAAAAGAAATGACAGTAAAAATATATGGATCGTAAAGCCATCGAAAGAGCTGTCATCAAGTTATATTGAAAATCTGCCGTCTGACAGGGGAAAGGCCCCCCTCTGGGGTATCCCTTTTGCCATCAAGGATAACATCGATTTGGCAGGGGTACCCACCACAGCAGGTTGTCCGGACTACGCATACATCCCGAAAAAACATGCGTTTGTGGTGAAAAGGTTGATCGAAGCCGGTGCAATTCCGGTAGGGAAAACCAACCTGGACCAGTTTGCCACCGGTCTGGTTGGCACGCGAAGTCCCTACGGAGAAGTACACAATGCCTATCAGCCAGAATTGATCAGTGGCGGCTCCAGCTCTGGTTCCGCGGTCAGTGTGGCTTTGGGAATGGCGGCGTTTTCGCTGGGAACGGATACGGCTGGTTCAGGACGGGTGCCTGCCATGCTCAACGCGCTTATCGGGTATAAACCGCCTTTGGGAGCATGGTCAACTGGAGGCGTTGTTCCTGCTTGCGAGAGCCTGGATTGTGTGACGGTTTTTACAAATCGCCTGGAAGAGGCCGAGCTGGTAAACCGGATTGCCAGAGAATATGACACGGATTGTCCGTGGTCTAGACACTATGAAAAACAGAGAAAAAAGCTTCCGAAAAAAATATGCCTTCCTGTTCAGGAGCCTGCATTTTTTGGACGCTGTGCAGAGATTTACCGAACGAAGTGGCATGATGCAGTCGATCGAATCCGGAATATGGGCCTTGCTGTGGAAGAGATAGATATCTCGATATTTGAACAGGCGGCGAAGCTCCTTTATGAGGGGGCGTATGTAGCCGAGCGCTGGCAGGCTTTGAAAGGCTTTGTCGAAGACAATCCAGGAAAGACATTGCCTGTCACAGAAAAAATTCTGCGTTCCGGCGCAAAGCCGGAAAATACGGCGGCAAAGTTGTTTGAAAATATGCATGAGCTGCAGCGTTATCGCCACCGTACGGAAGAACTGCTGGAAAATGCAGTCCTGATTCTTCCAACGGCTGGTGGGACATTTACCCGCGACGAGGTCAGGAAAAATCCAATTGAAACAAACAGCCTGATGGGGCTTTATACCAACCACTGTAATTTGCTGAATTTGTCAGCCATCGCGGTGCCAGAGAACAGCCGGGACAGATGTTACCCGTTTGGCATTACAATTTTCGGCTTAAGCGGATCAGAAAATCTGGTCTGTGCCATGGCCGAGTTGTTTCTAGCCGGTGAATCAGATACCGTCTGATTGCTTCGACTGCCATGCCAAGTAAACACGATTCGGAGGAAAAAGAAAAATGGAGTTTTCCAAGGTTGAAATTATCACAGGCACAGAAAAACTGCAGGGGCTGATAGAACGGTTGAGTAAACCCGGCTTTATGCAAAGACTTCACAATATCGGCGTAACAGGCATCACGGTTTGCAATGTTTTGGGCTGTGGTGTGCAAATGGGAACCAGTGAATATGAGATTCAGGAAAACGAGGTCATGCATCTATTGCCCAAATGCCTCATTATGATTGTCTGCGAAGCGCGTACAGTGGACGAGCTTTTGGAAATTATCAAAGAAGAATTGTATACGGGACATATCGGGGATGGGAAAATATTTGTATCGGATGTAACGAACATTATCCGCGTCAGGACGGGAGAGGAAGGCAGTGCCGCTCTCAATAAATCGACGATCGACTGAATCCATTCGTTCATCTGTAATAGAGGTGAGAAAACAAAATTGAAAAATAAACTGGGATTATTTAGCGCATTTTCTACGGGGATCGGCATGATTATAGCGACCAGCTGCTTTATTTCCCTGGCAAGCGGCGCGAGCGCCGTGGGCCTTCCGTTTATTATTGCCATTATAATTGTCTGCCTTTTGAATATGATGGCGGCTGCATCGGTGGCTGAGCTAAATGCGATTATGCCCAATCTGACGGGAGGCCTTGCACAATATATGCTTGCTGGGTTGGGGCCCCTCATCACCATTGTGACAATGACAGGGGGATACATAATTAGTAATATTTTTGCGTCCCCGGCTGAGGGAGCCATGTTTGCAAATGTGATGTGCGAATTTACGGGGCATACGGTCCCTCCGGCAGTCTATAGCGTTTCCCTGACGATCGTCCTGATTATTGTCAACCTACGGGGCGTAAATATGTCAGCGGCTCTGCAGTCCGTAATTGCAGCATTTATGGTGGCTTCACTGTTCATCCTTGGTATAATTGGCGCTCTGGGCCAGGGCAGTGGAGAAACGGTTCAGCAGCAGGGCGTGCTATCCTCAAAAATCGGGGACGTGCTCCCGCTGACGGCCACGGCATTCTGGCTGTTTATCGGTTCAGAATTTATTGTCCCCTTGGGAAAGAATATGAAGAATCCAAAAAGGAATGTTCCCCTCAGCATGTTTTTGTGCCTCGGCGTCATGTGTGCGATCCAGGTCCTTATGGTAATCGGGTTTCGTCATTATACGCCATGGGGTGAACTGGCACGGTCGGCTTCGCCCCATATCCTTTATGCGGTCAATATGCTGGGAGATTTCGGAAGATACTGGATTATTGTGGTCGCCATACTGGCCGCTGTGAGTACACAGAATTCCATAATCGGCTGCGTGTCCGAAATTTGCTGTGGCATGGCCAAAATAGAACTTTTACCGGCGGTTTTTCAAAAGAAAAATAAATACGATGCACCTTATGTGGTGATTCTCCTGATGGGAGGATTTACGATCCTGATTGAAGCAACGGGCCTTTCCGAGGGAAGCGCCGTACAGTTTTTGATTTTGACCTCTTCCTTATTCTGGATGCTGACATATGTGGTCTATCATATCGATGTCATTGTTTTGCGCAGACGCATGAAAAAGGTGCCGAGAAGCTTCAAAACACCGTTTTTCCCTGTGCTGCAGATAATCGGCATCGTTGGAACGATCTATATGATGTATCATATTTCAACAGATCCGACACAGAGAATGCAGATTTTTATTCTATCTTTGGCGATCTTCGCCTTTTTGGTGGTCTATGCACTCGTATGGGTGAAATGGAGGCTGAAGATTCCGATACTCAAAAGTGTCGGTGTGCGACAGGTGATGTCCATGGAAAATCCAATGTATTACCATGTGCGTCATAACACCGAGCATCAGAAAAAGGAAAAGAAAAGCGAAACACATTTAGCAAACTGAGACGATAGGCAGGTGTCCTGTGACAGATATGTTGTCACAGGACGCCTGCTTTTTCTTGCTGCCTCTTTCTATTTACCACCAATTCAGTGGCTGCCCGATCAGACAGAGGCTGAAAAACCCCTGCCATGCTCAAAACCAACAGCAGACTGACCACGACAGCAATCACATTGAGGGGGCTTCGGCTTTCTGGACGTTTTACGCACAAGGTGCCGGTTACCAGACCCAGCGGGGCACAAACAATGTTAATGCCCGCCCAGATATATCGGACATTGCCCGGCAGTGTCAGCTTCAAGTTCATCAGCACAGGCACAAGCGAGGCGAATGGCAGCAGGCTGAGCGCCAGTGCAAAAATGCTCAGTGGCTGCCGTTCTTTCTTTTCCATAAACTCAGCGCCTTCTTCATTTCAAGCGGCGTTGAAGCAGGTAGTGGACCGCCAGTCCACAGAACAATGTGGTAGATCAGGCCATTCACAGGCTGCCCCGATTGGGAAAGCGGCCTGAAAATGAAATGGGAGAGCGCCGATGCAGCCATAAAGGACCATCAGAAAAATCTGCATCAGATGCCCGATGACGGCCAACACTACGAGCTTTGCGGCATAACAATGCTCCCTCCATGTTTGACAGTGTTTTTGCTTTTCACTGTCTCTCATAAAGGGAGCATACCAGCGGCCGCGTTTGGAGGGCTCAGTTTTTGAAAAGCATATCTGACATGCGACTTTGTCTAATTTCCACGCTTTAAAGCTTGGAACCAAACAGACCGTGCTTTTGGTAGGGCTCGCTGGAGATGCCACGCACCGTATATCCCGTCTCGTTGATTATGTCGCGCAGCTTTTCTTCGTCGATGGCCGCTTCTGTAACGAGGATGGTTTGCTTTTTTGTATGGGAGGATTTGATCTTTTTCACTGGGAAAGCCTTCCGAACTGCATCATTTACATGGGATTCACACATCCCGCACTGCATACCTTCAACCTGGACCGTGTATTTGACCATATTTCTTTTCTCCTTTGTTCTGACCGTATCCGGAATGCCGGAGGTCGATGACATAGTTAGCAATAACTAACCAAAATTATAACATGAATTGGCCGGTTTGTCAACTTCAAGGACGGGATTGCCTGCATGTATCGTTTTTTACAAGACGCCTGTCTGCCGTTTGGCCTATACTATGAAAAAGAAAATATTGACCAGTTCGCAGCCAAAGGTGTCTGTCTTTTCAAGCAGGCGCCTTTTTTTTGTTTTTGGAGGAAAGGGAGGCGCGGAATACGCGGCTGACGGACAAAGAATGTAGGAAGATTTTTAAAAATCATGATGATTTCAGGAATCATTGCGTTATAATGAGGAGGCAGCAGGATGGATACCAAAATTTCATTTTTATACCTGAGCGAACCGGATATGATTCGGGCAGGCGTGAAGGATATGGACAAATGCATTGAGGTCATGGAGGACCTGATCCTGACGCTTAACCGGGGCGATTACGTCATGGGAGGCGAAAACCACAACTCGCATGGCTGCATGATTACATTCCCGGACAACCCGAAATTCCCCGGCATGCCGAAGAACGCGGTTGACCGCCGGTTTATGGCCATGCCGGCCTACCTGGGCGGACGGTATCAAATGGCGGGCGTCAAATGGTATGGCTCCAACATTGAGAACAAACGAAAGGGCCTGCCGCGTTCGATCTTGATGATGCTGCTCAGCGACAAAGACACCGGGGCCCCCTTGGCGCTTCTTTCCGCAAACCTGGTCAGTTCTTACCGCACAGGCGGGATCCCAGGCGTCGGAGCCAAATATCTGGCGCGCAAAGACGCCAGTACGGTGGCCATTATTGGTCCCGGTGTGATGGGGAAAACGTCTCTGAGTGCCTTTGCCAGCGTATGCCCGCATTTAGATACCGTCAAGATCAAAGGCCGTGGGCAGAAATCGCTGGATTCTTTTGTCGCATTTGTGCGCAACGAGCTGCCGCAGATTCAGCACATCGTGGTTTGCGATACCGTAGAAGATGCGGTTCGTGGCAGCGACATCGTGAGCCTGACAACGACTGTGAAAAACGACATTTCCACTTTTCCAGTCATCAAAGAAGCGTGGGTCAAGCCAGGCGCACTCATCAGCATGCCCTCTGCCGCGAATTTTGACGACGACTTTCTTGCCAAGCGCTGCACGCTGGTGGTCGATCATTACCAGTTATACGAGGCGTGGGAGGAAGAATACCCGTATCCAACCTACGAAAAGATGCAGATTGTAGGCACCAAATTCACAGACCTGAAGCATGAGGGGAAGATCAGGCGCGAAGATATTATCGATATTGCAGACATCATTACCGGGAAACATCCCGGGCGAAAAAGCGACGACGAGATTATCGTGTATTCGGTGGGCGGCATGCCGGTCGAGGACATTGCCTGGGGCGGCACCATCTATCAGAACGCGAAAAAGATGGGCATCGGCGTCGAGCTGCCGCTGTGGGAGGTTCCTGATATGGCGTAATACGGAAAGAGGTTGATTGCATGGAGGAACAAAGCCGACGGAGTCTGCTCCCTGTCCAGCCATATCTTGTCTTACAGGCAAAGGATTACACACGCCTAGTGGTCAACAAAGGCGGGATTTCACATTTTTATGAGTTCACCATGCGCGCCGGCTCTCCGCATCCACTGCAAGCAGTGCCGGACGGCAGCGTGGACCTTGTGTTTGGAAAAGGCAGCCGGGATGTCCGCACATATATCGGTGGAACGGTCCTGATGGTCAAATATTGGCCTCTGGAAGAGGGGCGCACATACTTCGGCGTGCGCTTTCAGCCGGGCGGGTGCATTTTGCCGAAGGGCCTTTCCATCCATGAAATTATCAACGACGATCTGGAACTGGACGGCGATCTCTACGGCCGCAACTTAGCCGAACAGATTGCTGATGGGTGCAGCCTGCAGGAACGGGCGGCGATTTTCTGGAAGTATTATAGTCGGTGTCTGCTGCGGCAGAACGCGGAAAATTCCGCACGCCGGATTGAGCTGTATGTCCGTAACCGAATCTATCAGCAGAGAGGGAACGTAACCATTGGGGATCTGGCGGGGGAGACCGGGTATTCGGAATGCTATATCAGGCGAGTCTTTGAGCAGGTCCATGGGATTTCTCCAAAAATGTTTGAACGAATTGTTCGATTTCAGAATGTGCTAAATCAGATGCGCCGCTTGCCGGGCACTTATGGGATACGGGATCTGGCCATTGCGTGCGGATATTTCGATCAGCCTCATATGATGAAAGAATTCAAACGTTTTACCGGCTTAACGCCGGAGACCTACCGGCAGCTAATGGCCGGAAAAATCAAATGGATGGGAGATTAGGTGAGTGTCATGGGGAAAAAATCTGTAGCAAGTGATGAAAGACTTTCAAGGATCGAAATCATTTCCAGCATGTCCAAATTTTCATCCTTGAAAAGTGCTTTGAGTAAGGCGGGCATCCGCGGAATGACGGTGATGCAGGTGCTCGGATGCGGCGTGGAAAAGGGTACGCGTGAATTTGAGATCGATGAAAATTATGAAATGGAGCTTTTGCCAAAGGAACAGATCAGTATTGTTGTCGAGACCCAGCGCGTTCCGGAAATTGTGGAGCTGGTCAAGCACGAGCTTTATACCGGCCATATTGGTGACGGGAAAATCTTCGTCTATTCCATCGACAATGTCATTCGCGTCCGCACAGGCGATGAAGGCATTGAGGCCCTGTAAAAGGGGGGAGCTATCATGGGGGAGAAAAAGCTCGGCCTGCATAATGTGATTTCCATCTCCGTGGGCCTTGTTATTGCCACCAGCTGCCTGGTCTCCCTGGGACAGGGTGCAGGCACCGTTGGTACTGTTTTCATCTTTGCCATGGTCATTGCATGTCTGCTCAATATGATCACCATT
Source organism: uncultured Oscillospiraceae bacterium (assembly GCA_900554535.1). GTDB lineage: Bacteria > Bacillota > Clostridia > Oscillospirales > Acutalibacteraceae > Caproicibacterium. Next base: position 7,165 of record USIA01000004.1, on the reverse strand, counting down.
GTTTCGCTGTCTGAACTCAATGCATTGATGCCCAACATTACGGGCGGCCTTGCACAGTACACGCTGGCGTGCATGGGGCCGTTCCCGACGTTGGTCTCTATGGTGGGCGGATATTTGATTTGCAACACCCTTTCCTGCGGCGTGGAGGCATCTATTTTTGCCTACTCGATGTCACAGACTTTCAATCTGCCGATTCCAAGCCTCAGTTATACGCTCATCATGACGGTTATCATTATGGTGGCCAATCTGTTCGGCGTGGATATGTTTGCGAAGATCCAGGATCTGGTCTCCTATCTGATGATTGGCTCTATGCTGGTTATGGGTATCATCGGCGCTTTGCGTCTGGGCACGGGACAGGTTGTGGAGCAGCCGGTCTCTATGGCAACCAGCCCTTCTGAGGTCATCTCCATGATGGCAGTGGCGTTTTGGCTTTTCATTGGAGCGGAATACGTGATTCCGGTCTCAAAAAATGTAAAGAACGCCAAGCGCAATGTGCCGTTGGGCATGATGATCGGCCTGGGTTTAATCTGCGTTGTGCAGTCGATCATGGTGCTGGGCTTCCACAATTATACACCCTGGAATGAGCTGGCCAATTCGGCTGCGCCGCACCTGCTTTATGGCCAGAATCTGCTCGGCAAGGGAGGCAAGCTCTGGATGACTCTGGTGGCGGCGTTAGCGGTCATTAGCACGCAGAATTCCACGGCAAACGGTCTGGCAAGCATTTGCCAGGGCATGGCAAAGCTAAACATGATGCCGCAAATATTTGACAAAACCAACAAGCACGGCGTGCCGTATGTGGGTGTGATTTTCATCAGCGCGGCGATTTTTGTTTTTGCTACGCTGAGCAACGGTTCCTCGGACGCGATCTCGTTTTTGATTTTGGTCGGGTCTGTATTCTGGATGGTATCCTACATTCTGGCGCACATCGATGTGATTATTCTGCGCCATCGACTGCCCAAGGCGCCGCGGTCCTTTAAAGCCCCATTTGGCATTCTATTGCCGATTATCGGGATCGCAGGCACCGTCTATATGGTGTTGAACATCTCGACAGATCCCGTGGAACGCAACAAAATTTGGATTTTGACCGGAGTTGTATTCCTGATCCTTGCGGTATATTCGTTCTTCTGGATTAAATTCAAAATGCGTATGCCGGTCTTTAAGAGCGTTCCTATCGAAAAAGTCATGGCGATGGAAAACAGCCTTTATTATACGATCCGAAAACGCCGGCATATCTGGCGTTAAGCATCGCCTTTTAAACAGAATCTCCGCCCCTGCGGACAGCGGTTACGTCTGTCCGCAGGGGCGGTTTTTGCGTTTTTTCGCGCCTTTTTTCGAATCAAGCGGCCAGACGTTGGTATAATCCGCCTTTACCAGGAAAAACTTTTCTATGGAGGTGCGCCTATGGACCGTAATTTGTCACAAAACTTGGCCCGGTACCGGGAAGACTTCGGCAACAGTGCTGATCTGGTGATCCGTACCTTTACAATCACCGGGACGCCCGCTGCCATCCTTTCACTGGAAAGCATGATCGATAAGAAGCTGGTGGCAGAGGCCGTTTTGCAGCCAATCTTACATGTGCGGCCGCAGGCGGACGATCCCATCACAAAGCTGGATCTCATTTATCAGAGTGCGCTTGCCACAGTGGATCAGCAAATGGTCGACCAGGATGAGACGGCAATTGAACGGCTGATGAACGGCTTTGCATTGCTCTTTCTGGACGGAAACGCGCGGGCCATCGCTTTCGGCGTACAGGGGTATGCGTCTCGTAGCGTCTCAGAGCCACAAAACGAGAGCATGCAGTTTGGCTCCCGCGAGGGCTTTGTCGAACCATTGAATAAAAATATTTCCCTGCTGCGCCGCCGGCTCAAAACGCCAGACTTGACCTTTGAACGTCATGTGGTCGGCTCGGCCAGCCGCACGCAGGTCTGCCTGGCTTATCTGCGCAGCGAAGCGTCGCCCGCTATTGTGCAGCAGGTGCGCCAAAATCTGCGTTCCGTCAACCTGAAGGTAGCCTTGTGCGCGGGCTTTTTGTCTCCGTTTCTGGTTCGCCGGTCGCACCGGTTTATTTTTAGCGGCAGCGGCTATTCCGAACGGCCGGACACGGTCTGCGGCAAGCTGGCGGAGGGACGCGTCGCCGTCCTGATTGACGGTACGCCTATGGCGGTGATCGTGCCCTATCTGTTCGTGGAGAATTTTCAGACCTATGATGATTACGCGATGCGGCCGTTTTATGCAACCTTTCTTCGATGGCTGAAATATATCGCGTTCTTTATTGCGTTGCTTTTGCCCGGACTTTACGCCGCCCTGACGACGTTCCACCCGGAGTTTTTCCCGGATGCCCTGCTGCGGAAGATTGCCCAGGCGGAGCAGACAACGCCGTTTCCTGTCACAGTGGAAGTCCTTTTGATGATTTTAATTTACGAGATCATGCGCGAAGCCGGCCTGCGCGTGCCCAGGGTACTGAGTCATGCGGTGTCAATTGTGGGCGCGCTGGTCGTCGGGGATGCAGCCATCAGCTCCGGACTGGTCGGTGCTCCGACGGTGATGGTGGTTGCACTCGCGGCTATTTCTTCCTATGTGGTGCCAAGCCTTTATGAGCAGATCTCAGTGGGACGTTTGATTTTTGTGGTGCTGGGCGGCCTGACCGGTTTCTGGGGCCTTTTTCTGGGCTCATTGGTGGTACTGATCAATATATGCGCACAGATGACCTATGATGTACCTTTCTCGGCGCCTGTCTCGCCAACTTACTGGAAGGGACTGGAGGATGTTTTTGTGCGTGCATCCTGGCAGCGGCTGTTCCGCCATAACGCTCGAGTCCAGGACATGCCAGGTTCAGAAGTGGGGGATACGGATGGCCGGTAAAAAAGGGCGCGTTACGGTATTCCAGTTCTTTGCGTTGCTGTTTACCGCCCGCGTCCTCATTGTCTTGTTTATTAACGGCAGCTTTACAGGCGGCAATCATTTTCTGGACAACGTCATTTCCTGCCTGCTGGGGGCATTGGCGAATTGCGTGTTGGCGCTGCCACTGTATTTCCTGTACCGGGCACAGTCGGCCGTCTCTGTGCCTGCCGGCACGGTGCAGCTCGCGCACAAAGCCGGACGATTGGCACCAGCGTATTATACGGTGTATTTTGTGTTGATTGATAGTATCTATTTATCACTGTTTCAGCTATTTATGGCAAATGTCATGGAACCCAATGCCGTGACTTGGGTGCTGGGCCTCGTAACCGTGGCGGCTGCATGCTATGCGGCGTGCCTTGGCCTAGAGGCCATCGTCCGCGCGGCGGTTGTGATGATGGTGATTGTTTTACTGGGGACAGCCCTGATTTTGAGCGGCCTTTTTGGCCGGATGGATTGGCTGCATCTGCGACCGCTCTTTTTTGAGGGGCCAAGGCAAGCCCTGCAGGGGTGCATCGTTGCGCTTGGTTTTGGCAGCGAGCTGCCTGCCCTGGCGATTCTGATGCCACATGTCAAGGGCAAGCGCCTGCGCGGATTTTTGTGGTGGAACGCGTTGACGTATGGCTTTACGGCGCTGGTGATCTTCGCTGCGGTGGCGGCCTGCGGCGATTATCTTAATAACCAGCTTTTTCCGCTGTATACGGCGGCTTCTGTCGCACATCTGAGCATTCTGGAACGCATGGATGTCTTGTTCGTCATCGCCTGGATGGGCGGGCTGTTTTTGAAGCTGGCGGTCGATTTCCATATGATTCGGCAATGCACGGGCCTTGTCTGCAAGCGTGCCAATCATCCGGCCGCCATTTTTGTAGCAGGCGCCGTGGTGTTCATGGTGACGCAGGTGGTGTTTTCCTCGCTCGCCGTGCAGAAGATTCTCCTGAACATCTGGGTGGCGCTGGTGCTCAGTCTGGTGGCTTCGGCTGGCGTCCCGCTGGTGCTGCTGGCCATGCGGCGCCGCAAATGTAGGAGGGAGGCACAGCACCCATGAAACGATGGAGGCATATTGGCAGGGGGCTGGCCATATTTTTGGTCTTAGCGTTACTCTGCACAGGACTGAGCGGCTGTGGCAAAAATGGCATAAGGCTTTCCCGGCGCATGCTGTTACAAAGCGTTGGCGTCGACCGCGACAGCAGCGGTTTTCAGGTGACCGTGCATATGGCCGCTGCGGGAGAGGAAAGTGACAGTGCAGAAGAAGTCGTAACTGCCCAGGGCAAATCAGTCAAGGATGCAATGAATAATCTCACACTGCGAAATGGGCTCGATCCGCTTTACAGCCACAAGCTGCTGCTTGTGTTCGGCGAAACTTGTGCAAAGCAGGGCTTAAATAGCGTCATCGATTTTTTTGTCCGCTTTTCCGGATCCAACGGCCAAATGCAGCTTGCCCAGGCAGAAGGCGATGCACACGCACTGCTCACGATCAAGCAGAAGGATACGTATGTACCCACTCGCAACTTATTGGATCTGCTCGAAAGCGGATCAGAAAACGGCAAGGTCCCGCAGACCAACCTGATGGAGTTTTCCAATCTGCTTGCGGGGCAGGGATCACCATATCTGCCGTTAATCGGCATAGAAGAGGATCAGCCGGTAGCAAAGGGCATGGCTTGTTTTTTCAAAGGCTTTCTCGTCAATAAACTTTATGATACAGACGCGCGTGGCGCGCTGGCCGTCATGGGAAAAGTGCAGCGCACCGCCTATGTGGTGCAGGTTCCCAATCTGGGCCGCGTGACCCTGAATGTGGAGAGCCTTTCTTCCAAAATCCAGCCGGTGATTTCTGGTGACAATCTAACCTTTCAGATTTCCCTGGAATGTCGTGCCGCCATTGCCGCCATGGATGACTTGCAGCAGGTAGCGCCAGACGATAAATACTACCAGGAAATCAATGCGCAGCTGCAACAGGCAATCGAGCAGGAGGCAAAAAGTGCCCTGGGACAGTGCATAGCAAAAAATACCGACGTCTTTTCTTTGACGCGGCGTTTGCAATGGGCCGATGCAGGGTATTGGCGGGAGAAGCACGCGGACTTTGAACGCGATCTGGGCAGTGCCCAGTACACCATTCAGGTGGAAGCGGAGGTGCTGCGTGTCGGACAGGAGCGCACCCCCACCATTTAGCTTTCGTGTTGAGACTTCTGTTCAGAGGAAACGTCTGGCATTTTAAACTGGCGGCTGAATTGGCTGGGCGGCATTCCCATATATTTTTTGAAGACGCGGGAAAAATAGAGTTGGTCGGAAAAACCGGTGGAATAGGCCACTTCACCGACGGTCAGGCTGGTGTCTTTTAAAAATCCGGCGGCTTTGTTGACGCGGTACCGCGCCAGATATTCGTTTGGCGACATGTTGATGCAGTTGACAAACAGGCGGTAAAGATGGCTGCGGGAAATCCCGGCGCTCTGCGCCACCTGTTCGACGTGAATGTTGCTAGCGTAATTTCGATCGATGAAGCGAATCGCTTTTTTCACGTAATGGAAGCCGGTGTCGCTGCGTTTTCCAGTGGTTCCGAAGCTGTCCATCAGCGCAGCAAGAAATTGCAGCAGACCGCTTTCCATTCGCGCTTCCGCGGCCGCTGAATTGCCGGATACCGCCATAATGTCCGAGAGAAGCTCGTGAAAATGGTTCCCCGGTGGGCAGGTAAAGACCGGCGGCCGGTCGAGCAAGCCAGTCTGGCGCAAGAGCCGCTTGGCGTCGCTGCCGTTAAAGCCAACCCAGTCGTATTGCCAGGGGTCTTCGCGATCGGCCGCATAGCTGGCGACACAGTTTGGTTGAACCAAAAACGCGTCGTTCTTTTGCAGATGCCAGGTCTTGCCTTCCGTCATAAAGCACCCTTTTCCACTGACAATGTAGTGAATCAGGTAGTGGTCGCGAACGGCTGGTCCCCAGGCATGCCCTGGCCCGCAGCGCTGGATGCCGCAGCTATATACAGCCAGTCCAAGATTATAGCTGTCTCCTTTATAGGCTTTATAGGAATGTCGGAAGGCTTCATTCATATGGTATCACCCTGTTTCCGTGCTAACTGGTTGCATTCTCGTCAGTGTGGACGTTTGTTGAAGCGCAATTTCTATTTTGAGTCGAAATATGGTTTCATTGACTTTCATAGCTTTTTAAGAGCATTATACCCCGACGCAAGAGCCGATGCAATCTTTGACCGTGTGTGGGTTGGCTTTTTTGAAAAGTGAATAAAAAGATTTGAATTTTATGTCCAAATCCAGTATAATGAAATCATTATTGTGGTGCATCTTTTTATGCCCGCCGCACGGCTTGAAACTTGCATGACGGGAGGATTATTTGAAATGGAAGGAATGAGCACAGGGGAAATCGCCGTTATCGTGTTGGTGACCGGCTTGGTGGTCGTCTTTCTGGCGTTGGCCGTTTTGATCGCGGTTATCAAGATTTATGGGACGATCGTGCATAGCGCACAGGAGAGGAGCCGGCAAAAGAAGCTGGAAAAAGCTGCTTTACAGATTGCCGCGGCGGAAAAAGGAACACCTTCGGATTCGTCTGCGCCGGAACCCGTGCCAGGCCCGCAGGTGGAAGCCGGTATCCCGGACGAAGTGGTAGCGGCAATCAGCGCGGCTGTCTTTTGCACGATGGGCGAAAGCGTTTCGGTGGTTTCGGTCCGGCACAGTAAACGCGCTGGCAGCCGATCCGCTTGGGGGCAGGCAGGCGTTTGGACCAATACGAGGCCGTTTTGAAGCGTCGCGCATAAGCCCGCGCTTCACGCGATATTTTTCGGAGAGGCGGTATCGATGTGTTTCAGGAATTTGTAAACGCAGTCGTTGGCATCATCCAGGATTCCGGATTTTTGTCCAGCGACTGGCGCAACTATGTGATGATCGGCATTGCCTGCGTGCTGATTTATCTGGCAATTGGCCGGCAGTTTGAACCGTTGCTGCTATTGCCGATTGCTTTTGGCATGCTGCTTGTCAATGTGTTTCCGGGGATTATGGCCGCGCCGAATGGCGGGACAAACGGCGGCTTATTCTATTATCTATATCAAGGCGTCAAGCTTGGCATTTATCCGCCTTTGATCTTCCTTGGTGTGGGCGCGATGACGGACTTTGGCCCGCTGATTGCGCGGCCGTCGAGCTTCCTGCTGGGCGCAGCGGCGCAGCTGGGTATTTTCATCACGTTCCTCGGCGCACTGGCGCTTGGCTTTGCGCCGAATGAGGCGGGTTCCATCGGTATTATCGGCGGCGCGGACGGCCCGACTGCGATC
>USIA01000003.1 GCA_900554535.1 uncultured Oscillospiraceae bacterium | reverse complement strand
AGCACGACCACATGACGGATTACCGGAAGCCGCTGGCCGACATTATTGATAATACCCTTGCCAATGGCGGCAATGTCGTAATTCCGTCGTTTGCCGTGGGGCGCACGCAGGAACTGCTCTATTTTATCCGTGAGATCAAGGAACGCCATATGACACCGCGCAATCCCAATTTTCCGGTCTATGTCGATTCGCCGCTTGCCTCGGAGGCAACCGCAATTTACAGCGGCAACCTGCACGGCTATGCAGATGAAGAAACAGCCACGCTGATTGAGAATGGCTATGAGCCGCTCCGCTTTGAAAACCTGAACATCACGACAAGCGTCGAGGAATCCAAAGCCCTGAATACGGATGGTGTGCCGAAAGTCATCATTTCCTCCAGCGGCATGTGCGAAGCTGGTCGCATTCGGCATCACCTCAAGCATAACCTTTGGCGTCCGGAATGCGCCATCGTATTTGTCGGCTACCAGGCGAACGGAACGCTGGGACGCATGCTGCTGGACGGAATGGACAGCGTAAAGCTATTTGGAGAACAGATCGCGGTTAAAGCGCATATTTTTAATTTCCGTGGACTTTCCGGACATGCGGATCACACAGGGCTGCTTGCGTGGATTGACGCCTTCCGCCAGCGGCCGCAGAAGTTGTTTGTTGTCCATGGTGAACGCACCTGCTGCGAAGCCTTCACGTCTGAATTGTGCATGCGCGGTTATGACGCCGTCGCACCGGACTTTTCCGCTTCGTTCGATCTATTGACCGGGCGCTTTACGGATGAGGGGGTCCCTCCAGAACGCTTGCATCCGAAGCGCGCTATGATTGCCATGTCACAGGGAGGCCGTCATTACTCTGCTGCTTATGCCCGTCTCCAGCAGGCACAAAAGCGTTTGGAACTGGTCGTCCAACATAATGAAGGCGGCGCCAACAAGGATCTGAACCGTTTTACCGAAGAGCTGCTCGCACTCTGTACAAAGTGGGATCGATAACATCGAAAAAAGACGTCCTGACTTTCACCGCTTAAAAGCCAGGACGTCTTTTGGTTTGTTGTATTGATTGTGGGGAGGCAGCCTATCGTTTCAGGACTTCCGGTGCCAACCGGCGAAGCACCCGGACCGTCAAATACAGCAGACAGCCCAACCGCACCAGGGCCAAGGCCCAGTTTGGCGCTGTCTGAATATGAAACAGGAAATTGGTTTGGGAGATGGTCGAAACCGCCATACACAGCGCTGCACAGAGGATATCCCCCCGCTTGCGTGTATAAAGTGCCAACAGGCAAAGCAACAGATCGGTCGGATAAATGTAACGCTCGTGCATATTGGGTAGGAAAAAGACACACAAAAAGCTGCACAAGGCACCAAGCAGCACCTGCTCTTCTCCGTCAAGCCTGCGCCCTGCGCGCAGAACCAATGCAGCGGCCAGTCCCATCAGGATCAACGTTAAAATGACCGCAAAGGGCCCGAAAATAGCATAATCTGCATGGGACGCGGCATCAATCTCATTCGGTGTCAGGAAGCTATACAGATTCGGGCAGTTTGCATTCATCAGCCGTACTTTGCCTGCCTGCTGCGTTACATAGACCGTAAAGACCTCCCAGATTGGGCGCCCCGCTATTGCTGTGGGAATGCCGGTCACCAACATGGCCCCTGGAATCAACAAAAAATGTAACAGATGGCACTTCTTATCTGACAACCAGACCAGTATGAACAAAGGAAGCACAAAAATGGCCTGAAGTTTAAAAGCAAGCGCAAGGCCCATTAAAAGGAATGCTGGCACCATCTGGCGTCTTATCAAAAAAGCAATGGCCAAAATGCAAAATGTGGTGTAGATGGCGTCACATTGCGCCCAGACGCCGCTGTTCAGTACGACCTCCGGCAGCAGGAGCAGCACCGTATAGGTCAAAGTGCAGAGCAACCTGCGGTGTGGATGCGTCGCTTCTAGCAGCCTACTCACCAACCATGCGCCGGAAGCCGCCATGGCAAAATCAAAGCAGATGGAAACCGCTTTGATGGAAGCCAGCGAATTATCGGTAATTTGCCCCAATAGATAGAGGATCGTTACATAGGCAGGGCTGTAGTTGCAGCTCTTCGGCCGGATGCCAAGGCCGCCTGCCTGTAAGTCCCGGTACCATACACTCAGAAAGCCGTTGAAATCCCCGCTGCGGAAGTAATAGGCCGACATCCGCAATCCGAGCGCCGCAATCGTGATACACAAGACCACAATCACAAACAAATGGCGGCGTACAAAGTCCCGAATCGGGCTGCTGCTGTCCTGCGAATATCCCACCTGCGTCTCAGGCGCACGCTGTCGGGGAACAGTTCCATTGTTTTCTCGTCTTTTCAGATTCATGGTTTTTATCACAGCCTTTTCGGTAAATTTTAAAAATCCATCTGGCTTTATGAATATGGCATCCGAATCGAATACCTATCTAGCACAGAAAGGTTTCTCAGTAAAAGTGCCAGGAAAATTGTAAATTCCCCATCTACGCATTATACGTTTGGATGAGCGGAAATGTTCCCGTGCGCCAATAATTCTGGGACCAATGCATAGAGCACCCGGACCGTCAAATACAACAGGCAGCCCAGCCGCACCAGAGCCCAGGCCCAATCCGGCAGGGTCGCCGTATTGAACAAATACTGAATCTGTGAAATCGAAGAGACCGCGATACTCACAATCGCACAGAGCATGTCCCCGCGCCTGCGTGTGTAAATCGCCAGCAGAGTCAGCAAAAGATCTGTCAGATAAGTGTAACGCTCGTGCATATTGGGCAGGAAATAGACACACAAAAAGCTGCACCAGACGCCAAGCAAAAGCTGCTCTCCAGCGCACAACCGGCGTCCAGCACGCATCACCATAATGGCAGCAAGCAGCAGGATGCCTACTAACAGAAGAATACCGATGCAGGCAAAGGCATCGTAACTGGCCATCGGCAAAATAAAGCTATACAAATTGGGGCATCCGGAGGTCAGGACTTTTCGACCGATCTGTTGCGTCAAATAGATGGTAAAGGCTTCCCAGATGGAGCGGCCCGCCATGGCAGCCGGGATCGCCGTTGCGAGCATAACCCCGGGAACGAACAGAAAATACCACAACCGGCACTTTCTGTCCGACAGACAAACCAGAATAAAGATTGGAAGGAGAAACACAGCCTGCAATTTGAATGCCAACCCCACCCCCATGAAGAGAAACGCCGGAACCATGTTTCGTTTGACCAAACAGGTCATTGCCAACACACAGAAGGTTGTATAAAGCACATCGCACTGTCCCCAGAGCCCGCTATTGAGTACAACTTCCGGAAGAAAGAGCACCACCGCATAGGTGACTGTGGAAATAAGGCGGCGACGCGGGTGTTTTGCACCCAACATCGTGCAAATCAGACGCGCGCTTGAAACTGCCAAACCAAAATCACAAATCACAGAAAACGTTTTTACCGCAACCATAGCATAATCGGTGACCTGGCCCAATAGGTACAGGATGGTCAGATAGGGGAGGTTATAGTCACAACCGGTCGGATTTACGCCCAATCCATTGGCATGCAGCTGGGTATACCAGACCTGAAGACTGCCAACCATATCACTACCGGAGTATGGATAGCAGGCCAGCCGCACGCCCAGCGCCACCACTGTAACACAAACAATGGTGATGGGATAAAGGCGGCGGCGCACGCCGTCGCGAGCCGGACTGTGGCAGTCCCGCTCCAAATCATTCTCCAGCGCGTGGATTTCGGCGCAGCGGTCCTGGCTCATGACAGAAATCCTTCCTTTTCTTGAGTGGCGTCACGTGGCATTGGGATTTGCCTTTTTTAAATTTTCGCGGGCAACTGCCAGCATGAGTTTAATGCGGTTTTCCTGATTCACTTCTGTGGCGCTTGGGTCATAATCAATGGGGACAATGTTTGCTTCCGGATTCATTGTCTTGATTTTGCGGATCATCCCTTTGCCGACAATATGGTTCGGCAGGCAGCCAAAGGGCTGGGCGCAGATGATGTTTTCAAAGCCGCATTCAGCCAATTCCAACATTTCCGCCGTCAGGAGCCAGCCTTCGCCCATTTTCGCGCCATACCCAATGACGCCCTTCACCAGTTCCTTGACATGAGCAAATTCCGTGGGTGCCAAAAACTGCGGATACGGTTTAAACGCATCTGTAATGGAATGCTGCATGGCTGTCACATATTGGAACAAAAGCTTGACAAGCACCAGTTTGGCCGGATTGCCGCCATACAGATGAATGTCATCCAGGCTGTGGCCGACCATAAAGATCAGGAAATTCATCAGGCCTGGCACATTGACCTCGCAGTCCTGCGATGCGAGGAAATCTTCCAGGTGGTTATTCGCAAAGGCAGCGTATTTGACATAAATTTCACCGACAATGCCGACCCGCACCTTCGGGACCTTCTGGACGGGAATAGCCGCAAAATCCTGCATAATCCGCTGCAGATTCTTCTTCTGTGCGCCCATGCCGATGCCATGACCATGATTGAGCTGTTCGTTGAGCTGCTCGGTCCAGTGATCCAACAAGGCATCTGTTTGCCCTCTTTTGATTTCATAGGGCTTGATTTGATTTCTCAGGCACATCAACGTATCACCATAGACAACGCCAGCCAGCAGCTTGCGGATAATGTCCAGGTTGATGGAAAAACCGGGGTTCTTTTCGAGGCCAGCCAGGTTCAGACTAATCACCGGCACCTGGTCCAGCCCAGCGCGGTGCAGCGCCTTACGCAGCAAGTGGATGTAATTGCTGGCGCGGCAGCCGCCGCCTGTCTGCGTGATAATGAGCGCCGTACGGTTAATATCGTACTTACCGGAATGCAGCGCGTCCAGAAACTGCCCGATGACAAGCAGGGCAGGGTAGCAGGCATCGTTGTGGACATATTTTAACCCTTCCTGCACAATGGCAGGCCCATCATTTTCCAACAATTCAATTTTATAACCGGAATTCCGCAATACGCTGACAAACAGCTTAAAATGCACCGGAAGCATCATGGGGCAGAGGATGGTGTATTCCTCTTTCATTTCTTTTGTAAAAATCAGACGCCCGGTCTTGTCATATACCAATTCAGCCATTGCTGCACCTCACTGTTCCAGGGCGGCGAAGAGACTGCGCAGCCGGATCTTCACAGCGCCCAAATTGGTGATTTCGTCGATCTTTATTTGCGTATAGATTTTATCCTTCGCTTCCAAGATACTGCGCACTTCATCCGTGGTAACCGCATCCAGGCCGCAGCCAAACGAGACAAGCTGCACCAGATTCATATCCGACTGCGTGGTCACATATTCTGCCGCGGAATATAGACGCGCATGGTACGTCCACTGGTTGAGTACGTGGACTGGTTCTTTGGCCTGATGTGCGGCGACCACGTCTTCCGAAACGACGGCAGCGCCTAAACTGGTAATCAGTTTATTGATGCCATGGTTGATCTCCGGATCCAGGTGATACGGCCGTCCGGCAAGGACAATAATCTGCTTGTGCTCCAGGCGCGCCTCCTGAATAATTGCATCGCCTTTTCGATGCACATCGTTCATATAATCATGGTAGGCACGATAGGCTGCGTTGGCGGCAATGTGAATTTCTTTGCTGCTGATGTCCGTAAATCCATAAGACTTCAAAATTTTGAGCATCTTTTTCGGGAAGTCATGCGGCCGGTGAATTCCCACATACTCATGGATAAATTTTTTACCTTCCAAACGCTGGGTGTTGGCCGCAATCACTTCCGGATAATACGCAACGACCGGACAATTATAGTGATTATCGCTTTTGTGCTCATCGAAATTATAGCTCATGCATGGATAAAAAATGGTATCCACGCCCTCGTCCAGCAGGCGCAGAACATGGCCATGCATCAGCTTTGCCGGGAAACAGACCGTATCGCTCGGAATCGTAACCTGTCCTTCCAGATACAATTCCCGCGTAGAGAGGGGAGAGGTCACCACCTCAAAGCCGAGCAAGGTAAAGAAAGTGTGCCAGAAAGGCAGCAGCTCATACATATTCAGCCCCATTGGAATGCCAATTTTCCCGCGTTTGGCGGCAAGCACCGGTTTATAGGAGCACAGCTTCTGCAATTTATAGGCATACAGATCCAACTGTTCCCCATTGCTGCTGCGTTTTGTAACCGGACGTTCGCACCGGTTACCTCCGATGAACCGGCGTCCGCCATCAAAAATATTGACGGTCAGGCGGCAGTTATTGCTGCACATACCGCAGTTCGTTACCTTGACCTCGTGTTTGAAGTGCTCGAGTGCTTCCCGCGCAATCATGGAACTACTGCCCTCACGGCGCAGGGACTTCTGCATGGCATAGACCGCTGCGCCATAAGCGCCCATCAATCCGGAAATATCCGGGCGCACCACCTGCACATGCATTTCCTGCTCAAATGCGCGCAGAACCGCATCGTTCAGGAACGTGCCGCCCTGAACCACTACATGCTGTCCGAGTTCTTGGGGTGAATTGGCCCGGATTACTTTATAAAGTGCATTTTTGACTACACTGACAGACAGACCGGCGGAAATATCCGCCACCGTCGCGCCGTCCTTCTGCGCCTGCTTGACCTGACTGTTCATAAAGACTGTGCAGCGGCTGCCCAAGTCGACGGGATGCTTTGCAAACAACCCAAGTTTTGCAAAATCCGCAATGTCATATCCCAGCGTGTTCGCAAAAGTTTGCAAAAAGGAACCGCAGCCAGAGGAACAGGCCTCATTCAAAAAGATATTATCAATGGCGCCGTTCCGGATTTTAAAGCATTTCATATCCTGACCGCCGATGTCGATGACAAAGTCGACGTTAGGCATAAAGCGCTTTGCAGCGGTGAAGTGGGCGATAGTTTCCACAATGCCAAAGTCCAGGTTAAAGGCATTCTTAAGCAGTTCCTCGCCATAACCAGTCACCGCCGCTGCCGTAAAAGTCAAGTCCTGGCGCTTTTCATAAAGCCCCAGCAGATATTCCCGGCAAATGGAAACCGGATTGCCCGCATTGCTGCGGTAGAAGCTGTCCAACACCTGGCCGTCGCTGCCCATGACCACTGCTTTAATGGTGGTAGAACCGGAATCGATGCCCAGATAAATCGGGCCTTTATAGGTCATCAGATCGCCGCGAGGCGCCTTGCATTTGCTGTGGCGCTCCACAAAAGCGTCATATTCATCCTGATTCCGGAACAGCGGCTCAATGCTGCGGAAATTGCCACTCACGCCATACTTGGAGATGCGTTCCAAAGCCGTGTCCAAGTCAATCTGGATTTCACTGCTGAAGGCCGCACCCAAGGCGACAAAATAAAGACTATTTTCTGGGCAAAGGCCCTTGGTATGCAGCGCTGTATCAAACGCTCTGCGCAAGCCCTTCAGAAATGTCAGCGGGCCGCCCAGGTAAAGCACATTTCCTTGGATTGGGCGTCCTTGCGCGAGGCCAGCAATCGTCTGGTTGGCAACTGCGGCAAAGATGCTGGCGGAAACATCGCTTTTACGTGCACCCTGATTGAGCAGCGGTTGAATATCCGTCTTTGCAAATACACCGCAGCGGGAGGCGATCGTGTAAATTTTCTCATAGCTCTCCGAAAGCTTATCCAGCTCTTCCAAAGATACATTCAAAAGCGTCGCCATCTGATCAATGAAGGCGCCTGTGCCGCCTGCGCAGGTACCATTCATGCGGACCTCAGTTCCACCTGTCAAAAACAGAATCTTCGCATCCTCACCGCCCAGTTCGATGATGCAGTCCGTGTCTGGATACAGCCGACCCGTTGCTATACGCGTCGCGTAAACCTCCTGCACAAAAGGAAGGTTGCAGGTGTCGCTGATACCCATACCGGCGGAACCGGAGACCGTCAGTTGCGCCTGGTTGCCGCCGATCACCTCTTTGCGAACTTTGGTGAGCAACTCTGTCATTTTTTCTGTGATCTGTGAAAAATGTCGTTCATAGGATTTATATACGATTTGGTTACTGTCGTCGAGCACCACGCATTTGATGGTCGTGGAACCGACGTCAAGTCCAATCTTCATGCAAGTTCCCCTTTCTTCTCTCAAGCCTTTATGGGGCAATCATCTTTCCAAAAATATTCATCATACGTCGAGCCAAACCAAGAAGCCAAAACCATGTGTCCATTTTTGACGCATTACTCGTATTGGATTCCGTTTTATGCCAAATATAAGAATCTGTCTCGCATTTTTTACAAAAAACAATGCCTGTGAATAAATAGGTGTGCATGCCATGCTTAGGTTATACCACCTCTCCGGTCCGGAGATTCTCTTTTCGTCGAAATGATTTGAAGTTGATGGCGGTTTTTATCCGATCTTTTACATGCCTTACCTTAATATAAAAACCGATCACAGGCATAGAGATTGACAAGCAATCACTATATTTTATCGCTTCCCACTTTATCTGTCAATCCCTTGTGGTATTGGGCTGCGAGGCCAATTTGAGTTGCTTTTGCAAACCGGATGTGCTATAATAAATGATAAATTTTGCCGCTGTGGTGGAATTGGCAGACACAAGGGACTTAAAATCCCTCGGTAGAAATACCATACCGGTTCAAGCCCGGTCAGCGGCACCAACCCGAAAAGCTGGTATTACAAGGCTTTTCGGGATTTTTATATTCAAAAGCAACTGCTGCAAAACTTTGGCCCACCAGAATGAGCGCAAAAAGTTTCACGAAAAGGATGGTGAACCTCATGTATAACCCTCAGTTGGAGACTTTTCTCTGTGTGGTGGAGGCTGGCAGCTTTAACAAGGCCTCTGAGCGTCTGTATATCTCTCCGCCGGCGGTCATCAAACAGATCAATCTTTTGGAAGAGAGCTTGGATTTACAGCTTTTTATCCGTACCCACCGGGGGTTGAAACTGACGAAAGCTGGGCAGTCTCTGTATCAAGACGCCAAATACATCATTCAATACTGTAAGGATTCCGTCACGCGGGCGAAGAATGCTATGCAGGAGAGCGAAACCCTGATCCGCATCGGCACTTCTCCCATGACGCCGGCCCAGGTACTAGTAGATCTATGGCCCAAATTGCAGCAGTATTGTCCCAATATCAAATTCCAGCTCATCCCATTTGACAACACCCCGGAAAACGCTCGGGAAATCTTGGCGAATCTGGGACAGAATATTGACGTGGTAGCCGGCATTTTTGATGAAACCCTGCTGAATCTGCGCAAATGTGACGGCTTGGAAATCTCTCGGGAGCCAATCTGCTGCGCGGTATCCATTCATCATCGGCTGGCCCAGAAGGACCGCTTGGCCATTCAGGATTTGTACGGAGAAAAGCTAATGCTCATGCGCCGGGGCTGGAGCCACTATGTGGACCTGCTGCGGGACGATATCTGGAAAAACCATTCCCAGATTCAGATCGTCGATTTCGATTTTTACGACGTGAATGCTTTTAACCAATGTGAAAACAACAATTGTGTACTGATGGCGGTGGAAAATTGGCGGTATGTGCACCCACTCCTCAAAATTCTGCCGGTGGACTGGGGCTACACCATCCCCTTCGGGTTGCTTCACTCACCAACGCCCTCTCCCATAGTACAACAATTTCTGGACGCTGTGAAAAAGGCAACTGCCCAAAACTGACGAGGAACTATTAACCTTTTGGTATATGCTGCATAACGAATCGAGACTTCTGCTGAAGTCTCGGTTTTTTTATAATAAGGACAGCAGGAAGAAAAGGCGGTGAGGAAATTTGAGAAGGTTCCTATTGACATCTATAGCCCTTTGTTTTCTATTTTGTTTCGCCGGATGCAGCGCAGCACCGGCCGGCGTTTCCAGTAAGCAGGAAAGCGAAAATTTACAGCAGGAATCAGGAGAAGAAATTTTCATGCAGGAAAGCCCAAGTGTAAGCGGTCCCTATACGAAGGATAGCAAGCTATCGGATGTGATGCGTGACCCAGTGTTCGGGGACTATGGACGCCTGCTTTTTCCGGTGGACAGCGGATATTACAGCGGCGACACGCTGGGGAATCTTCGCCTGACCTGGTATAACAATATTGACCCGAATGAGACAGTGGAGATTGTCAACACGCTGTGGCAGCGCGCTAACGCCGGGGAGACCGTTTTCTACGACATCTACACCGATGAGGAAAAAGCGGAGGACCCAGAAAAAGAGAACACCGGCCTGTTCTTCTTCAAGGGAAATCCCGGCGAAAAATTTGCCGTGTGCAACGCGGGCGGCGGATTTGCCTATGTGGGCGCCATGCAAGACAGTTTCCCCCATGCGCTGGAGCTCTCCAAAATGGGCTACAACGCCTTTGCCTTGATCTATCGTCCCGGTGCACAAACGGCCTGCGAGGATCTAGCCCGGGGTATCAGCTTTATTTTTGGACACGCAGAAGATCTGGAAGTGGGCACCGAGTGCTATTCTCTCTGGGGCGGCTCCGCAGGGGCGCGAATGGCGGCATGGCTGGGTTCCTATGGTCCGGCAGCCTTCGGCGGGGATAATCTTCCCCAGCCTGGTGCGGTGATCATGCAATACACAGGCCACTCTGATTATACCAAAAACGACCCACCTACCTTCGCCTGTGTGGGGGAAAACGACGGCATCGCCAACTGGCGCACCATGCAGCGGCGTATCGAAGCACTGGACGCTCTGGGTATTCCTACTGAATTTCATCATTATCCCGGCCTTTCCCACGGCTTTGGATTAGGCACCGGTACAGTGGCCGAGGGCTGGATTTATCAAGCAGTTGATTTTTGGAAAGCGCAAATGTGACGCATGCTTCGTCAGCATATAGAAGGGAAACATTGTGTTATGAACAATTTTATTTTTCAAAACAGCACAAAAGTCTACTTTGGCCGAGGATGTGTGAAAGAGTATTTGGCTTGTTTGACAAAAAGCGCCAATACCATCTTGCTAGCCTATGGCGGTGGCTCCATCAAGCGCAATGGCGTTTACGATGAAGTCACAAGGATTTTAGCCGGCCCCGGCAAAACCATTGTGGAGTTTTCTGGCATCATGCCCAACCCCACCTATGCCAAAGTCCAGGAGGGAGCGAAACTTGCTCGGGAAAATGACATCGACATGATTTTGGCCGTGGGCGGCGGCAGCGTCATGGACTGCTGCAAGGCGGTATCTCTGGCTGCCCGGTATGACGGCGATATCTGGAACGATTTCTGGGAACATCCCGGCGTTATCGAGGGGGAGCCTCTGCCTCTGGGCGTGATCGTCACCGTGGCGGGGACCGGCAGTGAGTGCAACGGCGGCGCGGTCATCACCAACGAGAAGAAAAAGGTGAAAACCGGTCGGGATTACCCCAAATTGAATCCGCAGTTTGCGCTGATGGACCCAGCCTACACCTACTCAGTTCCGGTAAGACAGATGGTGTCTGGTGGATTTGACATTCTCAGTCATATGATGGAAACCTATTTCAGCGAGCCCAATGAGGACAACGTCTCCGATGACATCATGGAAGCCCTAATGAAAAGCGTCATCCGCAATCTCCGTGCCGCGATCAAAAATCCAGAGGATTACACCGCCCGCTCCAATCTGATGTGGGATTCCACCATTGGCGAGAACCGACTCATCAAAATGGGCAAGAAATGTGATTTTGAGTGCCACAACATGGAGCATCAGCTGGGCGCCTATACAAACTGCAACCACGGCTGCGGGCTTGCGGTGTTGCACCCGGTGTATTACCGGCATATCTATAAGGAAGGGCTGTCCAAGTTCGTCCGGTTTGCCGAAAATATCTGGGGCATTGCGCGGAACCGCAAAACCGATGAAGAACTTGCCCTGGCAGGTATTGACGCCTTGGCAGCCTTTATCAAGGAGATCGGTCTGCCCAGAACCTTACAGGAACTAGGCGTTTCCGATAAATCTGTGCTCAAGGAGATCGCCGATTCCTGTGCCATCTCCCTGGGTAGCTACAAGAAAATGACCCACGAAGAAATCCTGGAGATCTTCCAGGAGTGCTATGCATGAAAGGAGTTAAAAACATGAACGTAAAGAAACTGACCGCATTGGGGCTTTCCGCCCTGCTGGCCTTGAGCCTCGCCGCATGCAGTGGCGAAACCGCCTCCTCGACTTCGTCTGCGCAGGAGAATGCTTCGGAAGCATCCACCGAAAGCACGGCATCGGAAGCCACCGCGTCAAAAACGAGCGACGGCACGGGAAATACCTTGGTGGTGTACTTCTCTGCTACCGGCAACACAGAGAAGGCTGCCAAGTACATTGCTGATATTACCGGCGGCACCCTATTTCAGCTTGAGCCCACCGACCCATACACGACGGAGGACTTAAACTATAGTGATGACAACAGCCGCGTCAGCCGAGAATATGCAGACGAGAGCCTGCGGGACGTAAAACTGGTAGCGGACACCGTGGATAACTGGGACAGCTACGATACCGTGTTCATTGGCTACCCCATCTGGTGGGGCATCGCCGCCTGGCCGGTGGATGGCTTTGTGAAGGCCAATGACTTTACCGGCAAAACGGTAATTCCCTTCTGCACGTCCGCAAGCTCAGGAATCGGCCAAAGCGGCGAGCAGCTGGCGGAAATGGCAGGCACCGGAAACTGGCTGGAAGGTCAGCGATTCTCTTCTAGCGTCAGCGAAGGGGACGTGCAGACCTGGCTGGATGGGCTGAACCTGTAAGTGGGAAGTGAAAGGAAGCTAAGCCGATGAAACGGGTTTGCTCTTTCATTTTAATTGCAGTCCTGCTTTTCACTTTGGAGGCATGCAGCTTATCGCCGGACACTGGCTCTTCGGTAGCGCAGGCCGGGACAAGCGCCGGCGAACGCACACGCACTGTGCAACAAAGCCACACGAATCTTCTCATCGCATATGCGCCGGAGGAAAGCGGCCGGGTAGCCGAAGCGGCCACCGCCTTACAGGGCGTTCTGGGCGGCGATCTTTTGAAAATTGACGCAAATACAACAGACGATTTTTCTTCATACGCGTTTGTCCTTCTGGGATTTGATGCGGAGGAAAATGCTCTGCCTCAGACAATCCAGGATTTTTTACAGAAAAATGACTTCGGGGCCAGAACAATTTATCCCTTTGTTACTGGCAAAGGGAATGATTCCACGGCCATCTTCTCCGCTATTTCGCAGCTTCAGCCCGGCGCATTGATGGGGGACAGCGCACTGCTGCTTTCGGCAGACTCCGATGAAGGGGAAATTACTGCATGGGGACAGGGATTGGCGCTTTCAGGCAATCCGCCCGCCCTGGAAAATGGAGAGGACAATACCGTTGCGACCGCCACCGTAACGCCGGATGAACAGCAGATTCTCTATCTTTGGGAAGAGGGCAACGTGCCGGCCACCACGGAATATACCGTGAACAACGGGAATTATTCTGATGATCCGGATTTCAGGCCATACATGACCAGTTATCCAGTACCGGAAGGTGTAGAAGTCAAGGGTGCAGTGCTTATTTGTCCCGGCGGTGCTTTCCAGTTCCGCAGCGACCAGCCAGAAGGCGTAGATGTAGCAGAAGCTTTGAGTGTGCTGGGTTATCAGAGCTTTGTGGTGGATTACCGCCTTCGGCCCTACACCCAGCAGGAAGGCGCATTGGACCTAGCCCGAGCAGTACGGTTTGTGCGTGCCCATGCCAAAGAATATGGTATTGACGGAAACGACATTGCTGTCATGGGCTTTTCCGCCGGAGGAATCTTGAGCGGGGAAATGCTCCTGAATTTTGATGGCCTTGTCAATGGGACGGCGCTGGATGCGGACTATCAGCCTGATGCTTTGGATAAAGTTTCCGCCGATGCTGCAGCCTGCGGTATGATTTACTCCTTTTATGGCAGGCTTAGTGTTGGCACCACTGATGTAGAATTGCTGCGTTCCGGCAACCTGCCACCCACCTTCTACTGCTACGGCACGCGCGACCCGTTCTATGACCAGTTTCTTGCCAATGCGGATGCAGCCCAGAAAGCCGGTGTATCTGTAAAACGTCTGCAGTTGGATGGAATGCCCCACGGTTTTGGTGCACAGGGCGGATGGATTCCCACTTATGATACATGGCTGTCGGAAATCTTCCAAAGCCAGTAAAGGCAAAGCCGCTCGGATCACTGTCATCAGGAAGAATTTGGAGCCGGACTGTCCATATAAAACCGCGCTGAAAATTGGCCCTCCCCGCAATTTTTTGGGGAAGGGCCTGCTGTTTGCATTAACGCAAATAAGTCATAACTTTTTGGTTTACACTGCATAAGCAATCGAGACTTCTGGCTTTCAACTGCCGGATTTATAATAGGAAGTACGAGGAGGGACAAAGTAGATGAATGTATTGCTGGTTAATGGCAGCCCCCATAAAAATGGATGCACCAATGCCGCTTTGGATGAAGTGGGGCGTGCGCTGAAACGAGAAGGCATTCCTGTGAAGTGGTTTTGGATTGGCAACCAGCCGCTGACCGGTTGCATCGGCTGCGGGTACTGCGCGGCACATGGAAAGTGCCATTACGAGGACCGAGTCAATGCATTTTTAGACATTGCCGGTCATTACGATGGCTTTGTGTTTGGCGCGCCAGTGCATTTTGCATCAGCTGCAGCTTCCATGATTGCCTTTATGGATAGAACGTTTTTTGTGGACCATTCTGCGGGTTTGAACCTTTTTGCCTTTAAACCGGGAGCAGCAATCGTTTCGGCCAGACGAGCCGGAACCACGGCAACATTGGACGAGCTGAACAAATATATGTCGTATGCCCAAATGCCTATTGTGACCTCTCGGTATTGGAATATGGTGCACGGTCAAACGCCGGAAGAAGTACAGGAAGATGCGGAAGGGATGCAGATCATGCGTGTTCTGGGCAAAAATATGGCCTGGCTGCTGAAAAGCATTGAAGCAGGGAAAAGGGCCGGGGTGCTTCTTCCCGAACCGGAAGAGCGAGTCAACACGAACTATATCCGGTGAGAAGACCTCACTTCCCTGGTCGAAAAGATCGAGGGTACAGTTTTCGGCGTGCCGGAAACTAACCGCACCATATTTGAAGAAGTTCCACGCCGCCCGGGCTCCCCGCCATGCGGGCGGTTATGTTGGTGGGAAGGTCTCAGAGCTGGCAACTTTCCTGCAGCTCCATGGCCTGGCTGCCTTTACAGTGCCTAAAGCAAATTCAGAAAGGTGTAACCAACAAGATGCGTAGAGATGCCTATCTGCTAAAGAAAATTGCGGTCCTGGTCCCTTTGCTGTGCAGCCTCTGGGTGCTCTGCCTGTCCGGCTGTACCGGAACTTTTCCCTCATCGGAAACAACAACAGAGGACACTTCTTCAGCACAGCAGACCGCAGATGCCATATCGTCTGTCAGCCAGACGGAGCGCTCTTCGTCTGGTAAATCCATCCAGACTCGGCTCATTGCGGAACAGATTCTGGAGGGAAAAGCCGGTGAAATCCATTACAGTTATTATCTGCCAGAAGATTACGATCCCAATCAGAAATATCCCCTTGTGATCGCCATGCCAGGCTATGACAGGATGTGGTTTGGGGAGGATTCCTCCGGTTCCAACCTAAACTGGCAGGGATTTTTATGCTGGACACAACTCCCGGAGGATATGATCGTGGTATCTGCCCAGCTGACTGATTGGGGTGAAACCTCTGCCCGGCAGGCCATCGAGCTGACGGAATATTTCCTTGAGAACTTTTCAGTCGACAAAAACCGCATCTATGCCGCAGGTTATTCTGCTGGCGGTGAGACAATGTCACAGGCGGTGTCCATGCGGCCCGATTTGTACACCGCCTATCTCCACGTTGCCTCCCAATGGGATGGCGAATTTACGCCCATCGCGGAAAATGGGGTAGCGGTGTACATCTTTATGGCCCAGGGGGATGAATACTACGGCTCGGGACGGGCCCGTGACGCCTACAATGGCCTGCACGATGCCTATATGGATGCAGGTTGGACTGAAGAAAAGATCGACGATGTCCTGCAAGTGCAGATTCCAAATGAATCTTGGTTCGCCCAACGGGATATTACTGGAAATTATCACGGTGGCGCAAATGTTGTATTCGAGGAGACGTCTATCCTAAATTGGATCGTCTCCTACAGCAAATAAAGGAGAGTTTGCAATGAAAGTCTTATTTGTCAACGGCAGCCCTCATAAAGCGGGCTGCACCTATACCGCCCTCAGCACGGTATCCGACGCACTCAATCAGAATGGGATCGACACCGATGTGTTTTGGATTGGGAACAGGCCCCTATCCGGCTGTATCGCCTGTCATAAATGTGCCGATTTAAACCGCTGCGTCTTTCAGGATACCGTCAATGCATTTTTAGACATTGCCGGTCATTACGATGGCTTTGTGTTTGGCACTCCGGTCCATTGGGGCGGGGCTTCCGGAGGCATTACCTCGTTTTTGGACAGGGCCTTTTATGCCGATCTAAACGGCGGCGGAAAGCGGTTTTATCTGAAACCAGCGGCAACGGTGATCTCCGCCCGCAGGGCAGGCACCACGGCCACCTGGGATCAAATGAACAAGTATTTTGGCCTGATGCAGATGCCCATCATCACTTCTCGTTATTGGAATATGGTCCACGGCACCACTCCGGAGGAGGTCCGCCAGGATCTGGAAGGAATGCAGACGATGAAGCTGCTGGGACATAATATGGCATATTTTCTTAAATGTAAGGAAGTGGGCAGCAAGATTGTTCCCCCGCCGCCCGAGGAACCGTTTGTTTATACCAATTTCATCCGGCAGGAAATGAAACAATAAAAAATCTAACAGGAGACAGCCGCCATGAAGCCAAAAATGATTGGCAAAATCATTATAGATATTGGCATGACCGTCCTTCTGATGTTGCTTATGGCATTTGAACTGATCGGCAGGACCGCCCATGAGTGGATCGGAGTGGGAATGTTCATGCTGTTTATCATTCATCACATTCTCAACCGGAACTGGAGCAAGAACCTGTTTCGCGGCAAATATCCGCCCATCCGGGTTTTGCAGACTATTTTGGCCGCTCTGGTCTTTCTAACCATGCTGGGCTCTTTTATCAGCGCAGTGCTGATCTCCCGAAATGTATTTGCCTTCCTATCTCTCCGCCACGGTGCTGCCTTGGGAAGAATCATGCATATGCTCTGCGCTTACTGGGGTTTTGTGTTCCTGTCCCTGCACCTGGGGCTCCACTGGAGCACAATTCTGGGCATGGCGGGGGGGCTTTTGAGAAAGCCTTCCCGCACCCGCCAGATCGTTTTGTCCATCTTGGGGGCCTGTATCGCATTGTACGGCATCTATGCCTTGATCCACCGGGGAATTCCAAACTATCTGTGTTTACAAACCCAGTTTGTCTTCTTTGATTTTAACGAGCCTCTCTTCTTCTTTTTTCTGGACTATCTGGCTATCATGGGGTTGTTTGTCTGGATCGGGCATTCCCTGGCGAAAGGGGTGCGCTTGCTGCAAAAGGGGAAAACAAAACGATGAAGCTAAAAATGCCGGCATTCCTCTGTCCGCTTCTGCTAACCTTGATCACCTGTGGTAGGATGGCTGAACTCGGCAGTGCCACTCGCGGCTATGACGGAATCGCCGGGACATGTTGACAGGGCGGAATCAGAGCAATCCGGTTTCGCGCTGTTTGTTTTTCTACTTTGATATATGCCGAAGCTATCTCATTTAATTTGAATTTTTTCTATAGATCGTTCTGCGTCTACATTTTTAAGGCAAGAAAATAGAAAAAGTCACCTATTGGAATGCTTATCTGGTGCCGGCGGAAGGGAATGAACCCACACGGTGTTGCTACTAGCAGATTGTGTGCTTGCCGCTGACAGGCCAGTAAATTATCTGGTATCCACGGACATATAAAAAAGCCGCCTTTGCGCAGGCGGCTAGTTGAAAGCAGATTTCAATCAGATTTCTCTGAATCGCAAATCGGGTAAGGACGTCAAGTTTTGGAAATTATAAGGAGTGAAAAATCGCTGCCCACGCAGCTTTTTGTTCTGCGTCTTATCTTTATGACAAAGAAGGCAAAGGTGCAATGCTGCGCTTTAAAATACCACGCAGATAGGCGATTAAAATGCCATAATTGGTCATGGGGATTCCCTGCCGGTGGGCACAGCGCAACCGCCGGCGCATTTCACGTTCTGTCAGCATACAGCCGCCGCAGTGTATGACCATATGAAAGGGGGAGAGGTCTTCTGGAAAATCGACGCCGCTGGAAAAGGTAAACTGCGGCTGCACACCGGTGTATTCCCGAATCCATCTGGGCAGCTTGACCGTACCGATATCGTCGCATTGACGGTGATGGGTGCAGCCTTCGCTAATTAAAACGCGGTCTCCATCCTGAAGCGATTCCAAAGCTTCCACGCCTGTGATGGCATCCCGCAAAACGCCCTTTCGACGTGCCATCAAGATTGAAAATGAGGTCAGGGGGACGCTTTCCGGTACAGTGGCCGCTACTTCCTTAAATGCCTGGCTGTCCGTAACGACAAGGCGTGGCGGTTTTTGCAGAGAATCCAGCGTCGCTTGAAGTTCCGATTCACGGCAGACAGCCGCCATTGCGCCGGCATCCAACAAATCGCGGATGGTCTGCTGCTGCGGCAGAATCAGACGCCCCTTCGGCGCTGCGGAGTCGATCGGAACAACCAACACCACCAACTCACCCGGCTTGACAAAATCGCCCAGCAGCCTACGCGGCGGCTCCTCCGGAATGCAGGCGGCAATCTTGTCCTTGAGCGCGCGGATATTGTCACCATTGGAAGCGCTGACCCACAAGGCATCCGGATACGCCTGCTGCAACGCCGCTTCCTGTTCCGGCTTTTGGCCACGCACCTCGTCGAGCTTATTCAAGACAAGAACAGTCGGAATTTCCTTTTTGCGGCAAAGGGCCAGGATTTCCATGTCTTCCGCATTTGGCCCTTCCAATCCGTCGATCACGACCACCGCCGCGTCCGCCGTATTTAAAACGCGGCGGCTGCTGGCCACGCGCTGCTCGCCGAGCATACCCGCGTCATCCAATCCTGGCGTGTCAATGAACACGACTGGTCCCAGCGGCAGCAGCTCCATCGCTTTTTTGACGGGATCTGTCGTGGTGCCTCGAATCTCGGAGACGATCGAAAGCGGTTGCCCGGCGATCGCATTCAGCAGGCTGGACTTGCCAGCATTACGCCGGCCAAAAATGCCGATGTGCAGGCGGTCTGCATCCGGTGTGCTATTTAATCCCATAACAATATCCTCCTTTTACCAATCCGCAACTTAGAAACGAAAATCGCGCTGTCCGTTTGCAATTGCATTCAGATGCTCTGCCGTAACCTTGCGCACGGCCTCTTTAGGAATGTGATTCAATTCTTTTTGAATCAACGCCTCACCGACCCGGCGTGTATCGTCGGATGCATAGTCCATCAAATATTCCTTCAATGTCATTAGTGCATTGGGATGGCAGCAGTTCTGTATCTGCCCGCTCTTGCAAAGCGACATAAACCGGTCGCCTGTCCGTCCTTCGCGGTAGCAGGCCGTGCAAAAACTTGGAATATAGCCAAGCTCCATTAGCCAGCGCACTACTTCGTCCAGGGAACGGGTGTCCGACACATCAAACTGGGCGGAATTTTCCTCCTCTGGCTCCGCATAGCCGCCCACGCTCGTACGGGAGCCGCCAGAAATCTGCGAAATGCCAAGATGCAGCACACGTTCGCGGCATTTCTGACTTTCACGGGTGGAAATAATCATGCCAGTATAAGGTACTGCAATGCGGATACAAGCCACGATTTTGGCGAATGTATCATCGTCAATGCCGTTGTCAAAAGCATCTGGATCAATGTCGTCCGCTTTGCGGATGCGGGGCACGGAAATTGTGTGCGGCCCCACACCATGGACAGCCTCCAAGTGTTCTGCATGCATCAAAAGGCCCGCAAATTCATAGCGATACGACTCCAGGCCAAACAGCACACCGCAGCCTACGTCGTCGATACCGCCTTCCATTGCCCGGTCCATCGCTTCTGTATGGTAATGGTAATCATGCTTCGGGCCGGTTGGGTGCAGCTGTTCATAACTCTCTTTGTTATACGTCTCTTGAAACAGGATATAGGTGCCAATGCCGGCTGCCTTGAGTTTCCGGTAATTCTCCACCGTTGTGGCGGCGATATTGACATTCACACGGCGGATGGCGCCATTTTTATGCTTGATATTATAAATGGTCTGGATGGATTCCAGCACGTACTCAATCGGGTTATGGACTGGGTCTTCGCCAGTTTCTAGCGCCAGCCGCTTGTGCCCCATGTCTTGCAAGGCGATGACCTCATTGCGAATTTCTTCCTGGGTCAGCTTCTTGCGGCAAATATGCTTATTTTTGGCGTGATAAGGGCAATAAACGCAGCCATTGACGCAATAATTGGACAAGTATAACGGTGCAAACAAAACGATGCGGTTACCGTAAAAATCTTTTTTGATCTGCTCGGCCAGCGCATAGATTTCCTGATTGCGTTCCGGAATGTCACAATCCAACAGCACGGCTGCATCCCGGTGCGAGAGCCCCTTGCGCTTGCGCGCCTTTTCAAGAATTTCCCCGATCAGCGCGTCATTGTGTCGGTTTTTCTGAGCATAGTCCAGAGTTTCCCGGATTTCGCCGTCATTGATAAATTCCTCTGCATTCAGAGATTTGGGATCATATTTCATTTTTTATTTTCCTCCATTTCGTGCCGCATACGGGAGTCCCCTCGTGAGACAGTCAAATGATAACCGACCGTCTGCATGCGGCGGTTCAGGCACGCCAGACATTCCGCCGCTTCTTCACCCGTACAGGCTTTGTTGTCATAGAGCAGGTACTTTTTTCGGACAGCGATAGGGGAGAGGTTCGGCATCACCACATTGGCACCCGCCAGCATCCCTTTTTCGCGTCCTTGCGGATCAATGGTCCCCAGCGCTGTGGTGGCCGGCAGCAGCACAGCTGGAAACATCAAACGTAAAATTGCCAGCAAATAAACCGTCTGTTCACTAGTGCCCGGCGCCTCCTGCGCAAAGGGCGTTTCGTGGTGCGGCAAAAACGGCCCGATACCAATCATGTCCGGCTGCAAGTCGTGCAGGAACAGAAGGTCATCCGCCAGATTTTCTGTCCTCTGCCATGGGGAGCCCACCATAAAACCGGCGCCCACCTGATACCCCAGTTCCTTCAAATTCCACAGGCACTGCTTGCGGTTTTCAAGCGACATGGCCGGCGGATGCAGTTTCCGGTAATGCGCCTCACCAGCTGTTTCATGGCGCAACAGATATCGGTCCGCACCTGCCTGCCGCCACAGGCGGTAGACCGCCCGGCTGTGTTCACCACATGAAAGCGTCACTGCACAATCGGGAAATTGCGTTTTGATGTGCCGTACGATGTCGGCAATATCTTCCGGAGAAAAGGCCGGGTCCTCGCCACCCTGCAATACAAAAGTGCGAAAGCCGAGTTTCCATCCGGCTGCGCAGCAGTGCAGAATTTCCTCTTCTGTCAGCCGGTAACGCTGCGCCTTTGCATTGCTCCGGCGCAGACCGCAATAGTAGCAATCATTTTTGCAGTAGCTTGTAAACTCGATCAGCCCACGGATATAGACGTCTGTTCCATATTCCCGCTGCCGGATGGCGCGGGCCCTCGCAAAAAGGTCAGCTTCCGTTTCTTGACTTTGCCCATCAATCAAAGCGGCAAATTCACTGTGCGTCAAGACATGGTTTCGTTCCAAACGGTCAATCAGTTTTTTCATCCGCACCACCAAACACATTGGAATAAATAGTCTTACTGGTGACGCCAGGCAGCATGCCCAATTTTCCGGACAGTGCGCTTAAAACATTCATGGGCGCATCCAGCACAATGCTGATAACCGCCACGTCCCGGCGTGCATAGGGCAGGCCCATCCTCCCAATAATGTACGTTCGATACTGATGCAGCAGTTGATTGATCGCTTCGGTGGACGAAAAATCCTGTACGATGATGCCAATCAGAGCCACACGTGTTTCCATTTGCTTCTTCCTTTCTCTTCCAGACAACAAAAAAGCGCCCAGAAGGGCGCAGAAATCCTCACGGTATCCATTTCCAGCGCCTTCTCCATCGGGAAATCCCTTTGTGTCAGGAGCAATCGATTATTTGTATTTTTTTGATATACATCGGTTTGCCGAAAGGACGAACCTCGCGGCGCACGACATGCTGTTTGCTATTATATCGTCCAAAGGTGTATAAGTCAAGGGAGAGCCCGGCGACTGGAGCGTTCAGGATCCGACCTCTGGAGTGGCCAAAACTCCGTCATGTTCCCCCAATACCGCTTTGGCAAATGGCCCTGTCGGCATTTTGGATTCTCCCGCCCTTTAATGGCCACCGTGTTATAAAAGCACTGCCAAAGCTGCCGGAAGTGCGCCTCCTCTGGGCCGGGCTGCGGCAAAGCGAAGTGTGCCAATGGGATGATCGCTGTCTGGTGTGGTCGATAGAGCAGCGCTTGTGCATGGGTACTGTCATAAATCAGGAAGCACTCCTCCGGATAACGCCAGCAAAAATGAGAAACCATCAGCGGTAACACCTGGTTTTTCGGTGTAATAATGGCGGCAAGCCTGCCATCATACTCCGAAAAGCGCACAAATCCAAGTAGCAAATGCGCTTCGTTATGCAAATGCTGGACCGCGCGCGTTAACTGCCCGACCGTATCGTCCGCCAACATATGCACCACAGATGCGCCCTGGCGATACCCCATACGGATAAATTGCAACAGCAGCAGTTCGCGCTCCGGCAGGCAGGTCAAAAATCCCAGGGAAACCAAATCCGCTGCCTGTGAAGAGATGCGCCGGCGCAGCGAAGTATAGACCCGCTCCGCGTGACCTGTGTCCGTTTCAACCCGGTGCTCGGGAAACAGCAACACCCTGTCGTCCTGCTCCGATAGAATGGCGCTGGGCAGCTCCCGGCGGTAGAAGCTGTCAAATACGCAGCATAAAAAGCCCTCAAAGCTGCCGTCATATCGATACGTAATCCAAACGTTTTGCATGATTGCCTCCCAACATACCCAATGCGGATTCGTCGAACAGCGAGAGCTGTTCCATTGGCTGCTCTACGGATTTCTGCGAGGGAAGGAGCGCCCGCATCACGGCCTGCGGCGTCACGCGCAGCCCTTCCATCGATTTGCCGCGGCATGTCACAAAATACTGCGCGCGTTTCAGCACAACGCCCAGCTTTTTGAGTGCTGCGAAGTCGAGGCTGCACACACGCCTTGCCCGCAGAATTGCACACACAGATTTCGGCCCAATGCCCGGCACACGCAAAAGCGTATGGGCGTCCGCCCGGTTGACCTCCACTGGAAAAAAGGCAGGATGCCGCAGCGCCCAGCAACATTTGGGATCCAACAGTGGGTGAAAATTTGGGTGCTCCGCATCCAAGAGTTCCTGTGCCTCGAACCCGTAAAATCGCAACAGCCAGTCCGCCTGATAGAGCCTGTGCTCCCGCAGTAGCGGCGGCCTGGTGCCGGGCGGCGGCAGCAGGGCGCTTTCCGTCACCGGCATATAGGCCGAATAAAATACACGCTTGAGTCCATACTGCCGGTAAAGCCCCTCTGACAACCGCAAAATCTGGTAATCGCTCTCAGGTGTCGCGCCGATAATCATCTGCGTACTTTGCCCGGCAGGCACAAATTTCGGCGCGTGCCGGTAACGAGAAAGCGCCTGCGTGCTTGCTGCAATCTGCCCCGCAATCCACCCCATTGGGCGCAGAATCGCCTGGCGTGATTTTTCAGGGCAAAGGCGATTCAGGCTTTTCTCCGAAGGCAGCTCAATGTTTACGCCCATGCGGTCCGCAAGCTGTCCCAGGCGCAGCAGTAATTGTGGATCCGCGCCAGGGATCGCCTTGACATGGATATATCCGCGAAAGTGGTATTCATTGCGCAAAAGAGAAAGCGTCTCAAGCAAAAGCTCACAGGTGTAGTCCGCATTCCGGACGACACCGCTGCTCAAAAACAGTCCCTCGATATAATTGCGGCGGTAAAACCCAATCGTGAGATCCGCAAGCTCGCGCGGCGTAAAAGCGGCCCGCCGGACGTCCCGTGACCGGCGGTTGACGCAGTATTGGCAATCATAAACGCAGGCATTGCTAAAGAGCACTTTCAAAAGGGAAATGCATCGCCCGTCCGCCGAAAAGCTGTGGCAGATCCCACAAGCCGCGCTGCTACCAATAGCGCCCGTCTGTCCGTTGCGATCCACGCCACTGGAAGTGCAGGCCACGTCATATTTTGCTGCATCTGTCAAAATCTTGAGTTTTTCCAGTGTGTCCATTCCTTTTGCACCACCATATAGAACATTTGTTCTATATCAGTATAGACGATGTCTAGAAAAAAGTCAAGGGGTTTGTGATGCAAATTTATGATCGCCAATAGCATGACGCTGCTCGAAAAAAACAAAATGCGGTATAAAAAACGCACATGCAAACATGCATATGCGTAAAGCTAAAAATCTTTATACGTTTGTTTGGAATATCCACCGGTCAATCGCCTGGGCCAGGCCGTCGTCGTCGCAGTTGCCTGTGATCACGTCCGCACGGGAACGGACCAATGCCGCGGCGTTTCCCATTGCCACGCCAAGTCCTGCCCATTCCAGCATCGACAGGTCGTTGTGTCCATCGCCTACAGCCATCACTTCGGTCTGGGGGACTTGCAAGTGCGCAGCCAGAGCGCGCAATCCGCCGCCTTTGGTCGCCTCCCGGTCCGTCACCTCGATGACCGTTTCAAAGGAAGTGGTAACCGCAAGGCGGTTGTCCGCTGTGAGGATATCCCAACAGCGGCTGCGTGCCTGCATATTCTGAAAGATAGAAAACAGCTTCTCGACGGGTTCCTTTTGCTTTTCCAAAAAGTCCGCGAGATCCGCCACCGGCGTGCGGGAACGGCGAAATGTCTCCACATGGTCCGGCTGCACCCCGTATTGCAGCGGATGCGCATAGCGTTTGCGGCTTGTATAAGCCCGGCCATTTAAATAGACGTCCACCATACCGCCATGTGCAGTAATCACGCGCAGCGCCCATACTGCCGTCTCAGGCGGCATTAAGATCTGATGCAAGACGCGGCAGTCCGCCTTGTCATAGACCACAGCGCCATTGCTGCAAAGGTAGTATCGAATTCCCGGAACCTCTTCCAGTTCCGGCGGAAGCCCGGAATACAGCCGGCCGGTTGCAGGCACCACAAAAACGCCTGACCCAATGGCTCGGATGAGTGCATTGCGGTTTCTCGATGAAAGTGTATTGTGACTGTTCAGTGTGGTCCCGTCCATATCAATCGCCAAAATGCGGTACGGCAACTGTTTCATCGCAGCACCTTGACCTGAAGATTGGCGAGCACCTCAAGCGCCTCCCGATTCTGTTCGGGATCTGCACAGGCCGTGCAGGCAGCGTCCACCACAACTTCCGCCTCTGGCAGCGCCGCCTTCGCCAGCACCGCATTGGAAAGTACACAGATGTTGCTGACCAGGCCACACAGTTCTACGCGATCATATTTTCCGGCCTGCAGATAGGGGAGAAGGGCCGCGCACCCAAAAGCGGATTTTTCAAAGTGGCGGGCGTCTTTGAGCAGTTGTGCCGACTGACCGTATAGCTGCCAACCTGGCGTATCCCGGACGCAGTGCACGACAGGCAATGCGCGGCCTTCGGCGGTGGCAAGATAATCCGGGCCATGGGTGTCGAGCGTATAAATGACCTCGTCGCCAGCGGCTCGATACGCTTCAATTTTCCGGCAAATGGCATCCTGAATCTGGACAGCACCCGGAAATCCCAGGCTGCCTGTGACAAAATCCACCTGGTTGTCGATGACAATGAGAAGCTGCTTCATCCGGCTGATGCCTCCTTTTGATCAAGTGGATAGGATTTGCAAAACGCCCGCATACAGCAAACGCTGCATTGGGGAGAACGCGCCGTGCAAACCGCCCTGCCATGGAGAACCAAACGGTGACAAAACGCATTGCTCTCGTCTTCAGGCAGCACAGCCCGCAGCTGCTTCTCAACCTGCAGGGGATTTTTGCCTTCCGAAAGTCCGAGCCTGCCACAAATGCGAATGCAGTGAGTATCTGTCACGACGGCGGGCTTTCCATAAATGTCGCCCACAACCAGGTTGGCCGTCTTGCGCCCCACACCAGGGAGCTTAACCAGCTCCTCTACCGTATCCGGCACCACACCGCCATAAACATCGCGCAGCATCCGGCACATGGCGCAAATATCCCGCGCCTTTGTTTTATAAAGCCCGCAGGAATGGATATATTTCCCGACTTCTTCCGGTGTCGCGTTACAAAATGCCTCCAGTGTGGGGAACCGCGCAAAGAGCGCGGGGGTTACCTGATTCACACGCGCATCTGTGCACTGCGCCGAAAGCCGGGTGGCGATCAGCAATTGCAGCGGATCGCGATAGGTCAGGGAACAGATCCCCTCTGGATACGCCTCTTTCAACGCGGCGACAGCCAATAAAGCGCGTTGCTTGCGTGTCATGCATGCACGTCCTTTCCAACTAGCTTACTCTTTATTTTTATTATTGTACTGCATCTTTCCGTATTCGTAAACAAAATTTTGCACGAGGCCCAAAAGAAAGGGCCCGAAGTGTTGTGTTTTGGAAAAGCAAACGGTATAATATAAGAAAATTGACAACAAGGAGATACGGAAATGTACAAGGATATCATGGACACAATCGGCTTCGTTAAAGCCGCTGATCCAGAAGTCGGCGCAGCAATGCAGGACGAATTGTCCCGCCAACGCCGCAACCTGGAGCTGATTGCTTCGGAAAACATTGTCTCACCCGCCGTCA
This sequence comes from uncultured Oscillospiraceae bacterium, assembly GCA_900554535.1. Lineage (GTDB taxonomy): Bacteria > Bacillota > Clostridia > Oscillospirales > Acutalibacteraceae > Caproicibacterium. The sequence goes on along the minus strand of USIA01000003.1, from coordinate 19,571 downwards.
TGGCTGCGATGGGCAGTGTTCTGACCAATAAGTATGCGGAGGGCTATCCTGGAAAACGATATTACGGTGGATGCCAATATGTTGACGTTGTGGAAGAAATCGCGCGCGAACGTGCCTGCCGTCTGTTCGGCGCGGAGCACGCCAATGTGCAGCCGCATTCAGGCGCACAGGCAAATACGGCGGTTTATTTTGCTTTTCTGAAGCCGGGCGACACGGTGATGGGCATGAATCTCGCAGAAGGCGGTCATCTGACTCATGGCTCTCCTGTGAATATTTCCGGCAGCTATTTCAATTTTGTACCTTATGGCGTTGACGCGGTGACTGGCCGCATCGACTACGATAAGCTGATGGACCAGGCCATGCAGGTGAAGCCCAAAATGATCGTGGCCGGTGCGAGCGCCTATCCGCGTATCATCGATTTTGAGAAGTTCCATGAAGTTGCCAAAGCCTGTGGCGCCATGCTGATGGTGGATATGGCCGCATATTGCGGGCTTGGTGGCGGCCGGCTTGCATCCGAACCCGGTTCCGTGGGCGGATATTGTCACGACCACCACGCACAAAACGCTGCGCGGCCCGCGCGGCGGTCTCATCCTGTGCAAGGAAGAATACGCCAAAGCGATCGACAAGGCTGTGTTCCCCGGAACGCAGGGCGGCCCGCTGATGCACATCATTGCGGCCAAGGCGGTTTGCCTTGGTGAAGCGCTGCAGCCTTCCTTTAAGGAATACGGCAAGGCAATCGTCGACAACGCGCAGGCGCTTGCCAAGGGCCTGTTGGACCGCGGCGTCAAGTTGGTCAGCGGCGGGACGGATAACCATTTGATGCTGGTAGACCTGACGGGCATGGAATTGACCGGCAAGGATCTGGAAAAACGCCTCGACGCTGTGCGGATCACAGCCAACAAAAACACCGTACCCGGCGAAACCCGCAGCCCGTTCAAGACATCCGGCCTGCGCCTGGGCACACCCGCGGTAACGACACGCGGCTTGCAGCCGGCAGATATGGATGTCATTGCACAGTGCATCGCGGATACGATCAATGACTATGAGGGCACCAAGGAAAAGAGCCTTGCCGCTGTCAGTGCGCTGTGCGAAAAGTACCCGCTGTACGAATGAATCCACGCGCCTGATTCTAATTTCTAATTTCATAGATTGCGAACAGGTAGGGAGGTGTAATGGATGGCGACCCCGCTGGCGGACCGCATCCGCCCAAAAACACTGGATGAGATCGTTGGGCAAAAGCATCTGCTCGCTCCTGGCCGTCCGTTGCGCCGTATCCTGGAGCGCGGTGAGGTCCCAAACCTCGTATTTTACGGTCCTTCCGGCGTTGGAAAAACAACGCTTGCTTCCATCATTGCACATCGGACGAAAAAGAAATTCTGCAAACTTAATGGGACTACCGCATCAACTGCGGATATTCGGGATGTAGTCGGAAAGATTGGCACGCTGGAAGCAGTCAATGGCATCTTACTCTATTTAGATGAAATTCAATACTTCAATAAAAAGCAGCAGCAGACGCTTTTGGAATTCATTGAAAATGGGGACATAACACTGGTGGCCTCTACCACAGAAAACCCTTATTTTTACGTATACAGCGCCATTCTGAGCCGGTCCACTGTATTTGAATTCAAATCCGTGGAGCCGCAGGATGTGGTTCCCGCGGTGGAGCGCGCGTTTCATATTCTGGAGAAAGACTCTGGATGTCCGATTCACGTCAGTGAAGAAGCCGTGCGCCGCATTGCCACGGCCTGTGGTGGCGATGTACGCAAAGCGATCAATGCGGTGGAGCTGTGCGTGGCCGCAGCGGAAAGCCGGGATGGCTGCCTGCAAGTAAACGAGGACCTTGCACGGGAACTGACGCAGCGCAGCGCCATGCGCTATGACCGTGAAGGCGATGAGCATTACGATATCGTCTCCGCTTACCAGAAATCCATGCGCGGCTCTGATCCGGACGCAGCGCTGCATTATCTGGCACGCCTTCTGACGGCCGGCGATCTGCCCTCTGCATGCAGGCGTCTGATGGTCTGTGCCTGCGAAGACGTGGGGCTTGCCTATCCACAGATTATTCCCATTGTGAAAGCGGCGGTTGATGCGGCCCAAATGGTCGGTTTGCCGGAAGCGCGCATCCCGCTGGCCGACGCAGTCATACTGGTCAGCCAAGCGCCCAAGAGCAATTCCGGAGAAAAGGCGATCGACGCCGCGATGGCAGATGTGAATGCGGGAAAGATCGGCCCAATTCCGCGCCAGCTACAGAATAAGCATTATGACGGCGCAGACCAGGCGCGCAAAGGCCAGTTTTACAAATACCCACATGATTTCCCGGGCCATTGGGTGGCACAGCAGTACCTGCCTGATCTGTTGTGCGGCGTACAATACTATGTACCCGGCGAAAACAAAAACGAACAATCCTTCGCCGCCTATTGGAAGCATAGAAAAGGTGAAACTGGGCAGCCTTAAACCGGCTGTACATTGGAGGTGTCCCATGAAGCCTGAAGCTTTGTTGAGCTTAACCTATGGCATGTACGCGATTGGCGTGACAGATGGTGAGAAACCCTCTGCCTGTATTGTTAACACCGTTGTGCAGGTGTCAAACCATCCAAACATACTCATGCTCACCATGAGCCATAATAATTATAGTCACTCCTGCATTCAAAAGAGCGGCTTTTTTACAGTCAGCATCTTAAGCGAAGATACATCCGGCGCTGTGATTGGCGCACTCGGCCTTACCTCCGGTCGCGACTGCAATAAGCTGGCAAACGTACGATATAAAATGCTGCGGGAGGGCGTTCCTGTTATCAAGGAAAACAGCTGCTGTTGGTTTTTATGCAAGGTTGTCGGCCAAATGGAGGCCTCCACCCATACGATCTTTTTGGGAGAAATCCGCGCTGGCAGTGACCAGGTGAAGGGGAAGCCCATGACTTATGCCTATTACCGCCAGGTCATTAAGGGGTCAGCTCCGAAAAATGCGCCTGGCTACCAAACGCCTGCGCCTGACCACTGTGAAAACGATGGGGAAGCATTTCTGTGCCGCATCTGCAAGTATGAATATGATGATCCTGTGACGCCCTTTGCGGAGCTGCCGGATGACTGGGTATGTCCCATTTGTGGCGCGCCAAAAGCAGCATTTAAACGAAAATCCATTTTATAAATTCAAACCAACCGCCCTGTCATCCGGCAGAAGGATGGGGCGGTTGAATTCTGTCTAAGCCGCCCAAAAGGCGCAGTCGGTCCATAACATATACTCACCAAATTCGGCCGGAAGGCGAATTTTGTGTTCAAACTCGCAAAGTATTTGAAATCCTACCGTATTTTTGTGGTATTGGGACCGGCATTCAAGCTGACCGAGGCTATTTTGGGTGGTTTTGATCAAGCCGCTGTCCATTTTTATGACAACCCTCATTGCCTGCCTTGTACACAGTCAATTTACCAAGCAGCAGGCTACCCAAGGTGAGCTGAACGGCTTTGTCGAGGTACAGTACATATCGGCGGTCAGAAAGTCGTCGTCAAGGCATTCGGCTGCGAAGCTCACGCAGGGCAGGCTTTTTATGATGCAGACATTGGCACAATCTGTGTAGGATGGACATCGTATTCAGGATGTGATGTGTGGCGTGTTTGCGCAGCCTTATATATTCCTGGTTGTTTGCTGGCACTGTGCACGAAAATATCGCGTACGAACGCCACCTTGGATGAAGTGGTCGAAGCGGCAAAGGCAGCGCATGCACACAGCCTTATCGAGCGTCTGCCTATCGGGTATGACACGGTGATTGGGGAAGAGGGCAGCAACTTTTCTCAAGGGCAGCGCCAACTGCCCTGTATTGCCCGCGTTATGCTGGTGCTGATCCTGGATAAAGCCACCAGTTCAATTGATACCCGCACAGAGTTGCGCGTTCAAAAAGCTTTTGATAAAATGATTACCGACCGCCAAAGAAGCGGATTGCATTCTTGTGATGAAGGACGGTCGTATTCTGGAACAAGGTCGTCACGAAGAACTTTTGGAAAAAATGTTCTATACTAAGCTCTATAAACAGTCAGTTTGCCAAGACGAGCGTTTGAACAAAAACAAACTGCACGGAAAATAGCTTGTCCAAAAATGCATTTTGAAGTATAATGGATCCGAAATAGGCTCCTCGTTGCTGGAAGTTGTCAAAGAATCAGGAGGGATCCCATGAACTTCAACGAAAAGAAAGCGCTTGCCATTGCGGCTTGCAAAATCCGCATGGGCACGATCATAGGGGTGTACAATGCGAAATCCGGCCATCCGGGCGGCTCTCTGTCTGCCGACGATCTTTTTACGTACCTCTACTTTCGTGAAATGCATATTGACCCGAAAAACCCGAAGATGCCAGATCGTGATCGCTTTGTGCTGAGCAAGGGACACGGCTGTCCCGGCCTGTACGCCACATTGGCCGAACGCGGCTATTTCCCGCGGGAAGAACTAGAGTCGCTGCGTCACATTGGCGCCATCCTGCAGGGACATCCGGACATGAAGCATACCCCTGGCATTGACATGAGTTCTGGCTCTCTAGGACAGGGGATCTCCGCTGCCTGCGGCATGGCGCTGGCCGGTAAGATGGACAAAAAAGATTACCGCGTCTATGTCATGCTGGGCGACGGCGAAATCGAAGAGGGACAGGTTTGGGAGGCTGCTATGTTTGCCGGTCACCACAAACTGGACAATCTGTGCGCAATTGTCGATTATAATGGTCTGCAAATCGACGGAAAAGTCAGCGATGTGGGCGGACCGGAACCGATCGACAAAAAATTTGAGGCTTTTAACTTTGATGTGCAAACCATCAATGGACACGATTTCGACGCGATGGAGGCCGCTTTTGCACATGCGCGCTCGGTAAAGGGCAAACCCTCCTGCATCATTGCACACACCATGAAAGGCAAGGGCGTTTCTTACATGGAAAATGTAGCTGGATGGCACGGAAAGGCCCCCAATGAAGCGGAATATAAAGAGGCCATGGCGGAATTGCAGGCCGCGCTGGCCGGATTGGAGGCAAAATAATGGCTGAGATGGTGAAAAAGGCAACACGCGAATCCTTTGCGCTCGCGCTGGTGGAAGCCGCAAAGACAAACCCCAATATTGTGGTGCTGGATGCAGACTTAGCGGAAGCGACCAAGACAGTGCTTTTCAAAAAAGCATTTCCGGACCGTTTTGTGGACTGCGGCATTTCATTGGGGAACATGGTCGGCGTGGCAGCCGGCTTAGCTGCATCCGGCAAAATTCCCTTTGCTGCCAGCTTTGCAATGTTTAGCGCCGGCCGGGCATTTGAGCAGGTGCGCAACAGCGTCGGCTATCCGCACTTGAATGTCAAAATTGTCGGCGCTCACGCCGGTATTTCTGTTGGCGAAGACGGCGCCACCCATCAGTGCCTGGAGGATATTGCGCTGATGCGTTCGATTCCTGGCATGGTTGTCGTAAACCCGGCCGATCATTATGAGATGACCGCAGCCGTCAAAGCGTTGGTCGAATATGAAGGTCCCTGCTACCTTCGTTTAGGCCGCCTGGCCGTGGAAAGTGTTTATCACAACGATGACAACTATCATTTTGAGCTAGGCAAAGGCATTACGCTGCGCGAGGGAAACGACATCACGATCGTCGCGACCGGCCTGATGGTAGGGGAGGCAGCCAAGGCCGCCGACGCGCTTCAGGCGGAGGGCATCTCTGTCCGTGTCATTGATATCCACACGATCAAGCCGATCGACCGCGACATCTTGGTCAAGGCCGCAAAAGAGACCGGACTGCTTGTTACGGTCGAAGAGCACAACGTGATCGGCGGCCTCGGAGAAGCGGTCTGCAGCGTTCTGTGCGAGGAATACCCGACCAGGGTAATTCGCATGGGTATGCAAGATGTATTCGGCCACTCGGGTCCAGCAATCGGTTTATTGCAGGAATTCGGTCTCTGCGCGGACAACATTGCCGCCACTGTGCGCAAGGCGCTTCACAAATAAATATATTTTCATTTTAAAAAGACAGCTTTTTCGGACTTCGCTGACCGGAAAAGCTGTCTTTTCTCACACTCAAAAAGCAGGGAAGATGCACTCCCTCAATATTTTGATTCTGGCTTTTTGTCCTTCTCCTTTGGCGCCTGCCAGACAATCTGCACGGCGTGGCGAGCAGTCGCCTTTGTGACGGTAATGGTATTTCCCTCATAGGTAAAACTATCGCCTGCGGTCGGTATTTTTCCGAGATGCTCCATGACCCAACCGCCAACCGTCATGTAATCGAAGTCCTCGGCATCCAGTGGAATTTTAAAAAATTCAAAAAAATCGTCCAAAGCAGCGCTGCAATTTACCGCCCAGCGAGAGGGGCCAATCAGCTTGAAGTATTCGACCACCTGGTCGTGCTCGTCCCATATTTCTCCGACCAGTTCCTCGACGATGTCCTCCATAGTCACAATGCCTTCTGTGCCGCCAAACTCATCCACAACCACCGCCATATGTGTCTGGCTTTGCTGCAACTCATGCAGCAGGTCGCTAATGTGGATTCCTGCCCCCACATAAATCACTTTCTTGATGATTTCCTCCAGAGAGGTCATCCCGGTATGCAAGCCACGGAAGAAGTCTTTTTCATGCACCATACCAATGATATTGTCAATGGATTCGGCATAAACCGGCAGGCGTGAATAATTGTTGTGCAAAAACACATCGGTAATATCTTTGATCGAATCCTCGTGATCGACCGCAACAATATCGACGCGCGGCGTTAAAATATCACTGGCATCCAGTTCATTGAATTCAATTGCCGAGCGAATCAAATCACCATTGCGTTCATCGATGCCGCCATCATTTTGCGCCTCATCGACAATGGTCATCAGGTCTTCCTGTGTCACTTTGGTCTCATCTGGATGTTTAAAAAGATGCGTCAGCGCTTGTTTCCATTTCGCGAACAGCCAGTTCACAGGTGTAAAAACAGTCACCAATACGCGTATTGCCGGTGCAACTGCCATCGCATACCGATCGGGGAATTCTTTTGCCAATCCCTTCGGTGTAACCTCCCCAAAAACCAACACCAGAATCGTCATGACAGCCGTCGAAATGGAAACTCCGCGTTGCCCCAGCCAATACGTGAACACCACAGTTGCCAACGAAGCGGATAAAATATTGACAATATTATTTCCGATGAGAATCGTCGACAGCAAGTTGTCGTAATTTTCCACGATGTGCAGCGTCATTGCGGCCCGCTTATTGCCATCGTTCGCCATATTTTTCAAACGCACGTGGTTGAGTAGGTTATAGGCCGTTTCAGCAGCAGAGAAAAAAGCCGACAAGATCACACAAATAAGAATGCCAATTATTCTGCCAGCAAGAATTCCGTCCATTCTACTTTGATATCCCCTAACCCATTTGATTTCTGCCTATATTTTTGAACAAGCGGGAATTCTGAAAACCTAAAGTCCAGATATATATATTTATTTTTATTTTACCAAATCTATGCACATTTTGCAATCGGATAATTTTTTTCAAAAAGCACTTGCTTTTTTTAAGACTTTGTGGTATTATAATGGAGCTGCTTGATGAAAGCAGTTGAAAAATGGGGCATTAGCTCAGTTGGGAGAGCGCCACACTGGCAGTGTGGAGGTCAGCGGTTCGAACCCGCTATGCTCCACCAGAACAAAAGCTCGGATCTGTTTTGTTGCAAAATGAGATCCGAGCTTTTTATTTTTCACGTTTCAGGCATATCGGAATCCAGCCAGGGCGGCGGGGGCATGCAGCTCCGTCGTTCTAACATTGAATTTGAGCAAAATAAAAGTCCCTACACACATCGTGCGGGACTTTCCGAATCGATTGAATTCTCACGCTTTTTTACGCCAACCGTCCAAACGCATAGAAATGCTGGCGGTAATAGCTGGTATCAATAGACGTATACTGGATCGGGTCGCCGGCATGGATCATCGTATTACTTCCGACATAAATTCCCACATGCGTAACAGTGGAGCCGGAATTATACGTGCCTGTAAAAAATACCAAATCCCCTGGCCGCGCCTCAGAAACTGAAATCTTTTGACACTCGTCATAAAGCCCCTGTGCGCTTGTGCGCGATACATTCGCAACACCGGAATGTGTGAAAACATAGGAGACAAATCCGCTGCAGTCAAAGCTGTTCGGGCCAGAAGCGCCAAATACATAGGGTTGTCCCAAATGTTTTTCTGCTTCTGCAATCAAAGCGGCAAAGCCGGAGGAACTACTATTATTAGACGTATTGGATGGCTTTGAGGAAGTGGTCTCCGTATTCCCATCATCCGACTTGTTGGAGCTGCTGGCCTCCCGAGAACTGCTCGAAGATTCATTGCTGCTGGAGTCGCTCCGGTCATCGCTCTGGGTGTCAGAGCTGCTGTTGGAATTCTCGCTGCTTTGGCTCTGAGTACTGCTGTCAGAAGCGACATTCGCTTGCTGCGCATCGTCGTCTGCGGTGCTGCTTTCAGCCTGCTTTTGCTGCGCTTCCCATGCATCCAGAGCGGCTTTTGTTTTCGCAACCTGTACATCCAGAGAGGCATTTTCCGCCTGGATGCTTGTCTTCTGTTGACCAACCTCTTCCAGGAATTGTTGGGTCGCTTCGAGTGTTTGGGTCACATCTTTCTTTTTCTCATCCAATGCGGCCTGCGCCTCAGAGGCTTTTTCCCGTTTTGCCTGGACAGATTCCTCTTCTTTTTTGACAGCTTCCTGATCCGCTTTCATCTGATTGATAAGAGCGGTATCATGTTCTGTAATCGCACGCACGGCTTCTGCTCTGTCCGCCAGGTCTACCAGGTTACTAGCAGAGAGGAGAATTTCCATATTGCCGGCAGCGCCCGCTTTATACAGGGCACAGAGACGGCTTTTCAATTTTCCAGTATTTTCCTGAATCTGTTTCTCCTTGGCGTCAATCGTCTTCTGGGCTTCCCGCATTTGCAGATCCAAATCGGTAATCTGGTTGCTGTATGTATTGAGCTGATCCTCATACTGTGAAAGCTGCGATTGCAGCTTATCGAGTTCTGCCTGTTTCTGCTCTTCCTGCTGGTCGAGCGAAGCGAGCTTGGCGTCATTTGCATTTTTTTGTTCCGCATATTGTGACTGCTTCTGCTTAAGTGTATCAGCATCCTCTGCGTGTAAAGGCAACGTCATAGAAGAAGTTGCGCACGCGGCAGTCAGCAGAATGGCCAAGATACGTCTACGAAATAAAGACGAACGCATGAATTTCCTTCTTTCTGTGGTGCACATCCACTTTTCGCTTTTGCATTTTACTCTAGCAGAAAATGGTGTCAAAATCGTTTCAAAAAGGTTACGAAAGTGTTACAATGCGTATTATAGACACTTTCCGCCGATTTGTCAAGGCTTGCTGTCTGAAATTGACCGCTGCAAAAATCCCCACATGCGCTCCATGCATGTGGGGATCTGTCTACTGTTGACGATTCGAAACCGGCACACCTTTATGGATTGGGAGGTCTTCCTGTGGGATCCTCATGACCATCGTCCGGTGGTTTGCGGTTGCGGCGGTGGAGAATGAGCCAAAGAACTGTGATCACAGAAATGGCGAGTACCGCCACGATCAGCAGGATATTCAATTTATCAGACTGGCCCTGATTGGTCAGGGCCAGTCCATTTCCTGTGCCGATTCCGCTGACCTGACCCGCTATGTACGCTTCTCCGCTCGGCGCGCTGAGAGCGCTTCTTGCATTTTTACTGGAACTTTTCTTGGAACTGCTTGATTTGGCACTACTGGTTTTCGTACTGCTCGTTCGGGCACTACCGGCCTTTTTGCTACTGGATGATTTATTTGCAGTCGTGCTTTTCCGGCTGCTGGTGTTGTTTTTGAAACTTCCAGTTTGTTTCTGGCTTGACGCACTGGCACCATTTGCCACTAAGCGGTGCACAATAATGCGATAGATTGTCTTGGCGTCCGTGTCCCCGGAGGACACGGTCAGCGTAATCAACGTATCGCTACCCGCAGCCTGCAACGTATAGCGGTTGACCAGCACGGCGGCTCCATCCGACGCACGATAGTCGAACGCAACTTCTGAAATGGAGGATGCCACCGTCATTTCATATTGCAGCGTATCCGGGGAGAACGCGGGCGTCAGACCTGTATTGGCAGGTGTACGCACCCGCAGCGAAGTCAGTTTGGGCAATAGAGCGCTCGCTTCGGAAGTGTCTGGCAGCAGACGATGCACCACAACGGTATAAACCGTCTTTGCCTTCCCATCTGATGATTTGACGGTAGCCGTAATCAACGTATCATTGCCAGCCGCGTTCAACGTATACCGGCTGATTTCCGTCGAAATCTGCGCATTCTGCGGAGCCGTGGAGAAAAACACTTCGCTACATGTTGCAGGGACCGTCAGTTCGTATTGAAACTGCTCAGGATGGAAGGCAGGGGAGAGGGTTCCCTGACTCGGTTGCAGCATGGTCAGACGCGGCAATGTCACCTGGCTGGAGGCTTCCGACGATGAATTGGCGCTGGATGTACGATTGGTGCTGGATGCGCGGGATGAGGGATTTGAGGAAGCCGCACTCACCACCGAAGCCACGCTGCTGCTCTCTGGCCGTTCGACTGTGACCTGCAAATCGGACGGTGAACTGTCTGGCAGTGCATTCGCATCGTAATCGTACACCTGTTCAACGTGCAGGGAAAAGCGGAATGTCCCTTCTGGTGCATCATCATGCGTACGAAAGACATAGGTCAGGATGTTGCCCGAAAGCAACGGCGCGCCGCCCTGGGTAGTGTCACAGGTATACACCGTACGAAGTGGATTTGCCTGATAGGTGAACACATCGCTGCCCACCAACTGCTGCGACTTCTCCACTTCCACATAATCGAATGCTTCCGTATCATAGGTGCAGGAAACCAGAAAAGCGCCTGCGGTTCGGTCACCGGGCGACACGAATACCTGCACACGAACCTCTGAACCCGGAGATGTTTGATCACTTACAAGTTTGGTTGTAAAAACAGGCCCATCTTGGACTCCTGTAAGCGCAAGCGCGCTGATCAGGCAGACAGCACCCAGCACAGCGGCCAGAATACCAATCCATAGCCATCGCGGGCGACGAATAAATCGCGTGGGTGCCTGTCGCATAAAAATTCCCCCTCAATCGTGCAAATGAAAAATACATCCTTTATTTTACATTATACGGCAGAAATTGACCGACGTCCACTTTACTTTATTAAAATGTGAGTTGTTCGGCTGTGCCTTCCGGATGAGTGGGTGACTGACAGACGCTTTGCAGCAGGGGCATCGGCGCGCGAAGCAGCGCAAACGCCCGTTGCGTATCAAAAAGCCACGTCCGCACCGTCTCCTGACACATCAATAAGGGCATTCGGTGATGCACCGGCGCAACGGATGCATTGGCAGGAACCGTTAAAATCACAAAATGAAGCTCGTCTTTTTCCTGTGTAAAAAGGCCTGCCAGATAAAAGAGGGGGGACTGTGCCAGGGTATAGGCATATCGCTCTTTCTGGGGAGACCACTCGTAAAACCCATTACAGGGGATGGCACACCGCCGGTTGTACAGGCTTTCCCGAAACATCGGCTTTTCGGGTGCTGTTTCCGCGCGGGCGTTGATGATCAGTCCTTTTCGATAGGGGGTTTGCATGCCCCAGCGCGCCATGGTCAGGCGCGCCCGGCCATGCTCCGGTACATAAATCGGCGCCTTGCAGGCCGGAAAAATGTCGCCGTCAGGCAGCGGCATATCCGGGAATCGCTGCCGCAGGCGTTCTCGCAAAAAGTGTGTCTGCCCATCATCCTGCCGGGCCAGAAACAGCGTATATCGTCCACACATACTCATCCCTCCGGTTTGTACGATAGCATAAACCGCTGTGCTTTTCAAACGGTATTTTGCCTTTCTGCGCGATTTATGATATGGTAAAGACAAACGAATCTATACAGATTTTACGAAGAAAGGCGGCTGCCAACATGGACACGATTTTCATCGTGGAGGACGAAGAAAAAATACGCGAAGAGCTCCAAATTCTGTTGGAAAAATACGGATATGCCTGCCAAACAACGGACGACTTTACCGATATTGCAGAAACCGTTCTTGCGGCAAAACCACAACTTGTCCTGCTGGATCTTAACCTGCCGCGTTACGATGGCTTTGCGGTTTGCCGGGAGCTGCGCAGCCGCTCGGACCTTCCCATTTTGATTGTGACGAGCAGCGACAGTGAGCTTGACGAATTGATGGCCATGAATCTCGGCGCGGATGATTTCATTACAAAACCATATAATACTCAGATTCTGCTGGCGCACATCGCATCCATTTTGAAGCGTACCTACCACAAGGATGACAGTGCCCGCCTGGAATACCGCGGACTCACGCTGGACTTGTCGCGCGGCAGCGCCATGCATGACGGGCATGAAGTTTCGCTGACCAAAAACGAGCAGCAGATTCTGCATTTGTTGTTGCACAATGCGGGCGCAGTCGTTGCCCGTGAAGATTTAATGAATGCACTGTGGCAGTCAGACGAATTTATTGACGACAACACGTTGACCGTCAATGTGAACCGCCTGCGCAAAAAGCTCGAAACGATCGGCCTGCACGGTTATCTGGTGACAAGGCGCGGGCAGGGGTATCAGATATGAACGCGCGGCAATATGGGCGCGATCACATCTGGCAGATTCTCTGCATGCTCTGCGCCATTGCATTTTCCGGCTTCTTTTTATATGTGATGGCAGTCCCACTGAGCGCCATTTTATTTTTGGGGAGTATTCTTCTGCTGGTCTACGGCGTCGGCTGCTGGGTGGACTACCGCCGGCGGCGCCGGTTTTATCAGGACGCCGAAATGCAACTGGACACGCTCGACCAAAAGCATCTGCTCAGCGAAATTCTGGAAAAACCAGGATTTGCGGAAGGAGACACATTGTATGAGATTCTCCAGGAAACGGGAAAGTCCATGGCCGACTCGATCGCAGCATACCGCCACCAGATGTTGGATTACCGGGACTATATCGAGACCTGGGTGCACGAGATCAAGACCCCCATCGCCGCGGCAAATCTGCTGTGCGAAAACAACCGCTCGCCGCTGACGCGCAGCCTGGAGCAGGAGTTGCAACGCATCGACAGCCTAGTAGAGCAGGCGCTTTACTATGCCCGCAGCAACGGGGTGGAAAAGGACTATGCCATCCGCGCTTGTACGCTGGAGGATCTCGTGGACCGGGCTGTCAGGCAAAATGCGCGCGCACTCATCCAGACTGGGTTTTCCATTCAAAAAGAGAACCTGGGCCTCTCTGTGTTTACCGATCCCAAATGGCTTTCCTTTATTCTCAGTCAGATCATCCGCAACAGTATCCAATATCGCCAAACGCATCCCATTCTACGCTTTTCCGGGGAAAAGTTAGCCGAAGCAATGGTGCTGACGGTATCCGACAATGGCATTGGGATTCCATCGCAGGACATCGGCCGCATCTTTGAAAAAGGCTTTACCGGGGACAATGGCCGCAAATTTCAAAATTCCACGGGCATCGGGCTGTACCTGTGCAAAAAGCTGTGCGATAAGATGGGGCTTTCCCTGACGGCGCGCTCCAAAAATGGTACGGCATTGCGCATTCTGTTCCCATTAAGTTCGCACACCTTGCGAATCTGACGAATGTGACAAAACTGTAAGCCATCTGTAAGGCAAATCCATGGCGGACACCCCGGCCTGCGTGCTACACTAAGTAGGCAAACGAAACAGCAAAGGAGCATTCGTCATGGAACGCATCTTAGAGGTTCAAAATCTTGAAAAATATTATGGCAACAAGGGAAACCTGACAAAGGCCATTGACGGCATCAGCTTCTCCGTGCAGCAGGGGGAATACATCGGCATTATGGGCGCGTCGGGCAGTGGCAAAACAACGCTGCTTAACTGCATCTCGACCATTGACCGCGCGACCGCCGGGCATATTCTGGTAGAGGGAAAGGACATCACCACCTTCAGCAGCAAGAAACTGGCACAATTCCGCCGGGAAGAGCTGGGTTTTATTTTCCAGGACTTTAACCTGCTCGACACGCTGACTGCCTTTGAAAACATTGCGCTGGCACTGACCATTTGCAAAACGCCGCCCAAGGAAGTGAAAAAGCGCGTCAGCAGCATTGCGCGTAAGCTCAATATCGTTGATGTGCTGGGAAAATATCCCTACCAGTTGTCCGGCGGCCAAAAGCAGCGTGTTGCCAGTGCCCGGGCAATCGTGACAAACCCTGTCCTGGTGCTGGCCGATGAGCCCACGGGCGCCCTGGATTCCAAGAGTGCGCGCATGCTTCTGGAAACCTTCGAAACGCTCAACAAAGAGCTCGCCGCCACGATCCTGATGGTCACACACGATGCGTTTACGGCCAGCTACTGCCATCGCATTTTATTTATCAAAGACGGGCGCCTTTTTAATGAGCTCATCCGCGGGGAGGACAGCCGCAAAACGTTTTTCAATAAAATCATCGAGGTCGTTACCCTGTTGGGAGGTGACAACTCCGATGTTCTGTAAATTAGCTTTTAAAAATGTGCACAAAAGCTTTAAGGATTATTCGATCTATTTTCTGACCTTGATGTTCACAGTTTGCATGTTCTATGTCTTCAATTCGATCCAAAGCCAGCAAGCCATGCTGGAGGTATCGGAATCCACACAAAAATCCTTGCAAATACTGACCACCAGTATCAGTTATTTTTCTGTCTTTGTTGCGGTTGTGCTGGGCTTTCTTGTTGTTTACGCCAATAATTTTCTGGTCAAACGCCGCAAAAAAGAGGTTGGTATCTACTTGATGCTTGGCATGAGGCAAAACCGCGTTTCCATTCTGCTGATGCTGGAAACGCTGATTGTCGGTGTGCTTGCGCTTGTGGTTGGCATTGTGGTCGGCGTGTTTGTCTCACAGGCAATGAGCGTTGTGACGGCCACGCTGTTCGAAGTCAAATTGACAAAGTACTCCTTCACCTTCTCTGCCGACGCGGTGGGGAAGACGGTACTCTGCTTTGGCGTCATCTTCCTGGTTGTCATTGTATTTAATTTCATCACGATCGCACGGCTTAAGCTGATCGACCTGATCCACGGCGCTCAGGAAAACGAAAAGCCACGTTTCCGAAACGGTGCGGTGTCCATCATCGCGTTTGCAGCTGCTGTGGTCATGCTGGCATACGCTTACTACCAGGCAGTCAGTAAAGGCCTGATGGATATGGGGCCCATCCCCGTTGTGCTCGGCTGTGTGGGCACACTGCTGTTCTTTTTTTCGCTTTCCGGCTTTTTGCTGCGGGTGCTGCAGCATAGCAGGCACTTCTATTACAAGGGGCTGAATATGTTTGTGATGCGGCAGATCAACAGCCGTATCAACACAACGTTTGTCTCACTGTCCGTCATTTGTCTGATGCTATTTCTTACCATCTGCACACTATCCGGCGGCATTGGCATCGCAAATTTCATGTCGGCCGACCTAAAAAATTCCACGCCCTACAGTGCCACAGTCATGATTCCCAACGCATTCGTGGATCGCTACTTTGCAGATCCGAATGACGCTTCGACCCAAAAAGCCAACATTGTGGATACCTTGCAGCAATACGGCTTTGATATCCATCAATATGCCGCTTCCTATGCGGAGTACAATGTATATACCGGCCCGGTATTATTGACAGATCTTATTTTGGACGGGGCGCCGACAAACGACTATACAAAAGCCTTGAAAGAGCAGTCCGGGAAGGTCACGGCCCAAAACGGAGGCGTTACACCTTCCTACCTCAAGCTGAGCTTCATCACCCAGTCGGATTACAACAAGATCATGCAGATGAACGGGCAACAGACCATCTCGCTGAAAGACAACCAGTTCTGTTTACTCGGTTCAGCCATGACTCAAAAAACATTTGATTACTTCCTGCAGCATAACGGCACACTGCAAATCAACGGTCAAACGCTAAAGGCACTAAATCAAGAGGTGGTGGACACGAATATCGCCACCAGTTCTGCGAGCACGGACGATGGGGTTGCCGTCATTCCGGACAACGCGGTCAAAGGCCTGCCGGTTTCTTCTGTGGCGCTGAACATGCAATATAAGCCCGACCTTTCTACAGAGCAGGTTGACAATGCGCTTGGTGTAGTGACAAACGACAAAAAGGTTGAACTGGAGGGATTCACGCGCACGGACATGTATGAATCCTCCAATAGTATCAAGGTCACAGCCACCTATCTGGCCATCTACCTTGGCTTTACCTTCCTAATTGCAGGTGCCGCCGTTTTGGCAATCCAGCAGCTGTCTGAGGCAAGTGACAACGTTGTCCGCTACAATCTCCTACGCAAACTGGGCGCAGAGCCGGGCCTGATCCAGGGTGCCCTTTTCAAGCAGATTGCAATCTATTTTCTGCTGCCACTGGCATTGGCTGTCATTCACAGCATCGTCGGTTTAACGATCATCAATCAATTTTTGCACGCAATGCGGATGATTTCCACGCTGCCTTATATTTTGACCACAGCAAGCATCGTGATCGTCGTATACGGAATCTATTTTATCGCCACGTATTTTGGTTGCCGTGGCATGATCCGGGAAAAGAAAGCATAACTTCTTCCTGAATACAGGAAAAAGGCGCCCGATACGGTTTGCAGAAAATCGTATCGGGCGCCTTTTACATCTCCACTACTTTTTGCAGGAGTTTCTGGGCAATCGCCTGGCCGGTTGGCGTGGCGGCCAAGCCACCGCGGCCGGTTTCCCGCAACTCTGCGGGCATCTTGTCGCCGATTTCGCCCATGGCGTCGATCACTTCATCCGCCGGGATACGGCAGACAACCCCGGCGAGCGCCATATTGGCACAGCCGACGGCGTTGAGAGCGCCCGTTACATTGCGCTGCACACAGGGCACCTCTACCAAACCCGCCACCGGGTCACAGACAAGGCCAAGCAGGCCACTGAGCGCCATCGCAAATGCGTGGCTACACATGACATCGGTGCCGCCCTTAAGATAGGTCAGAGCGGCCGCCGCCATGGCGGATGCTGCCCCGACCTCTGCCTGACACCCACCCTGCGCACCCGCGATGGATGCGCGTGCGGCAACGACTTGTCCAAAGCCGGCCGCCACATATAGTGACTCGACGACGCGGTCATCCGGGAGTTTGTCCCATTTTGCCGTTGGAATCAGCACAGCGGGGAGGACGCCGCAGGAACCGGCCGTCGGAGCAGCAACGATGCGTTTCATACAGGCATTGCACTCACTGGTACGCAGCGCTTCAATAATCACCGCCTGGATGAAATCGCCGCCAATCAAAACACCCTGCTGGGATGCTGCCTGCACGCGGGCCGCGTCTCCGCCAACCAAACCGCTGTTGGAACGGTCTCCCGCCTGGTATGTCCGGCTGGTTTCCTGCATGACTGCCCACAGGTGGTGCATTTGCCGCAGGGACGTTTCCCGGTCGCCTTTTTGTGCAAGCACGTCGTCCATCAAGATGGTTTCCCATAAAGGCATCTGATGAGTGCGGGCATCCTCCAAAATCTGCTGAATTGCGTAATATGCCATGGCCGTACCTCCTTATGCGTCCAGGTTCAGATAAGATACCTTAATAATGCCATCCAGCTTTTCGAGCCAGTCAATCAGATCATCCGGAATCTGCTGATCGCATTCGATAACCATTACGGCATACCCACCCTGCAAATTGCGGAAAAGCTGCATCGTGGCGATATTGACATTCCGTTGTGCCAGAATGGTGGTAACCTGCGCCACATGGCCAGGCTGGTCCAGGTTATGAACAACCAGCGTATTGTATTCGCCGGAAAAATTCGTCTCAATCCCGTCAATCTGACAGACGCGGATCCGGCCGCCGCCCAGGGAAGAGGCCACAATTTCCAGCTTGCGGCCTTCCTTGTCCTCCAACTTCAGACAAGCAGTATTGGGGTGCGCCCCACGCAGATGGACTGTGCCCATAGTAAAATTCAATCCGTGTTCCTCAGCCACAGAAAAGCTCTGTGGGATGCGCAAATCATCCGGCTGCATGCCGAGCAGTCCCGCTACAATGGCACGGTCTGTGCCATGCCCACTGCCTGTACTGGCAAACGAACCATGCAGCAAAATCTGCGCATGTACCGGTTGGCCGCCCAATAACCGGCGCGCCACCAAACCGATTCTGACGGCTCCAGCTGTATGTGAACTGGAAGGTCCGACCATGACGGGGCCTAAAATATCAAACAAATGCAAAGTGGGCCACCTCCTTTAATCTCTCTTTTAAGAGCGTACACTGTTTTCTCTTAAAATGCAAGTGAAATGCAAACGTTTGTGCCTACGCACAAGGACTTGCAAAAAAGTTACAATCCTGTTATCATAAAAATGCGTTTGCATTTCTACATTTCTAAATATCTAACTCTATTTTGCCACAGGGAGGTCACTTCATGACGAAAAAATTCCGAGCAGTGCTGTGGCGCCTGCTCTGTTCCGGGGTAGCGGCAGCGGTGCTTTGTGCTTGCGCGCTGACCGCCTTTGCAGAAGATGGAGGACAGCCGCCGGAAAGCAGTACTGCCTCCAGCAGCGCGTCATCCTCCAGCGCTGTTTCCAGCAGTGCGCCCAACGAGCCCGTTTCCAGTGAAGGCGCAATGGCCCGTGCGGCTTCGACCAGCTCGGACACTGCTTCCAGCCAAGCGGGAGTAGCAAAAGCCGCCAATTCACATTTCCAGGTTTTTGTAAACGGGAAAGAGGTTACAGATCCAGAGACGGTTTTCACCATGCCGAAGACGGGCATGCTATACTTTACCGTTATCAGTGATTCATCGCCGAATCTTACTGCAGGCTATGGCTCCGTTGCTTCCACGCGAGTGAGTTCTTTTTACGACTCGGGGACAAAAAAGGCCGTTTTCGCCGTGGTAGCTGCCGGCAATCCCGGACAAGCCAGCGGCGTCTATATCGACGGTATCAAAGTCTTTGTGCTGCGCGTAACCGACCAGGTGTATACCTCCAGCAACTATCAACTGGTGACCATAGAAAAAGGAAAGTCTTATACCTTTACAGTCACCTCTACCAATCCGGAGGATCAGATCACCTTTATCGTCGGCAATGGTTCTGTCTTGTCCACCAGTGCAAAACCTGCCACCACAAACAGCAGCGGGCAGAAGGTCTACACCTTCAGCGTAACGGGATTGAAGGCTGGACAAACCGGCGTCTATGTGCAGGTCAATGGAGTGTCCTACCTGCCATTTGACTGCCGTGTCCAAGATTCCGGAACGTCAACTCCGACGGATTCTTCGTTTACATGTGACAATACCTCCTCCATCTACCGCACGGTTGGTCACAGCTTTACCTTTCAGGTCACCAGCAACTCTGCAAATGCGGTCACCTTCAATCTCGGCAACGGCAGCGTCGGCCAAACGACAGTTGTGAAGACCGAACAGGCAAACGGAAAGACGACTTATACCTATCGAATTGATACCCAGGCGCCGGGCTGCACAGGCGTCTATGTGTCGGTCAACGGCAAAAGTTCCAAAGTATTTTCCATTGCAGTCGGCTCCAAGACAGACAGCAGCGGGCCTTTCTGGTGCGAACAGGATGATGCCGCCAGCGCAACGGTTGGCAGCTATTATGATTTCGAGGTCGTCAGCCGGTCCAAACAGATTTCCTTCTCCGTCGGGAACGGCAGGCCATTCTCCCCCACCGGTGCTGCAAGTTT
>USIA01000002.1 GCA_900554535.1 uncultured Oscillospiraceae bacterium | reverse complement strand
GGACGGATCAGCTTGTGTCGGATTCCAAGGCGTGCGGCGGTCAGCTCAAAGCGAGTGAGCCGGTCTTTCCTGTTGGTTGAGAAGCGGTTGGTAAACTCAATTCCGTTGTCTGTCTGTACACATTCTACCCGTACGCCACGGCGCTTGAACCAGGCAACCATCTTCTCCAGGAAATCAGCGGAAGAATAGGTGCTCTGCTCCGGGTAGGCGCCCAGATAACGAAGGCGTGTGTATTCGTCGATCGCAGTATACTGGTACAATCGTTCTTCCGGGTTTGCCAGGCATTTCAGCGGCACCACTTTCACATCCACCTGTACACGCTGGCCGGGATACTGCATCTGTTCGTATGGTTTTGCCTTGTATGGCGTTTTGGCCTTTGGCTGTGGAAACATTCCCAGCTTGCGCATGACCCGGAACAGACTTTCCGGGCAGCGGGTGTAACCGCGTTTGCGAAGCCGGTGCCAGAGCTCCACCATTCCCAGCGTTGGATTCCTTCTTCGCATATCCCGGATGAGCTTTAACTCTGCTTCTGTGTGTTGGTTCGGATGGTGGTGCGGGCGTCTGGACTGGCAGGCCAGAGAGGCCACACTGCCGTCCCAGCGCTTTTTCCAGAAATAAATGTAGGATCGGCTTTTGTTATATTTCCGGCTGGCACGGCTCACGCCATATTTCGCCGCATACTGCATGAGGGATTGCCGATACCGCATGTCTTGTGTTATACTCTTACTCATGAGGGACAGAGCTCCTTTTTGGGTTTGTTGTGTGTGGTAACTTAACTATACCCTATGAAGGCTCTGTCCTTCTACTTTTTTATCTCTTTTTCTGTTGCTCTCTGTCCAATATGTATTGTAGCTCTACAATTTTTATGGGAAAATAATGTGTTGGCTCTTGCAACCGTTTTCTAATATTGGTATAATAGGTTTATTATTTTGGAGGTGTGTTTCTAATTATGATCAATCCTATGATCCTCGCATCCGCCAGCAGCTCGGATTCAGCAGGCTCCAGCGGCGGAGCGGGAATGCTGCTCTCTTTCCTTCCTATCATCCTGATTTTCGTACTCATGTGGGTGATTATGATCCGCCCACAAAATAAGAAGCGCAAGCAGGAAGAGCAGATGCGTCAGAACGCCCAAATTGGTGATGAGATCACAACGATCGGCGGCATTGTGGGCCGCGTGATCGGCATTAAAGATGATAACCAGACACTTGTGATTGAAACGGGTACCGATCGCGCAAAAATGCGGATCAAGCGCTGGGCAATTGGCAGTGTGGACACTATTCATGATGATCCGCCTCCGGTAGAAAAGAAGAAGACTGGTTTCTGGAGTCGCAAGAAAAAGGCCGAAGAAAATGACGTTACCGCCAAAAAGGACAAGGACAAAAAGGCGGATATCCGCGATGTCCTCTAAAACAAAATTTTGACATATGACGTTTGCCTCCCGCATAAGATTCATTGGAAATCCTATGAGGGAGGCTCTTTTTATGAAAAGGAACCGGATCATTGCATTGAATCCTGCCACTGCTATTGTGCGCGCGGTTTTAATTGGCACGGTTGGCGGCGCCGGCCTATGCGCTCTACTGCTGTTTTTGGCAGCCGCCATCCTACAGGCATCCGGCAATCTGCCGCAAGATCTGTTACAGCCCTTAACGCTGCTGATCTGCGGCGTCAGTTGTTTTTTTGGGGGGTTCCTCTGCGGAAAAATCAGCCGCAAGCGCGGACTGCTATTTGGCGCAGGTTGCGGGCTACTGCTGTTTTTGCTGTGCCTGATCGGCGGCGTCGTCAATGCACACGAAGTGGCTACAGTCTCTGCAATGACCCGACTGGCAGTCATGGTGCTGGCTGGCGCGCTCGGCGGCGTCCTTTCCATGCGAAACCGGCAAAATATTCGATAGGAGCTCTTCCTTTTACTGCGTGCCTGTGTTATAATAAAATAAATTGAAAAATTTACGGGAAAGGTCGGTATTTTATCATGAAACAGATCAAGACGTTGAATCAGGCCAACCTGAAAGAGAGCTGCGTCAAGGGCGGCTGCGGCGAATGCCAGGCGTCCTGCCAATCTGCCTGCAAGGTTTCCTGCACGGTTGCAAACCAAAAGTGCGAAAACCGGGATCGCTGATTTTTCAGCATTTTACTGAACAACTGTACACTAAACACAGCAACAAGGGGCAGCATCCACTGTCCCTTGCATTTTGTTATCATGGAGTTTTTAGAATTATGATACATAAGTACACTTTAAACGGATTTCGCATTGTATTGGATACGAATTCCGGGGCTGTCCACCTGTTTGACCCCGCGCCCTACGATCTGCTGGATTACCTGGAAGACAACGTACCGGAAAAAATGCCGGCCGCTGCCCGTGAGGCGCTGTCGGAACGATATGACGAACAGACACTCGACGAGGCCTATCAGGAATTACGCGAGTTGCAGGATGCCGGTCAGCTTTTCTCCGCAGACGATTACCAACCGTTTGCAGATATGATGAAGGATGCACCGGTCAAATCCATGTGCCTGAATGTAGCGCACGACTGCAACCTGCGTTGCTCTTATTGCTTTGCTGCTCAGGGCGATTTTGGCAAAGGGCGGATGCTGATGCCTTTTTCGGTGGCAAAAGCTGCAATTGATTTTCTGATACGCGAGTCCGGTTCCCGGCATAATCTTGAGGTGGATTTCTTCGGCGGCGAGCCGCTGATGAATTTTGACGTCGTGAAGCAGACCGTTGCATATGCCCGCAGTCTGGAAAAGGCTCACAATAAAAATTTCCGTTTTACGATCACAACGAATGGCTTGCTGTTGGATGACGAAAAGATCAACTATATCAACTGCGAGATGTCCAACTGTGTGCTTTCGCTCGACGGCCGCAAGGAAGTCAATGACCGCCTGCGGGTCTGTGCTGACGGCCACACCGGCAGCTATGATATCATTGTTCCAAAGTATCAAAAGCTGGTGCGTGAGCGCAGCCGTGATAAAGATTATTATGTGCGGGGGACCTTTACCAAGTATAACCTCGATTTTACCAACGATGTCCTGCATATGGCTGCGCTCGGTTTTGACCAGATCTCTGTGGAGCCGGTCGTCTCGGACCCGCTGCTGGACTATTCCATCAAAGAAGAGGACTTGCCTGCTGTGTTTGCAGAGTACGAACGGCTGGCCAATGAGATCATCACCCGCAAGAAGGCAGGGAAGTGCTTTAACTTCTTCCATTTCATGATTGACCTCAACCAGGGCCCCTGCGCGATCAAACGGCTGCGTGGATGCAGCTGCGGCAATGAATACGTGGCCATTACGCCGCTAGGTGAAATTTTTCCCTGCCATCAATTCGTTGGAGATGATCAATGGATCATGGGCAATGTTTTGGAGGGGACGTATGACCGCGAGATGAAAAACCGTTTTGCTGCGGCAAATGTCTATGCCAAAAAAAGCTGTAGGGACTGTTGGGCTAAGTTCTATTGTAGTGGGGGATGCAACGCCAACAATCAGCATTATGAAGGAGACATCCTCAAGCCGCACACCATTGCATGCGATTTGGAGAAAAAGCGCTTGGAATGCGCCATCATGATTCAGGCTGCGTTGTTGACTGAATAAACTGCAAAACAGGCCTTTTAAAACGTCGCTAAGTAATAAAAATACACCGGTATGCATAATTGTATCCCGGTGTATTTTTATGCATTTCTTTAAAACATAATTTAGTTTACATAATATCGTGTGAGGTTACATAATATTTTTCACATAAATTCGTATAGAATGCATAAACTTTCTGGATATGCATAAATAAAGGTTGAATTGCACGTCAAAATGGGGTATAGTAAGTAATCATAAGGAAAATCGTGGCTTTCGCTGCATCTATTTTGTGTACATATTCCTGTTTTCCGACGCATATGCTTCATGGGAAAAGAAAGGATGTGTTTTGGATGAAAATATTGATGCAGCGACTGCCGAGTTCCATGCCGGACAAGGCCGCTTTTCACAGTTCCCTATCCTTGCATCGCGCCAAAATTATACTCGCTGTAATAACGGTGATAGGCACCGTATGCGGTGCATTGCTTTCCCGGCATGCAGACGCAAATCTGCTAGAAAAATTGGATTTCCTGTTGAACAGCAATTATGCACAGCGAGCTGACGCCCCTTCTGCCTCTGTATTTCTGGCTTCAGCGGCGTCAACATCTTTGTTTTTACTTGCATGCTTTCTGTGCGGTCTGGCTGTTTGGGGAATGGCTGTTGCACCGTTGTTCCCATTCATACGCGGAGTCGGCCTGGGGATGACAGGAGGTTATCTGCTGGCCGCAAAAGGCGGTTGGGGCGCTCTATTTTACGTGGCTGTATTGTTGCCAGGCGCTTTTTCCGGATGCGTTTCCATTATCCTGGGCACAGAAAATGCCATGCGATTTGCGCAAGCTTTGCGCAAAAATTGTTTTTCCAATGCAGACGAGGAATCCCCGCGATTTTCGCGGTATATCCAGCGGTTCGGTCCTGCGTTGCTCCTTTGTTTTTTAGGGGCGGCGCTTGACACGTTGCTCGCGGCAGCATTCGCCCGATATTTTCCATTTTAAAAGTCAGGTTTTTCAAAAAGGAGTGTGATTGATTCATGCGGGATTATTGCGATGCGTTTGGGAATTATTTGACGCAGGTAAAGCACGTTTCTCCCAATACGTTGGATTCTTATCTGCGTGATGTCACACAATATCTCCAGTATCTGCAGGAACAGCATATCAAAACCCCAACGGCAGCCTCTTCAGATACCATAACCGCCTATGTGCAATACTTACAGGACGCACAAAAATCGAACGCCACCATTATGCGCCACATTGCCTCAGTACGCTGTTTTTATCAGTATTTGATGCTCAATGGCGAAGCTTCCTGCAATCCTGCAAAAGGAATCAAGTTGGAACGCGCGCCCAAAAAGCTGCCGCAGATTTTGACGGGAGAGGAAATTGATCTGCTTTTGTCCCAGCCAGATCCACAGGAACCAAAGGGTTGCCGCGATAAAGCCATGCTGGAGCTGCTTTATGCAACCGGTATTCGTGCAACCGAATTGGTCGATTTAAATGTGGATGATGTCAATCTGCATACGGGCGTTCTTTATTGTCGTGGGGAGCGGGGTGAACGGATCATCCCAATGTATCAGGAGGCGGTGACGGCAGTTTCCGACTATATTTTCCGAATTCGGCGAACGATTATCGCCCCAGATGGCGGACAAGCCTTGTTCACCAATTTAAATGGCCACCGCTTAACACGGCAGGGATTCTGGAAAATCGTGAAAGGCTATGCCGAGCGCGCAGGTATCACAAAAGAAATCACGCCGCACACACTACGCCATTCGTTCGCGCTCCACTTGCTCCAAAACGGTGCCGAACTCAAAGATATCCAGCATATGCTCGGCCATGCCGATATTTCTTCGACACAGATGTATATGCATATGATGGACGATCACTTCAAAGAGGTGTATAATCAATGTCATCCACGTGCTAAATCGGGATAAACATAATCAAAAGAGAGGTAAAAACGAATTATGGGCTTTTTGAGCAACTACTACAATAAACCGGGACCCGGTGTGGAAAAGGGGGCGCCAAAACCCAACCGGTTCATCTTGTTTTGGCAAATCTTTGGACGGCATTTTTTTGATCTCATAAAGGTCAATTTGGTCTTTATGATTCCAACCGCCATTGTGGGCATTCTATGTGGGCTTCTCTTGTTCGGTGGAAAACTAAGTCCTGTGTTTGCATTGTTGCCTTTAATCCTGCTCTCTCCGTTTGTGGGCGGTCTGACCTATGCGACGCGAAACTATGCGCGGGAAGAACACGTCTTCATCTGGCATGACTTCATGAAACACACCAAAGAAAATTGGAAGAAGTTTTTAATCAATGGCGTTGTTTTTTATATTGTCGTGATGTTGGCGGTGACAGCCATACGGTTTTATTCCAAAAATCAAAACGTGTTGGGACCTGTGTTGTCTCTCTTGGCACTGACTGTCTGCCTTGGCTTACTGTTCATCTTTATCTGCATGCAATTTTACGTGCCTATGCAAATCGTTACCTTTGATTTGTCGTTAAAACAGATCTACAAAAATGGAGTCATTTTTGCGATTTTGGGCCTGTGGCGCAATCTGCTGCTGGTGGTGATTCTGGGCGTCGAGCTGGCATGCATGGCGTTGATGATCTATCTCGGCGCATATCTGCCGATCCTGTTCTTACTTGTGTTAGCCATTACCATTTTTGTTTTGTTTTCCTTTGTTGCCTATCTGGTGAATTTTACGGTTTATCCGATTTTGGACAAACATATGATTCAGCCTGCGCTAAAACGTCAGTGGGAAGAAAAAAAGGCCCGCGGGGAATTAACACCGGAGGAAGAAGCCGAGTTTGCCGATTGGAGTTCCGCGCAGAAAGGCGATGACGATGACGACGATGATGATGACTAAGCCATAAACCATAAAAATAAAACATAAAAAGACGAAGGCATTCAATCCATTCACTTAAATGGCTGAATGCCCTCGTCTTTTACTTTTATACTTTTATAATTGTATTTGACAAAAGGGGGGAGGCGTTATTTCTTTCTGGCGGCAGCGGGATCTTTCGCTTGGTCCAAGGTATCCTGCTTGATATGGGATAGGGGATTCGCCTGGGCGGCTTTTTCCAGCTGTTCGTCCGACAAATGCGTATAGATTTCGGTAGTGCCGAGATTCTCGTGACCGAGCAGGTCTTTGAGCACACGGATATCCACGTGGCCATATTGATACATCAATGTGGCAGCCGTATGGCGCAGTTTATGAACACTATAGCCGGGCCCGCCCAAATCGATTCCCGTTAAATACTTTTTGACCAAGTATTGCACTGTTTTTGGGCTGATCCGCTTGCGCCGCTTACTGATAAACAGCGCATTGCGATCTTGAAGATTGTCTTTCGGCCGAACGGCCAGGTATTCACTGATTGCAAACTGGCAAGCCTCATTTAAATAAACGATGCGTTCTTTATTGCCCTTGCCAACCACACGCAACGTCTTGGTACCTGGCCGAATATCGGACACATTCAGACCCACCAGTTCTGATAGGCGCAAGCCACAGTTTAAAAACAGAATCAACATGCAATAATCGCGTTGACGATAAGGCCCTTTGACCTGTTTGAGCAGATCGACGCTTTGATTAAACGTCAAATATTTTGGCAGGCTCTTTTTGACCTTAGGAGATTCCAGTTCCTTGACAGGATTGTCCTGCAACAGATGGACCTTTAGGGTCGCATACTGAAAAAAAACGCGCAGGCTGCATGATTTACGCGCGCGCGCAGCGGCGCCATTGTGGCGTTCATTCATCAGGTAATTCATGAATTCGTAAACCTGTGTCAGATCGATGGTCTTCAAAAAGTCAACATCAATATCCTGTATCTTAATCTTTGTAAACGGCGTATCAGCAGGAACCAGACCTCGTTTCAATTTGAGATATCGAAAAAAAGTGCGCAGATCCAAATAATATTCCTCAACTGTTTTTTCGGACTTGCCTTTGACTGTCTGCATATATCCGACAAATCGCTTGAGCACTTCAGGCGCTTCATCCATATACTTTTGTTTCATTGTTTCCCCTCCCTTAATTATACAAAATATTCATTTTGTATAATTAGATTTGTGCTTTTATTATACACCCTTTTAGCTTGTCACACAAGTCTTTCTAGCAACGGTATGATCCCTCCGATATCCAACAAAGCGCCTGTGCACAGTTCCACCGGATGGACATCATGCTGCTGCAAAAACAGCCGAATTTGTGATGCCTGCGGATGCTTGTCCAAACTGCCAGTAAACGCTAACTCAGACGCCGACAACTTCCCGCAGGCGCCCCCCAGAAACCCATACGAATATCCCGGCAACCGGACCGCACCCGGTTTTAGATGTAAAACGTCCAAACCAACATGTGCCACAGCTTTTGCAATTCCAGGATCTTCCGTCATAATCGCGCGTTCTGTCACAACCGCCACATTGCATTTCGTATAGCCCTGTCGGACCGGAACCAGTTCACCCATCGTTTGCAGATACGTCAGAACCCGTGCATCCAAACAGTTGGAATTGGCGAAAATCCATTTTCCAACGCAGGCCACATTTAAACCGCATTCTGATGGATATGGGCTTTTTACGTGAACATAAGTTCTGCAAGCAGTTGGAACCAATTGGGCAACCTGGGACTCCACCGCCCTGGACCCGCAAAACCAAAACCCGGCACGCAAAGGCAAAAGCAGCATGTCCGCATGGGCAGCGACCGGCGCAGCCAAGGCGTGGCTAGGTGGCACTGGCAATACCCGTATGCCGCGCTGCTGCAAAGCCTGCTGGACTGTTGCGGCGGTCTGGGCAACGGCAACCAGGGTCACTCTGCTCGCCGGCAGGTTCGGTCGTTCAATCCATTTTTCTGCCATGCGTATAATCCCCTGTCATTCCTCCAACACTATCGTTGTGAGGTGATTATGATGCTGATCCATTGCGATCAAGACTGTATGTTTCAAAAGAATGGATACTGTACCGTGGAACCGCCCTCTCCAATCGCTCGCTATGAGCCAAACGGCTGTGTGCGCTGCATGCAGGTACTGTCCAGAGCGGACTACGAAAATGGCGTCCCGCTTACGCCTGAACCGCCGCAAAAGCCTCCCGCACATTTTTGACGCCAATCAGCGTCATGCCCTTGCGGGAGCCGCTGACCTGGCGCAAACTGTGCCACGGCAGGATACATTTGCAAAAGCCCATCCGCTGTGCTTCACTAATACGCATCTCGATATGCTGAACAGATCGGATCTCTCCGGCTAAACCGACCTCCCCAAACACGACCGCGTCCTCTGCAACCGGTATGTCCTTCAGACTGGACACCATGGCCATCGCAACCGCCAAGTCACAAGCAGGGTCGTCCAAACGCAGGCCGCCTACCACATTTAAATAAGCATCCAGATTGGAGAAATAATACCCTGCTCTCTTTTCCAAAACAGCCAGCAACAGGTTCATGCGGTTGTTATCAAAACCAGTGGACATACGGCGAGGATTGCCAAATCCTGAAGTTGTCGCCAGGCCTTGAATCTCCGCCAGAATCGGACGGCTGCCCTCAATTACGCACGTGACGCAGGTCCCTGAGACATTTTCCGGCCGCCCCTCCAACATCGCCTGAGAGGGGTTGCTGACCTGGTGCAGGCCATTTTCGCCCATATCAAACACGCCAATTTCATTGGTGGAACCGTATCGGTTTTTTACGGCACGCAAAATTCGATAGCTCATCTGGCGGTCGCCCTCAAAATACAGTACAGCATCCACGATATGCTCCAATACTTTTGGGCCTGCGATGGCGCCATCCTTATTGACATGTCCAACCAGAATTGCCGGAATTTCTAGATCTTTGGCCACATGCATAATCGCATTCGTACACTCCCGGACCTGCGTCACACTGCCGGGAGAGGAATTCAGCTCCGCAAAATTCATCGTTTGAATGGAATCGATCATCAATAAATCCGGCTTTATCTCCCGCACCTGTTCCAAAACTGACTGGATGTCCGTTTCTGTCAATACCAGCAGATTTTGGGAATCCACTCCTAAACGGTCAGCGCGCAAACGAAGCTGGCGCGCCGATTCCTCGCCGGATACATACAGAATGCGCAGGGTTTGGCCAAGATACTGGCATATTTGCAGCAGGATGGTCGATTTTCCGATGCCCGGCTCGCCGCTAATCAAAATCAGGGAACCCTTGACAATGCCGCCGCCGAGCACGCGATCCAACTCCGAAACCCCCGTTTGATAGCGTACCTCATCATCCATCCGGATCTCGCGGATGGACAGCGGGCGCGCCATGCTCTGGCTGCTGCCACCACTGCGGCGTGCAGCTGTGGAAGGTGACGGCGTTGGCTCACGAAGCACCTCCTGCATGGTATTCCAGGCGCCACAGCCAGGGCACTTTCCGTACCACTTGGCAGATTCGTACCCACATTCACTACATTGATAGACGCTTTTCGCCCTGCTTGCCACGCACAATCAACCTCTTCTTCCGCCAACCCACATGGCGGGGTTGCATTTTTTATGGTACTTTATTCATTATACCGAACCCTGTACGGGAATACAAGCATTTATGTCCCCTCTCCATTCTGCCCGCGTTTCTCCTGAATATAGGACAACGTGCCAGAAGCGATGGCATCCGCCATTTTTTGACGGTAAGCCTCTTGATTCAACAAGGCTGCCTCTGAGGCATTGGAGAGAAAGCCGCATTCCACCAGCACAGCCGGCGTCTGTGCGTTCCAAAGCAAATAGATGGACTTACCGGCCGGTTTATTCTGACGTTTATTTTCCGGCTGTATAAACGTGACAATCGCCGAACGTACGGATTCTGCAAGCGACAAGCTTTCTGGATTGTTTTGCGAATAAAAAACCTGGGCGCCGCTGTAGACACCGTCAGAAAAATGATTTTGATGGATACTGATAAACAAAGCATCCGGATGTGCCTGCAAAATTTCAAGCCGTTTGTGTAAATCAGAAACCTTCCGTTCTCGAATTGTTGACAGGCTGCTATCCCCCAGCATCACATCCTCATTGCGCGTCATGAATACCTGGCATCCCTGCTCTGTCAACTTTTGTTCCAGCCTTTTGGCAATGTCTAAATTGATATCCTTTTCCGGCATAGCCGAGCGGCCGACGGTGCCTCCATCCTCGCCCCCATGTCCGGCATCCAGCAGCACCTGGGGCTGTACGACCGCCTGGGCAGCCGCAGTGCGAGCAGTGTGCGTATATGCAAAATAGGTCAATGCGAGAAACACCAGACAGCAAACGACCAGTGCGGCAACAGTCAGCAGATTTTTATAGGACGCTTTCATGCGCACCACCTCTGCGACAGCATATGCGTCGTAAAACACAAAAATGCCGCCCACTCAGACGGACAGCACAGAAGCTCTTTCAATAACTGTGGCCTTGCCCAAAGCCAGGCCGTTCCGATGCATCTCGCACGCATTGATAGGCCGCAACCAATTCTTGCAGCGATATTCGACAGTTGGCCGGGCTGGTAGAAGGCAGCGCTGTGGCGTGCAATCCTGTCTCCGGGTACACCAGTTTCTCATACAGGCTGTGCGCCCGCTTTCCGGTTGTAAAAACTGTACGAATCGCAGTGCATTGTATGAGCCCGGCAATCGGATTTGCCACTGGCTCCCGGATGCTGGCGTCTGAAGCGCCCGCAATTTTGCAACTGTGGAGCACATCCCACAAGGCGATGCGGTGGCGCTGCATCATGGCGGCCTTGTCCGCATTGGTCAGAGGAAGCGCCGGCTCCCCCAAAACAACCGTCATTACCCGCCAAAAACGGTTTTGCGGATGCCCATAATAAAAGCGTACCTCACGGGATTTGGGAGATGGCATCGTCCCTAAAATCAGGACACGCGCATCTGACGCAAAAACCGGTTTCAGTGGATGAACCACGGTTTCCAGTAAAGGCAAAGCAGCTCCCCTCCTCACAGTCGCAAAAAAGGACAGAAGACCAAAGTCCTCTGTCCTTTCTCAATTTGGAGGCGTCACCCAGATTCGAACTGGGGCATCAGGGTTTTGCAGACCCATGCCTTACCACTTGGCTATGACGCCAAAATTGGAGCGAACGACGAGGCTCGAACTCGCTACCTCCACCTTGGCAAGGTGGCGCTCTACCAGATGAGCTACGTTCGCAAAATGGTGCCTCCGGGCGGAATCGAACCACCGACACGGGGATTTTCAGTCCCCTGCTCTACCGACTGAGCTACAGAGGCAAGTGGCGACTCGGAACGGGATCGAACCGTCGACCTCTAGCGTGACAGGCTAGCGTTCTAACCAGCTGAACTACCGAGCCACTGATGGTGGGAACAATAGGACTCGAACCTATGACCCCCTGCTTGTAAGGCAGGTGCTCTAACCAGCTGAGCTATGCTCCCGATTCGCTTATGTGTTTCAGCGACGTCTATTATTATATAACGCTTGATTCGGAATGTCAACACCTATTTTTAAAAAAAGTCAAATTTTTTAGTGCCTGCCTTCCACTCGTTTGGCAATACTATCCAACTCTTCTTTGGAAAAGCGATATGTGCGGCCGCAATATTGACACTTTGCCTCTGCAAAGCCTGTTTCATCTGCAAGGGAGCGGATTTCATCCGGCCGCAAAGAGGAAAAAGCGCGCTCGACACGCGCGCGAGAACAATCGCATGTATAAGCAATTTGGCTGCTGGCAAGCTCCTCAAAGGGCAGCCCTTCCAACGCGCATGCACACATATCTTCGATGGACATGCCCTGTGCCAGCATGTGGGTTACTGGAGAAAGCGTCTGTGCATTGCGCTCGAGCCGGTCAATTTCCGTCTGAGTAGCCCCCGGCATCACCTGGATCAACAGGCCGCCGGCCAAGAGTTGGTTTGGATCCTCCTTGCCGACCAGGACGCCCAGTGCGCAGACAGCGGGCACCTGTTCGCTGACCGCAAAGTAAGAGGCAATGTCCTCCGCAATTTCCCCCGACAGCAACTTCACCTGGCCAGTATAAGTGTGGCCTTCCCCATCGTCCCGCATAACGCCCAAAAGACCATCACTGCCCACGGCAGCCCCGACATCCAGTTTCCCGTTGGGCTTAAGCGGCAAATCAACTGCCGGATTGCGCACAGTGCCCCTACAATTGCCGTGGCTGTCTGCAAGCGCGATCATCGGACCCAAAGGACCGCCGCCATCGATTTTGAGCTGCACCGTGGCGCATTCTCCCTTTAGCAGGGACCCCATCATGGAAGCACCTGTCAACAGGCGGCCAAACGCCGCTGTGCCCACTGCATGCAGCCCGTGAATCTGTTGCGCGGTCGCAACCAGATAAGTTGTGTCAGCGGCGCAGGCCATCAAGCCTCCGGACTTGGTAATACAGCGAATCAATCTATCCATGCTACTCCCCTTCGTTTATGCGTGCTCCGGTTTGCGCGCGACAAAAACCACGCGCTGTGTGTCTGCAACAGGCGTTGAAAAGCTCTGCTCTGCAAAGGTATCGAGCAAATTTAGGCCCGCCCGCTGCAAATTCTGCCGGATACGTGGAATCTCATAGGCCCGCTCAAAAAAGCGTTCGCTCTTGCGTCGGTAAAGCATTCCCTCACGCGCAAAAAAATCAAGTTCAATTGCCACCCGGCATCCTGCTGGAAAATAATGATTTTGCCAAACGCAGTATACCGTATCCGTATCATATACAAAGGTGTTGTTCCCCAGCACTTCCTTGTGTTTATAGGGCGTGTTCATATCGAATACAAACAGGCCGTCCGATTCGAGGAAGCGTGCCACACACGCAAATGTGGCCTGCAAATCCCGCTCTGTGGGCAGATGATTCAGGCTATCCAAGGTACAAAACACCGTATTGACGGAGCCATAGAGGTCCAGCGCCTGCATTTTCTGGTGCAGAAAGAGAATTTGTTCCCCGGCTTCTGCGGCTTTGGCCTGCGCCTGCGCGAGCATCTCCACACTGCCATCCACCCCATAAATATCAAGCCCGCGTTGCTTCAAAGCCAGCGTCAGACTGCCGGTCCCGCAGGCCAGATCGAGCGTCTCGCCCGCCGGATGGTGATAACGGTCTAAGAGCGCACAGAGATAGTCTGCGCGCTCTGCATAGCCGACATTCTGGGTCAAGGCATCATAGTACCTGGCAAATACGTCGTAACTCATTTGGATTCAGATTTGGTTTGCCCCTGTTGCTTATCAGCGTCCAAGCGGTCAAAAACCAATTTATATCCATCGCATCCATAATTCAGGGAACGGTTCACACGGCTGATGGTTGCGGTAGAGGCACCCGTCTGGGCCACAATGTCGCTGTAAACACGCTTTGTGCTCAGCATATGGGCCACCAGCAGGCGCTGAGACATCGCCTTAATCTCCGGGACCGTACAGAGATCCTCGAAAAATGCGTAGCATTCTTCCTGCGTTTTCAGAGATAAAATCGCCTGAAATAAAAAGTCCACGCTTTCATCTTTAATTTTGGAATTCACAATTGACAACTCCTTATGAATTAATCACACAACCATTTTACACTGTGAAACTGCTAAAGTAAAGGGTCGCGTGACATCATGCGGCCGCCCAAAACCTCGTCGGATTCTCGTAAGCGTAATATGTTTAATCGGGCGTGCAAAGGCTGTCAATCCGTTCTCGCAGCGTTTCCACGCCTTCCCCTTTCACAGCCGAAAATGGAAAAAATACAATGCCTGCGCCTGCAAACAATTCCTCCAGCGCCGCCAATCGCTCCCGGCGCTGCGTGGCATTGAGTTTGTCGCTTTTGGTGGCAACCACCACAAATGGCATTGCGCGATCCAGCAAATACTGAATCATCTGCCGATCATCCTGCGTCGGGTCATGGCGAATATCAATAATCTGCACCACCAGCGCAATCGGACGGTCCGATTCCAGATACCCGTTCACCAGCTGCGCCCAGCGTTGTTTTTCAGCTCTGGAAACCTTGGCGTATCCATATCCTGGAAGGTCAATCAAGCGGCAGGTGTCCAGCAGATAGGAATTGATTGTCGCCGTCTTGCCCGGTTTCGCGCTCACACGTGCCAGCGATTTTCGATTGAGCAACTTATTGATCAACGTCGATTTTCCAACATTGGATTTCCCCGAAAAGACAATTTCAGGAAGGTCACCCGGCGGAATTTGCGCTAGCGTCCCCGCAGAAAATTCAAACCGGGCCGTCTCAATTTTCATGTGCATTCTCCTGCTTGCGCGGTTCCGGATGGCGCGTCAGCGCAATATCCAACACCTGATCAATCTGTTCAACCG
Source organism: uncultured Oscillospiraceae bacterium (assembly GCA_900554535.1). Taxonomy (GTDB): domain Bacteria; phylum Bacillota; class Clostridia; order Oscillospirales; family Acutalibacteraceae; genus Caproicibacterium. Next base: position 35,541 of record USIA01000002.1, on the reverse strand, counting down.
GCAAAAATTCCACTTTATCCTTGACCACTTTATCGACTTCTGCCAAGTCCGGTACATTTTCTGATGGAATGACGACCGTTTTGATGCCCGCCCGATAGGCAGCCATCGTCTTTTCCCGCAGGCCACCGATGGGCAAAATGCGGCCCAAAAGGGTAATCTCGCCGGTCATTGCCAGGTCGTGGCGAATCGGGATATCCGTCAAGGCACTGGTAATGGCCGTAGCCATGGCTGCGCCCGCACTCGGTCCATCTTTCGGCACTGCGCCCTCTGGCGCATGGATATGGATATCATATTTGTTATAAAAGTCCTGCTGGATTCCAAGACGATCTGCACGTGTCCGGATACAGCTGATGGCAGTACGCGCCGACTCCTTCATTACATCGCCGAGGGAACCGGTCAGTTCGATCTTTCCGGTACCCGTCATGACGGCCACTTCGATGGGAAGCATTTCACCGCCAACACTGGTCCATGCCAGACCGTTGACAAGGCCGACCATATCCTTCTTGTTCAGCTCGTCGTTGTGGAACTTGCGCGGCCCCAGCAGATCCGCCAGGCTCTTGGGTGTGATGCGCAGTTGGACTTCCGGGTCATCCACAATCTTGATGGCGCTTTTGCGGCAAATTTTCGCAATCTGCCGTTCCAAACCACGTACGCCCGCTTCACGGGTATAGCCCTCGATAATTGCACGCACGGCCGGTGAAGTGAACCGAAGATTCTTTGCGCTAATGCCGTGTTCCTTCAATTGCTTGGGGATCAGATGCTTCGTCGCAATGTGGTACTTTTCCTCTACCGTATAGCTGCCAAGCGGGATCACATCCATACGGTCATACAGTGGCTCCGGAATCGCACTCGCATCATTCGCCGTCGTGATGAAAAACACCTTGCTCAAATCAAATGGCATATCAATGTAGTGATCCACAAACGTGTTATTCTGCTCCGGGTCCAGAACCTCCAGCAAAGCTGAAGATGGATCGCCGCGGAAATCGTTGCCGAGTTTATCGATCTCATCAAGCAGCAAAACCGGATTGTTGGTGCCCGCCTGCCTGATTGCATTGATGATGCGCCCGGGCATTGCGCCGATATAGGTGCGGCGGTGGCCCCGGATGTCGGATTCATCGCGCACGCCACCCAAACTGACCCGCACATATTTGCGGCCAACAGCCTCTGCAATCGAATGTGCAATGCTTGTTTTGCCGACGCCTGGCGGGCCGACCAGGCAAAGAATCTGCCCCTTGGCATTCGGATTCAATTTTTTAACGGCCAGCGTCTCCACAATGCGGTCCTTGACCTTCTCCAAGCCATAATGATCGCGGTCCAATATGCGCCGTGCTTTTTGCAGGTCAAAGACGTCCTTAGACGCTTTGCTCCATGGCAGAGACAGACAGGTCTCCACATAGGAGACAATTACGCTGCCTTCATGAGAGCCTTCCGGCATCTTTGCAAGGCGGTCGCACTCTTTGAGCAATTTCTCGCGCTGCAGATCCGGCAGACCTGCTTTCTGGATGCGGTCCCGCAACTGATCGGCCTCCGCCAGCGGATTGTCATCCTCTCCCAGTTCGTCCGCAATTGCACGCATCTGCTCGCGCAAATAATAATCGCGCTGGTTTTCATCGATCTGGCTTTTCGCTTTTTCAGAAATCTTTGCCTCGATCTTCAGAATTTCCAACTCGCTTTTCAGCATAGTGCTGAGCTTTTGCAGACGGCGGTAAGAATGCAGCTCTTCCAGGATTTCCTGCTTTTTGCTGTAATCCATGGAAATATTCATGGCGATGTAGTCCGCCAGTTCCCCGCAATCCTTCTGTTTAATGACCCCCATAATGATATCGGGCGGCACATGGGTGAAATTCTGAATATAATCCTCAAATAACGATTGCGTATAGCGGATTAGCGCCTCTGCATTCGCCGTTGTGCGTCTTTTGTGCTCCTCAATTGGGGAAACCTCCGCAATTAGGAACGGCTTCTCACTTGACATAGACAGCAATTTGGCGCGGCAAATGCCCTCTGCAAACATGTGGATGCCATCGTCTGACCGGCGCACCACCTGACGGATGCGCGCAATCACGCCCATTTTATAAAGATCCTTTTCGGTTGGATCTCCTTCCTCCAGATCTTTTTGTGTCACCAGAAAGACAAGCTGGTTTTCTTCCATTGCATTGGCCAAAGCCAAAATGGACTTTTTGCGCCCCACATCAAATTGAAGCGTCATTCCGGGAAAAATAACCAAGCCACGCAGTGCCATTGTCGGCAGTTTAACCGGCACATCAGGCTGCAAAGCCAATGTTTGATTCTCTTGCTCCATCGCTTTTCTCCTTATTACAAAAAGGCCGCCGCAAGCAAGCAGAAATCCTCTTGCTATGCGCAGCGGCCTTTGCCCATTTCATGTTTATGCGGTATCGCGGCGATTCTTTTTCTTGGCAGAAGCCGTTGCAGGAAGTGTCATCTTGATCTTGACGGGTTCCCGATCCGGATTATAGACCAATTCCGGTTTCGCACTGTTTTTCACAGTATCTTCTGTAATCGTAACACGCTCAATCTGGTAATCAGTTGGCACGTCATACATCAGCTTTGTCAGCAAATTTTCCATCACAGAACGTAAGCCACGGGCGCCCGTGTGCCTCTCCAAGGTTTTTTGGGCAATTGCCTGCAACGCCTCGTCTGTAAATTCCAAATCCACCTTGTCCAATTCAAACAGGCGTTTATACTGGCTGACAAGGCTATTTTTCGGCTCTGTCAAAATCCGGATCAGCGCACGCTCATCCAGTCCGCTGAGCGCCGTAATGACCGGCAGACGGCCAACCAGTTCCGGGATGAGTCCATACTTGACCAGATCATGCGGGCCAACTTCTTTCATCCAGTCAGTCTCATCCAGTTCCGCCTTGCTGTGCACTTCACCGCCAAACCCAAGGGACGTAGACGCTGTGCGCTGTTGGACAACTTTCTCCAAGCCATCGAACGCCCCGCCGCAGATAAACAGGATATTGGAGGTATCGATCTGCAAAAACTCCTGCTGTGGATGTTTTCGACCGCCCTGCGGGGGTACATTGGAAACCGTACCCTCCAGAATTTTCAGCAGGGCCTGCTGTACGCCTTCACCGCTGACATCACGCGTGATCGACGGATTTTCTGACTTCCGCGCAATTTTGTCAATCTCATCAATATAGATAATGCCACGTTCTGCGCGCTCAATGTCAAAATCAGCCGCCTGAATCAACCGCAACAGGATATTCTCCACATCTTCGCCGACATAACCCGCTTCGGTTAATGTGGTGGCATCTGCAATGGCAAACGGCACATCCAAAATTTTGGCCAGCGTCTGAGCCAGCAATGTCTTGCCAACACCTGTCGGACCCAGCAAAAGCACATTGCTCTTGGCGAGTGTCACATTGTCATCCTCACCATAAAAGATCCGCTTATAGTGGTTATACACCGCAACCGAAAGTGCGACTTTGGCATCGTCCTGCCCAATCACATATTCATCCAGCTGCTTTTTAATTTCATGCGGTTTCGGCAACTCCATTGCGTTTGACGCCGAGTAGTCCGGCCTGCGTGTCGACAGGTTGGTTTCGTCATCCAGAATCGACTTGCAGAGCTCCACGCACGCATCACAGATATAAACGCCCGGGCCCGCAATCAAGCGGCGGGCTTCGCTTTGCGGTTTTCCGCAGAAGGAACAGCAGATTTCCCGTTCGTTGGTATTGGCCATGCAATCACCTGCTTTATCTGTTTGTAATAATTTTATCGATTAAGCCATACTCCAAGGCTTCCTCTGGGGTCATAAAATTATCGCGGTCTGTATCCCGTGCAATTTTCTCAATGGGCTGTCCGGTGCGCTCTGCCAGGATTTTGTTGAGCAGTTCTTTCTTTTTAGAAAGGTAATCTGCGTGAATCATCACGTCAGAGACCTGTGACTGCGGCACACCGGCGCTGGGCTGATGAATCAGGATGTCGGTATGCGGCAGGGAAAGGCGCTTTCCCTTCGTTCCTGCTGCCAACAGAAATGCGCCCATGCTGGCGGCCAAACCCATGCAGATTGTTGAGACGTCGCATTTGATATATTGCATCGTATCATAGATCGCCATGCCCGCCGTGACAGAACCGCCGGGGCTGTTGATATAAAAGCTGATGTCCTTTTCCGGATCCTGTCCTTCCAGATAAAGGAGCTGAGCGACAATCAGACTTGCGCTCGTGTCGGTCACTTGATCGTTCAGCAAAATAATACGGTCATTCAACAAGCGCGAAAAAATATCATATTGACGTTCTCCGCGGTTTGTCTGTTCGATAACATATGGGACCAAATTGCTCATGACGAACCTCCTGTTCAACCGCCGACTGATTCAGTATTGACCAAATGGGAACCATTTATGCTACTTTTACCATACTTTCAATTTTCCTGTTCAAGTAGGCGAATTCCGACCTTATTCAGCCTTCTCCGCTTCTTTGGCTTCCGGCTCTTCAGCGGGAGCATCTGTGACAACGGCATTATCGCGGACAAAGGAAATTGCCTTTTCCACAGCAACGTCCTTCGCCAGATCCTGGGCGGCAACGAGAGCCTTGACCCTTTCAGGCTCCATGTGGTAGTTTTCAGCCAGCTTTTTATATTCTTCCTCAACTTCATCATCCGAAGCCTTCAGCTGCTCCAGTTCTGCAATCTTTTCCAGTGCAAGGCGCAACTTGACCTGGCGCTCTGCCTGCGGCATAAAGCCCTCGCGCATTGCGTCCATATTTTGACCCGTATACTTCATGTAGGTTTGCAGGTCCATTCCCTGGCTCTGCAGGCGGTAGCTAAAGTCGCGCAGATCATCATTGGCCTTATTTCGATACATGGCCTCCGGGATTTCGCCTTCCAGAAGCTCCACCAGCTTATCGATCAGCTGATTGTCAACATCATCGTCCGCCTGCTCCTTCTTGCGCTCTTCCAGGTGCTTCTTCAGATCTGCCTTATATTCGTCAAGCGTGTCAAAATCACTGACATCCTTGGCAAAGTCATCATCCAGCGCAGGGAGCTCCTTTTTCTTGATTTCATGAATCTTCACTTTAAAGAGGACGGATTGATTGCGCAATTCTTCCGCATGGTAGTCCTCTGGGAAAGTCACATTGACATCGAACTCATCATTTGTATTGTGGCCGACCACCTGCTCCTCAAAGCCCGGGATAAACTGACCCAACCCCAGTTGCAGGCTGAAATTTTCGCCCTTGCCGCCTTCAAACGGCTCTCCGTCCAAAAATCCTTCAAAATCGATGTCCACCACGTCGCCGTTCTCGGCAGGACGATCCTCAACCGTTACCATACGGGAATTGCGGTCCTGGGCCTTGGCCAGCTCCGCGGCGACTTCTTCATCCGTCACCTCGCTGGACTTGCGGGTAGCTGGAATGCCCTTGTAATCCTTGATAGAGACTTCCGGCTTCACCGTAATCGTCGCCTTAAACACCAGGCCGTCATCCTTGCTCGCAGACACCAGGTCAAAGTCCACCTTATCCTGAATCATGTCCAGGCCGGACTCTTTGACTGCCGACTCCAGAGCTTCCGGATAGACTTCATTAATTGCGTCATCATAAAACACATCGGCGCCATAGAACTTTTCAATAAAAGCGCGCGGTGCTTTTCCCTTGCGGAAGCCGGGGATCATAATGCGGTTCTTCTGCTTTTTATAGGCATGGTCCACCGCCGTGTTAAACGCATCTGCGTCCACAGAAACTTCGAGCTGCCAGCGGTTTGTTGCGACCTTATTGGATGATTTCAGACTCATTTTCAATTTCCTCCTGCAAAATAGCAAATTATCTTAGTAAGTATAGCATATTAATCCATGATTTTCTATAGAATGCGCGAGAATTTAAATTTGCGTCACAAAGTTTTTTCCGGACGCACCAACAATGGACAAAACGACAGGTAATCGCACGAAATCAGATGCATGCGGATACCGCGGTATTGCCCCATCACCGCCCGCTTGGCCGCCTGACTTCCGTGAATATGGCCGAAGTAACAGTCGGATATGCCATGCTCGAGCAATACTTCCAGGATCTCCTCACAGACGTCGTGGTCATAAGCCGGCGGGTAATGCAAAAACACCACTGGATGGCCGCCAAGTTTCTCTCCCATGCGTAAAGAGGTCTCAAGCCGCCCCACCTCGCGGCGGACGATCTTCTGATCCTCCTCGGACTGCGCATTATAAAGCCATCCGCGACTGCCGCAGACCGCGAACTCACCGACCCGTACCGCGGAATTGTGGACCACGGAAATCGTAGAAAAGCCGTGCTCTTCCAAAAAAGCATCCAGCTTTCTGCGCGTAGGCCACCACAAATCGTGGTTTCCCTTTAAGATCAGTTTATGCCCCGGCAGGCGGTCGATATAACGGAAATCCGCTTCCGCCTCCGGCAACTTCATCGCCCAGCTGATGTCTCCAGCAATCACGACAGTGTCTTCTGGTTTGACGCAGGCATTCCAGTTTTTTTCCAACTTATCCGTGTACCCTTCCCAGCCATGAAATACATCCATCGGCTTATCCGTTCCAAAGGAGAGGTGCAGGTCCGCGATTGCAAATAGCGCCATACGTTTCCCTTTCGTGCGGTCTGGACCGTCAGCACTCAGCTGCTCCGACGATCCGCAAAACCGTCTGTGGCATCTGCTCCGGCGTGCAGCTCTCCGTAAATCTGGGCTGTTTGCTGCGCAAGGCGGCAATGGGCGCCGGTACCGTCGTATGCGTCAATGCGGAAAGCGCCGCGATCTTCTCAAAATCGTCGCCCTCCGGTGCCGCGCCGGAAACAGCCGCCAGGACGCTGTCGGCAAATTTATATGGGCTGGCAGTCGAAGCAATCACTGCAGGCGTGTCCTGATCGCCGGTTTCTGCCACATACTGCTGGTAAACCTGAACGGCGACCGCAGAATGTGTATCGCACAGATAGTTTTCTGACTGATACAAATCATGAATTTCTGTACGCGTTTGTTGATCGTCGCAGAATCCCGCCCAGAACAGGCTTTGAATCTGTCGCAGCGTTTCTGTATCCACGCAGTAGCTGCCGGTCTCCCTCAGGGTCCGCATCCAGGTACGCACCACCGTGTCCGAACCGGTCAGGTCGCTGAGCAGCCGCTCCAGATTGCTAGAAATCAGAATATCCATGGATGGCGAGATCGTTGTATAGAACGGCCGATTGCGGTTATAAACCCCCGTGCGCAAGAAATCAGTAAGCACGTTATTGGAATTGCTGGCGCAAATCAGCTTTTTGACGGGCAGGCCCATGCGTTTGGCATAATAGGCTGCCAAAATATTCCCAAAGTTTCCAGTCGGTACAGCGATATTCACCGGCTTGCCTGGCCGCGGCAATTTCCCCGTTTTTTGTGTCAGCCCGGCGTGCTTGGCCGGTCAATTTCACCGTTTTTCATCAAGTCGCAATATGCAGAAATATAATACACGATCTGCGGGAGCAAGCGACCCAAATTGATGGAATTGGCGCTTGAAAACATCATGCCATGTTTTGCCAGCGCTTCGCATACTGAGGCATCCGTGAAGATCTTTTTGACACCAGTCTGTGCGTCATCGAAATTTCCTTTGATCGCACACACTGACACGTTGGCGCCCTCCTGTGTCACCATCTGACGCTTTTGCATCGGGCTGACACCATCTTCTGGGTAGAAAACGACAATCTTCGTGCCCGGAACATCTCGAAAACCTTCCAGCGCTGCCTTTCCCGTATCGCCGGAAGTGGCCACCAGAATGACTGCCTCCTTGTCGGAATGGATCTTCCGCAAGCTGGCTGTCAGCAAATGAGGCAGCAGTTGTAACGCCATATCTTTAAAGGCACAGGTCGGTCCATGCCAAAGCTCCAGCAAATACAGCTTAGCGCCACCAACCTGCAAAAGCGACATCTGTGCTGGGCCGCCGGGAAATTTCTCTGCTGTATAAGCCTGCATAACACAGCTATGAATCTCTTCTTCCGAAAAATCTGTCAAAAACAGTGACAAAATTTTCTGAGCACGCTCCACATAAGAGCAGCTACACAACGCCTGTAAGTCCTGCCAGGAAAGCTGCGGAAACTGTTCTGGTACAAATAAGCCGCCATCCTCGCAGATTCCCTGCGCAATCGCTTGGGCAGAAGAAACTGTTGTGGCAAAGTTGCGGGTAGATCGATACTGCATGGAATGGCCTCCTTCAAGATAAAAGCGTCCGGCTACGCCATTTTCCGTTTATTGCGTTACCATTTTAGTATACTTTCCGGCACTTGTCAAAAGAAAGTTGCTTTTTCGGCTGAAAAAGCGTTTTTTACGTACATAAAATGCAGAAATGTCCGCCCATCACGTGAAAGGACAATGCCCATCACGTCAAACCGCGGTTGCAGATTGGTAGGGTGTGCGAGCAAATAAAGCTGAGCCGTTTGAATGAGGCGACGTTGTTTAGCTGGTGTCACGGCCTCCAGAGGACCGACCAAAGCATTTGGCGCGCGCGTCTTGACTTCCAGAAAAATCAGGTGGCGTTCATTGGCGGCAATCACATCGATCTCCCCGTAGCGGGAATGCCAATTACGCGCCAGAATGCGACAACCGTGTTGTATCAGATAGGTACATGCGATCGTCTCCCCGCGCTTTCCGGCATCGCGGGCCCGTGCCTCATCCATCTGATCGCCCCAGAATTTTCTTTAGAAATGTTCTGCGGTGTACGGGGCAAGGGCCAAATTTTTGCAGCGCTGCACGGTGCGCAGCTGTGCCATATCCCTTATGTTTGGCAAAGCCATATTCGGGATATATTGTATCAATCTGGCGCATCAGGCGGTCACGACTGACCTTTGCCAGGATGGAAGCCGCCGCAATGCTTTCACAGCAGGCATCACCTTTGACAATCGTACGCACTTTCATCGGCAACGGCGGCGCCTGATTTCCGTCTACCAGCGCAAGCAGGGGCTGTGGCGTCAATGATTCCACAGCGCGGCGCATCGCCAGAAAAGTCGCCTGCAAAATATTCAATTCGTCAATTTCCTGTTCCGTTGCAAAACCAATGCCCCACGCCGCTGCTTTTTCTTTGATGACATCAAACAGCAATTCACGCTTCTTTTCAGAAATCCGCTTGGAATCCCGCACACCTTCAATAATGCATCCTTGCGGCAAGATCACAGCGCCTGCAAAAACCGGTCCAGCCAGAGGGCCACGCCCCGCCTCGTCGATCCCGCACACCAGCGCATATCCCTCTTGGATGGCTTCTCGCTCATAACGCAGCCAATCCACCGGTTCAGAAGTACGGACACTCATCGTTTTCCCTCCGGCCACTCCAGCGTGATGCGGCCTATCTTTCCGGCACGGAATTCATCCAGCACCATGATAGAAGCGCGCTCCGTATCGATTTCTCCACCAGAGATCAGCATGCCGCGTTTGCGGCCGATCATCTCCAAAATCTGCCATCCCTCCAAACCGGAAAGCGTCGCGGGTTCCAGTTTATACCGAGCGCACAGCGCCTGCAAATACGCCCGACTGAGCAATTCCAGCAATCGTGCTGCCAAATGCTCTGTGTCGACGACCTCGTCCTTGATCGCACCTGTAAAGGCGAGGTGCTCTCCCACCACCGGATCGTCAAATTTCGGCCACAAAACACCCGGTGTATCCAGCAGGTCAAACCCCTTTCCAATCGGGAACCACTGATTGCTGCGGGTAACCCCCGGCCGATCCTCCACAGCTGCGCGGCTGCCACGGGAAAGCTTATTGATCAGCGAAGACTTGCCGACATTAGGCACGCCGACCACCATCACGCGGATCGTTCGCCCAACCATGCCCTTGCGTTGCCATACAGCGATCTGTGGCGCGAGGACTTTCTTCACAGCGGGCTGGAAACGATGCAGTCCTCGCCCTGTTTTGCAATCGACCGCAATGGCCAGTTTGCCATGCCCCTGCAAAACCGCACACCAAGCCTTCGTGGCTGCCATGTCGGCCATATCTGATTTATTCAGCAAAATAACGCGCGGTTTGTTGCGCGTCAGACGGTCCAGATCGGGATTACGGCTGCTGACCGGGATGCGTGCGTCCACAATTTCGGCAACGGCGTCGATCTGGCAAAGATATTTTTCAATTTGCCGTTTCGTACGGGTCATATGTCCCGGAAACCACTGGATAGATTGTGCTTCGCTCATCGCTTCCTCCGTTTTCCGACGTCTGCGGCCCCCAAAGGCCATCAAGTCCATTTTTATCTTATGGATAACAAAAAAGGGACATCCTGCATGTCCCTTTCCTGCACGTATTCTGTTGCCTTATTTCACAACTTCGCGCAGCTTTGCAGCCTTACCGACGCGGTCACGCAGATAATAGAGCTTTGCGCGGCGGGTATGGCCCTTGCGCACAACCTCGACCTTTTTCACGTTGGGAGAATGAATCGGAAATACACGCTCCACACCAACGCCATAAGATACGCGGCGAACCGTAAAGGTCTCGCTCACGCCGGAGCCCTTGCGGGCAATGACGGTGCCTTCGAACATCTGAATACGTTCGCGGTCGCCTTCGCGGATATTCACGCTGACCTTGACAGTGTCGCCAATTTCCAGCTGTGGCTTCTCTTCTTTGATCGAATCCTGTGCAATCAACTTCAATGCGTCCATGTTTTTCCTCCTAATTTTAGGCATTCATGCATCAGCAGAGGACTGCCCGCTTCAATGTCTCGGTTGACCGGGCATTGACGCCCACCGGGAGCCGGCGGATTTCAAATGCTTATCTATTTTATCACAATCGCGACTGAAAGGCAAGTGTTTTTTGCATTCGGTTTTTCAATCAGGCAAACGGCTTTTGATCGGCAGTCCACAGGCCCGTACGTGTGATCGAAACTGTGGGCAGCTCACCCAAATACCGGGTGATGCAGTCGACCAACAGCGTGGGATTGAGATTAAAATCTCCGCCAGCCGCAAGCATCGCATCCACGCGCACTGCTTCCGGCTCAGCCGCCACGGTCGTTTGATCAAGTTCCGGGTGCAGGTTCATCTCCAACGGCCCATGTTTGGATCTCTTTTCGACCGGCAGCGGGTCGCGGGCAAATAATTCCCGGATTGCCTGCGCCAGGGCTTGTGGATGCTTTGTGGGAATTCGGAGAATATAGGTTGCGTAAGCGATGGCGCCTGGTTTCATGACCGGGTCTGTTGCATCAAAGACATGGATATCCGCGGGCAGCGCCGCATCCAGGCGACGGCAGACCTCCTCATTCGGCAGGGCTTCTTCCAGGCGCAGGTCCATGCTTTCCCGCAGACCGCTGACGCCCAGACTCAGCGGCAGCGCGAACGTCATATAGGCGCGGGAATTAAACCCTTGCGTATACCACATTGGCAGGCCTGCGCGCCGCGCTGCGCGCGTCATGCAGCGCATCAGATCCAGATGAGAGATATACCGTGCGCTTCCGGTTTTCGAGAACCAGATCCTAACGCTGTGCATAGCAGATTCCCCCTCCGAACTGCGCTGCCCCGCAGGCAGAACACGCTTCGCGGCAGTTGGGCGTCGTTTGGGCTTCATAAGCCCGCTTGCATTCCCGGATGAAAAATGCCTTGCTGACGCCATAATCCATGTGGTCCCATGGCAAAATCTCGTCAAAGGAACGGCGGCGGTTCGCATAAAACGCCGGGTCAATGCCACAGTCACGAAAAACGGACAGCCACTTTTCCAGTGAAAATCCATCCGCCCAACCATCCATTTTGCAGCCGCGGCAGTGCGCCTCCAGAAGGGCCTTTCCCAGGCGGCGGTCGCCGCGGGCGAAAACCGCTTCCACAAAACTGGTAGAGGCGTCGTGCCAATTGACCGAAATCTTCCGGGTTTTCACCGCATGCACCAGGGCCATCTGTTTTGCGCGCATCTGCTCCATGGTGTCCTGTGGTTCCCACTGAAACGGCGTAAACGGTTTGGGAATAAACGCTGAGGCGCTCAACGTAACCTTCAAACCCTTGCCGCGCGGCTTGTCCTTACAAGCATAGTAGGTGTCCACCACCATCTGGCCCAATTCTGCAATGCCGCGGACATCTTCGAGTGTCTCCGTCGGCAGGCCGATCATAAAATAGAGCTTGACCGTCGTCCAGCCGCCCTGAAACGCTTTGGTGACCGTCTCGCGCAGTTGTGCTTCTGTGACATTTTTATTAATGACATTGCGCAGCCGCTGCGTTCCCGCTTCCGGAGCAAAGGTCAGGCCGCTGCGCCGGACGGTTTTGATCTTGTCGAGCACCTCGCTTTGGAAGCCATCCACGCGAAGGCTCGGCAGAGAAATACTTGTCTTTTCCGGCTTGGACCAGGTCAGCAGCTCGTCCAACAGCGGATTGAGCTGGCTATAATCGCTGGTGCTCAACGAAGAGAGGGAGACCTCGTCATATCCGGTATTCTCACACAGAGCGCGGCACTGGCGGTTAATGACCTCCGGCGATTTTTCACGCACTGGGCGGTACAGAAACCCTGCTTGACAGAACCGGCATCCGCGGATGCACCCGCGGAACACTTCCTGCACCGCACGGTCGTGGACAATTTCAATATAGGGCACCACAAAACGGTCCGGATAATAGGCCTTGTCCAAATCCATGATCACGCGCTTTTTGACGCGCGCGGGTGCGCCATGCGTCGGAGTGATGGCGGCAACCGTTCCGTCCGGATGATAGGATACATCGTAAAAGGCGGGCACATAGACGCCGGGGATCTGCACCGCCCGCTCCAAGAATTGTTCTTTGGAAACGCCCGCCCGTTTGCAGTCTCGGTAAAGCTTGCAGACCTCCAAATCGACCTCTTCCCCCTCACCGAGGAAAAACAGATCCACAAAATCCGCCAGGGGCTCACAATTGCAGACGCAGGGGCCGCCCGCCACCACCAGATTTTTCAGGGCTTTGCGATCCTTCGAAAGCAGTGGTACCCCCGCCAGATCCAGCATATTGAGCACATTGGTATAGGACAGCTCATATTGCAGCGTAAATCCGATGATATCAAAATCCCCTACACTGTCGCCACTTTCCAATGCATACAGCGGCAGGCCTGCTTTGCGCAGCGCCTCCTCCATATCAAACCAGGGCGCAAAAACGCGTTCACACCACAGCCAGGGTTCGGCATTCAGCGCCCCGTATAAAATCTTCATGCCCAAGTGGGACATCCCCACTTCATAGGTATCTGGAAAGCAAAATGCGAATCTGACCTCCACATCCTGCAAGTTTTTTTCAATACTATTTAATTCTTTTCCCACATAACGTCCCGGCTTCTGCACATGCGGCAGCAGCGCTTCGATTTCCGCTTTGATGGCAAGCCCTCCTGCATTTCAAATTAGCTTATTATACTCTGTTTTGGCTTTCTTTTCAAGCGCGGTTCGGCTTGCACATCAGCAAAAACAACAGATAGACAGCCATCAGCAACAACGTAAAATTCCAGCGGGAACGAAACAGCGTCAGCAACCCCAGCACTGCCAGTGGCACAATCGTCAAAAAGGAGGTAATCTGCACGACACGGACTGCCTTTGCACGCGGCAGCTTTTCTTGCAACGCGCAAAGCAGCGCCTGGCCGCCATCCAGGGGTTCGACGGGCAACAGATTGCAGGCGCCCAACAGGCCATTTGCAACCGCAAACACGTGGAGCATCTGCGGCTGCGTGAAAGCCCTGGCGTGCATGGAAAGGAGTGCAAACAAAATGAAATTCACCGCAGGTCCCGCCAAAAACACGCAGGCATCTCGCCAATAAGCGCCTTCACACGCCTGCGCGCGGATTTCGGCGCCAAAGGCAGTCAGGCGCACCGCTTGGACAGGGCGGCGCTCCAGATGCATCGCGCATAGATGCCCCAGTTCGTGCAACAGGGCTGCAAGGATTCCACAGGCCGCTGTTCCGGAAGGATCTGCCAACAACAGGAAGGCAACCAGTGCAAAAAAAGGAACTGTCATCTGCACCTGGCAGTGGCCGCAGCGTAGCTTCATGGCTTGCTGCTGGCCTGCGGTGCACTGCTGACCGGAAACAATTCAATAATTTTCTCCTGGATACCGTCAATAGACGACTGTGGCAACACCACATGCTGTATCTGGTCAGTATACCAGGCGTGCACCTGTTCATAGATCGTACCACCAAAAGTAAAGCGCAGCAGCAACGCCGCCGCCAGCACTACTGCACAGATAATCCACCGCACACGCCAGAGATAGGGCTTTTCCGTTTCCGGGGATTTCTCTTCTGGATTCGCCGGTGCCTTCCAATTTTGCTGTTCCATCTATCAACACATCCTCTCCAAAACTTCCATGATCAATTTTATGCAGCAACAGGATTTCTTTAGCACCGAATGAAAAAATCCCCGGCTGATGAAAGCCGGGGACCGGAAAATGGAATAGAAAGTTTGTTTGATTGCTGATTATTGCTGACTTTGAATATAAGCATCAATGGAAGCCGCGGCCTTCTTGCCGCCGCCCATGGCCAGAATGACCGTCGCAGCGCCGGAAACTGCGTCACCAGCAGCGTAAACCCCCTTGCGAGTCGTCTGCATCGTCTCCTCATCGACAACAATGCAGCCCTTGCGGTTGGCTTCCAGACCTTTGGTTGTGCTGCGGATCAACGGATTGGGGCTGTTGCCAATGGCCATAACCACACAATCCACCGGCATCTGGAAATTGCTTCCCTCGATCGCTATCGGGCGGCGGCGGCCGGAGGCATCCGGCTCGCCGAGCTGCATCTTAACACATTCGATCGCGTTGACGCGGCCATTTTCGTCGCCATGGATACAGACCGGATTGGTCAGCAGGTCAAAAATGACACCCTCTTCCTTGGCGTGCTCCACTTCTTCGCGGCGTGCGGGCATCTCTTCCTCCGAGCGGCGGTAAACCACATGGACTTCCTCCGCGCCAAGCCGCAACGCCGTACGCGCGGCGTCCATCGTGACGTTGCCGCCGCCCACAACCGCGACCTTATTCACCTTCAAAATCGGCGTATCGTACTCAGGCTTATACGCTTTCATCAGATTGACGCGGGTTAGAAACTCGTTGGCCGAATAGGTGCCGACCAGGCCTTCGCCGGGAATATTCATAAAGTTTGGCAGTCCCGCGCCTGTACCGACAAAAATCGCCTCATAACCCATATCAAACAGCTCGTCAATTTCAAGCACTTTGCCGATCACCATGTCAGTGTTGATTGTGACGCCCTGTGCTTTCAGTGCATCAATCTCCTTCTGTACAATTTCCTTGGGGAGACGGAACTGCGGGATGCCATACATCAAAACGCCGCCCGCCACATGCAGCGCTTCAAACACCGTCACGTCGTATCCTTTTGCCGCGAGGTCGCCGGCACAGGTCAAGCCGGCCGGGCCAGCGCCAACGATCGCGACTTTATGGCCATTGGAAGGTACTTTTGCCGCCGTGTCCCCGCCATGCTGCATGTGCCAATCCGCGACAAAACGCTCCAAACGGCCAATGCCGACCGGCTCGCCCTTGATACCACGCACGCACCGGCTTTCGCACTGCTTCTCCTGCGGGCAGACGCGCCCGCAGACAGCCGGCAAAGAATTGGTCAGCTTGATGGTTTTGAACGCCTCGTCAAATTCGCCCTTGGCAACATGTCCGATGAATTCCGGAATGTGCACGCCGACCGGGCAGCCTTCCATACAAGGCCTATTTTTGCAATTCAGGCAGCGCGCCGCCTCATTTTTCGCCATCTCAGCGGTATATCCCAGCGCCACTTCCTCAAAATTATGATTGCGGACCTCCGGCGCCTGTGCAGGCATCGGCGTCTTTTCTTTCTGCATATTAGGCATTTTTAGCACCCTCCATCAGCCGGCAGCTTTCTTCTCTCGCTGCGGCGCGTTCCTGATCAAAATATGTCCGGCCACGTTTGATAGCCTCATCGAAGTCCACCTCAAAGCCGTCAAAATCCGGCCCGTCCACGCAGGCAAACTTCGTTTTGCCTCCGACCGTCAGGCGGCATCCACCGCACATGCCCGTACCATCTATCATGATCGGATTCATGCTGACGATTGTCTTGATCCCCAGGGGCTTTGTCACGCCCACAACAGCGCGCATCATCACCAGCGGTCCAATCGCCACCACCAGATCATAACCGGCGCCATTGTTGAGATTCTCCTGCAGCGCCGTCGTGGTAAAGCCCTTGTTCCCGTTGCTGCCGTCATCCGTCATCAGATAGAGATGGTCGCTCGCCGCACGCATCTCGTCCTCGAGTATGATGAGGTCTTTGTTGCGGAAGCCCGCAATCATATCGACCTTGCAGCCCAGGTTGCGCAGTGCCTTTGCCTGAGGCCATGCAATGGCACAACCCGCGCCGCCGCCGATCACTGCCGCGCGATGATACCCCTCCAGCTGGCTGGGTTTGCCCAGCGGGCCAATGAAGTCGAGGATCGAATCCCCAACCTGCAGCTGGTCAAGCTTCATGGTTGTCTGGCCGACAATCTGATAGATAATGGTCACGGTTCCCTTTTCCCGGTCGTAATCCGCCACGGTAAGCGGAATGCGCTCGCCGACTTCGTCCACGCGCAAAATGATAAACTGGCCGGCCTGTGCCTTTTTGGCAATAAACGGCGCATCCACAACCATCAGCGTCATGGAGTCATTCAGTTTGCGTTTTTCAACGATCTTATACATGAAAATACGCTCCAATCCAATAGTTTCACTGATAAAATGGCAAGCAAGGCGTGCTCTGCCGCCCAACACATAATAAAGCAATTATATCTGGTTTTTGGGGGAAATGCAAGAAAAATCGGACGTCCGTGCAATTTCTGCCCAGACGCCCGAAAAACGCTGCTGTTCTTATGTCGTTTACTTTTAAAGAATAATGCAAATCAGGCCGTTGCAGCCGTCGTTGATAATTCGTTCGATGGTCTCCCGCACTTTTTCGCGGGCATCCTGCGGCATGCGGTAGAGTTTATTGTGCATGCCCTCATTGACAAGCTCATGCAGACTCTTGCCAAAGATATTCGATTCCCAAATTTTCGCCGGGTCCTCCTCAAATTCCTTGAGCAGATAGCCGACCAGCTCTTCGCTTTGCGCCTCTGAACCGACGATTGGCGTAATCTCGGTGGTGATTTGTGTTTTCATCATATGAATGGACGGGGCGCGTGCCTTGAGCCGGATGCCGTATTTCCCACTCTGGCGGATAATCTTCGGCTCCTCCAGCGTCAGCTCATCAACTCCGGGCATCACAATGCCATAGCCAGTTTCCTGCACGCTGTGGTAGGCATCCCGGATCTTGTCATATTCCTTCTGCATTGCCGAAAAGCGCAGCATACAGTCGAGCAGATCGCCTTCGTCGGCAATGGTAAGCCCTGTCTTTTCCCCCAGCACCTGATAAAACAACGTATGCTGCAAGTTGACGCGGATCCGCGCCTTGCCGGTACCGAGGTCAATGGTGGTGGCCCCAGCGTTCTCCACATATTCGCAGGCTGCAATTTTTTCAGTCATCGCGGCAATCTCCCGGATACGCGTCACGTTGGCTGCGCTTTCCCGGATGGCACTGTAGACCGCTGCGCGCAGCCAGTGCTCTTTTTCCAAGGAAGTGATCCAATGCGGCATTTCCACACGGATTTCCTGCACGGGGAACTCAAACAGGACTTTGGAAAGAATCTCTCGAATCTCCTGCTCGGTAAGTTCCAGGCAGTTGACCGGCATGACCGAAACCGCATATTGCTGTTCCAGCTTTTCTGCAAGCGCCTGTGTTTCGGGTGCAGCTGGATCGGCGGAATTGAGCAACACGATAAACGGCTTTTGGATCTCCTTGAGTTCGTTAATGACGCGCTCCTCCGCCTCCTCGTATTCCTCACGCGGAATATCGCTGATGGTGCCGTCGGTAGTGACGACCAAGCCGATGGTGCTGTGCTCAGTGATGACCTTTTTGGTTCCAATTTCAGCAGCCATATTAAATGGCACCGGATCATCAAACCAGGGCGTCATCACCATGCGCGGGGCATCGTCCTCAATGTAACCCAGCGCACTGGGTACAATGTAGCCGACGCAGTCAATCAGCCGTACGGAAAATGAAGCTGTATCGCCAATGGTGACCTTGACGGCTTGTTCCGGAATAAACTTCGGCTCCGTCGTCATGATGGTGCGGCCAGCAGCAGACTGCGGCAACTCATCGACGGCGCGATCTTTCTTGGCGTCCTCCTCGATGTTGGGGATCACGACAGTATCCATGAATTTCTTAATAAAGGTGGACTTGCCCGTTCGCACCGGTCCGACTACGCCAATATAAATATCGCCGTTTGTACGTTCGGCAATATCCTGATAAATGCTATGTTCTTCCATTTTCTTCCCTCCTGCATTCATTGTGTATCCACTTGCCTCACGTTCACATGGGAATCAACAGCATCCCACGGCTCTCCACCTGGTCACCTTCCAGTCCGTTTTCCTCGCGGATTGCCTCTACACTGGTGCAATACTGCCGGGCGATATCCCACAGTTTTTCTCCTTCCACGGCAAAATAAATACACAGGACTGCATTTGGGTCTGGCGTGCGCGGGTGCGACTCATCCTCCTCAACATTCGTGATGAATTTACAAGGCTGCACGGTATAGACTTCAGCGGTCAATTGCATCTCCGCGCCGATCTCAATCTCGCTGCCGGTCAAATGGTAACTCAGGCTCAAAAGCACGGCATCGGCAAAGCAGCGCGTCTCCCCCACCGTCTCCAGGGGCTTTGCACAGGTAAATTCCGAAGTCCGCTCAAAATAAAACGGCGTATTTTCCTGATTCAATGCCAGCACACAGATCGTCAGTTTGCCACGAAACTGCACTTGGCCGTTTTCCACATTCGCCGTCACGGTATAGGGCTCGCACCACAAATCCAATACCTTGCTCAGGCTGCTGTCGCATGCTACCGTGAAGCGGTGCATATATGTATCGCTCAGGATTGCCTGCAGGCTATCCAGGTTTTTCTGCTTGCATGTGATGTGCACCTCAAACCGACGTGAATATGCGTCTGTCAGAATCTGCATGCGCTTTTCCGCAAAGGCGGTCACCGACGCCAAAAGCCGTACGTGCGTCTCAAAGGTTGTAGTTTCTCCCGAAAAATCCGAATGCACCTGCGTTTCCACATTGGAAACTGTGATTTGCACCCGGCACTGTGATTGTTCGGTCATGCCATCACAATCAAGCAACTGGGTGAACGGCAGCTCATAGTCCATCCGTTCTGGGTTGGCCCCCTCCTCACTGGGCGCATACAGAATCCCCAGTCGGATTTCCCCGACTGCCATGACCTGCCCCTGCATCGGATTGATCGTCTTGAGGACGACAGCCGCCTCAGTCCGCAAAATCGTCTCAGCTGGCAACTTGCCGGACGGCAGCTGCAGCGTGTCCTCCACTGTGAAGGGCTGCTGCGAAAAGCCTGCGCAGGTGTTGCATTGCAGCTCGCCGCACTGTTGCTCCATGCTGTCACTGTCCAGAGAAGTGACGATCTCCGTATCCGAACGCCCGTAGACACGGGCACATACAGAAAAGGCGCCGTGGATGTCCAACCTGCGTGGGCTCGTCGGACGACAATTAATGTATTCCAGGCGGGTGGTTGCATACACGCGCGCCTGCTCGACGGGCTGATTCAGTGTCACAGTGGACAAATACGACCCTTCTGTGGCATAGCAGCGCACACTGCTGCCGCTGGGGTCCAGGTAATAGACCCGCACCACATAGGAACCCTCAATTTCCAGCCGGTCGCCCGACACATTGCGGGAGGCGATGCAGGGCGTCACCTGGCATTTGAGAATCCGTTGGATATCCGGGCAATAATCCGGCAAGCTGATGTCCAGGTCGATTGGCTGCTCCTGACATCCGTCATAGACGGCTTCGCTGGCGGAAAGCACCTCTCGATTAAGCATAATGAAAATCTCTCCTTTTTTGTTTCTATCTCATTGGTATTCTTGTACACCTCAAATTATGAATTGGGGGGTTAAAAAATACCTCCTGCAATAGAAAAAGCGCTGCCCGAACCAGACCAAACGTCTGATTGGGCAGCGCTTTGGCCGCTGCATTTACTGCGGCGGTTGTGGCTCAATCTTTTGAATATGGAAAAACTTGCGCAAGAAGAAGCCCAAAAACTTCGGGCTGTGTACGACAACAACTTTCATGAAAGTTCCCTCCTAAGGCTCAGCGGCGGAGAAACGACACGCCTAGGCACACCAGGATGACCGCAACAATGAATAAAATCACCCCGGTGGGACAAAAACAGGAAACCGCAAGACCGAGGCCAAAGGCGACGGCGCAAGGGACGCCCTTTCCTCGCATGCTCTCCCTGCATCGCTGCATTGTTCCGTGCATCGGTTCACCGCCTTTACTGGTTGATAACCCAGTATATACACGAAGGGAAAAAACGGTGCAGAATTATTTAACGGCGTCCGCACGCAGAACATAGATGACAACCTGTCCGGACAGCACCGTGACCGTCGCGTCATCGCTGTCGATGATGTTGCTGGTGCCGCGCGGTTCCGCCGTCGTGAGGACGCTTTCATTGAGCGGGTACTTCATGCCCGTATAAGTCACGGCCGCATTCGCGGCGCCAAAAGGGTAGACCGAAGCGGTGTCTCCGCGCATACCGCGCAGGTGCAGCCGGCCACCTGGCATCAGGAAAATTTTCTCTTTGGCATTGGCCATCAGGCCGTGGCCACCCATGGACAGAATATACTGGAGGGTACAAATATTGGCATACGTATGGTCAAAGCGGCCGCCAATGGAGCCGATCAGGACAAAGTCCGTGTAACCGCGGTGAAATCCTTCTTTGACAGCCGAGAGCATGTCGGTGTCATCCTTTTCGCGCAGCAGGCGGATGGTTTCCGTATTGGCCGGCGGCGCTGCCTTTGCAGAATCAAAGTCGCCGATCACGACGTTGGGTTTGAGTTTGGCCGCCAGCGCTGTATCGAGGCCGCCATCTGCGCAAATGATAAAAGCATTTTGCGCATCAAACTCCTGGAAAACAGAAAGATCCTCAACGGGCGCAGAACCAATTATAATGCATTGCTTCATCTTCTATCCCACTCCTTTGTCTCTTTGATCTCAGCCAGCATCGCCAGATAACTTGCATGCCGGGATGGGGCGATCTTTCCATCCTGTACTGCCTGCAAAACAGCGCATCCCTTTTCGCAGGTATGCGCGCAGCCCTGAAACCGGCATTGTCCCAAATACGGGACAAATTCTCGAAAATAATGCGGCAGCTGCGCCGCGTCGAACAAATCATAGCGACCAGGCGTAATGGAAGAAAAACCGGGCGTATCCGCCACCAAACCTCCATGCGGCAGGTGTAAAAACTCGACCTGTCGGGTTGTGTGGCGTCCACGTCCCAATTTTTGGCTGACCTCCCCTGTCGCCAGGCGCAGTTTCGGATACAACGCATTCAAAAGGGAGGATTTCCCCGCACCTGTATTGCCAGTCAAAACCGTCACCTTTCCTTCCAAATACGGGTAAAGCGCATCCACGCCTTCTCCTGTTTTGGAGGAAAGCATAAAGCAGGGAAAGCCCGCATCCGTATAGAGGCGGTAAAGCGCCTGCGCATCGGCTAGGTCGGTCTTAGAAAAGGCGATTGCCGGCGCAATCTGCTGGCTTTCCGCAATGGCCAGCAATTTGTCAATCACCAAGGTGCTTGGGGCAGGGTCGCGCATGGAGACAATCAGCAACAGCTGATCGATATTGGCTACTGGCGGACGAGTAAGCTGGTTCATTCGCGGCAAAATCTGTTCAATATAGCCGCTGTCCCCCTCTATGCGTATTTCGACATGATCTCCCGAGAGCGGTTTTTCTCCGGTTTTCCGGAAGCGTCCACAGGCGCGGCACTCCACCACCTGTGCGGTATCCGCTACTTCCACATAATAAAATCCGCTCAAGCTTTTGAGAATCGTACCGACTACCCTTGACATAGCCATCAGTCCTGTCCCTCGTCACTGGAAACGGGCGCAGCAGAGGACGAGGATGCCGGCGGCGGCGTGCTCGACGATGACTCCGGCTCCGAGGTAGTTTGCGGCGGCTGCTGACTTTCCGGCTCAGACGAAGACGAAGCGCTCGGATCCTGATAAGTTCCCTGCGACACCAGGCTGTATTTGCCTGTATTAAAGTCGATCTGGTACGTCGCATATTGCTGGCCATCCAGCTCGACAGTCAGGCTCTGCACACCGCTGCCCGTGAACTCGTGCGTCCAAGTATTGTTATAGGAAGGCTTCACGGTCGCAGTACCCGCCTGTTCTCCATTTAGATAATACCGCAAATCCACATCATGGGATACATTGGAGGGCAAAGAGACAACGACCTGAATGCTCTTTTCGTTTTTGCCGGAGCTGTAAACCACGGTGATGGTATCGCCCTTCTTCGCGCTGGCACCGGCGCCCGGATTTGTCGAAACGACGATATCGGCATCCTTACCGGTATTGTCCTGCGCTTGACTATTCACCTGGAATCCTGCTGCCTGCAAAGTCTGCGTTGCCGTTGAAATGGTATCTCCAACGACATTTGGCACTGAAATGCTGTCCGGTCCCGTGCTGATTACTACGGTGACAGACTTTCCTTTCTCGATCATTGCGCCTGCTGCCGGCGCCGTAGAGATAACATGACCTATTTCAACAGTGTCACTGGGCGCTTCCTGAAAGTTCGCGGTTAAACCGCTTTGCTGGAGGCTCAACGATGCCTGATCCCTCGTTTGGCCCAAGACGTCCGGCACCTGCACCTGACCGGCTGATTGCGCCACCTTTAGAGTAACCTTGGAACCGGTCCTGACCTGCTGACCTGCTTTCGGGTCCTGGTCAGTAATGGTGCCTTCCGGCTGCGTACTGGTAGTGTCCGCGACAATTTCAAATTGAAACTGGTTGGGGTTGTTTGCCTCTACATCTGTCAACATTTTCCCCACAAAATTATCCAGAGTAACCATTTTTTCAGTGCTGCAGCTTTTCAGCACGCCCGTCAGCGCCAGAATCACACAGACCACCACAAAAGCCGCAGCGATTCCTGTGATAATAAACGGCACTTTGCTGCGGGTTTTTGCTTTGGTTTTGGTAGTTTTCGCCGGTGTTTCGCCCTCATCGGTATATCCGTAGTCGTCGCCATACCTGTTTTCATCTCCATAGACGTCAGAGGTACCTGTGTCGATATAGCGGGTGGGCGTATCATCTACAAAATACTCGTAATTAAAAACCGTGGACGGATCCTGTGACAACTCTGCAAGGTCGTGCAGCATATCCGCTGCAGACTGATACCGCTGCGCCGGATCTTTCTGCATGGCGCGCAGGGTGATCTCTTCCAGTCCGCGCGGAATGGAGGGGTTAATGTCGCGCGGTGGGCGCGGATCGTTTTGCAATTGCATGATCGCGACAGAAACCGCGTTTTCAGCTTCAAACGGAAGTTGCCCGGTCGTCATCTCGTACAACATGACGCCGACCGAGTAGATGTCTGCTTTTTCATCCGTCAGATCGCCGCGCGCCTGTTCCGGTGCAATGTAATGCACCGAGCCGATGGCTTTATCAGTAATCGTGCGTGTCTCGCTGCGCGCAAAACGGGCGATGCCAAAATCTGTCACCTTGATATGCCCATTGGGCAATACCATAATATTCTGCGGTTTAATGTCCCGATGAACAATGCCACGCTCATGTGCATGCTGGAGCGCCTGTAGAATCTCCACTGTAAAATGGATGGCTTCCTGCAGATTGACTTCTGTTTGCTGGTCCAGATATTGGCGCAGGGTGATGCCGTCGATAAATTCCTCGACAATGTATTGAATCTGATCACCAAAGCTGACATCGTAAACCTGGATAATGTACGGATGCGACAGCAGCGCAATGGCCTTGCTCTCATTTTTAAAGCGGCGGATAAACTCCGCATTATGCAGAAATTCATCCTTCAGGATCTTAATGGCGACGATACGCTGATCCAGTAAATCGTATGCCCGATAGACCAGAGCCATGCCGCCGACACCGACCAGCTCGTGGATTTCATAGCGGCCATCCAGCCGCTTTCCGGTGTACTTGTCCATATTGGAACCTCCCCGCCCGTCAATTTTCAATGATGGCTACGGTGATATTGTCCCCGCCACCGCCTTTTTTGGCCTCGTCAATCAACTGTTCTGCCAATTCATGGCCAGTATATTGCTGGGAAAGCGCATAAATCGTTTCCGCCTCGACGTAATTGGAAAGGCCGTCTGTACACAAAACCAGCAAGCTGCGGCCCGCAAACGTAAATTCCCCATAATCCACCAAAACAGAAGGCTCCACGCCCAATGCGCGGGTGATAATATTTTTCTGCGGATGCGTGCGCGCCTGCTGCTCTGTCAGGTCGCCGCTGTCCACCAATTCTTGTACCATCGAGTGATCCGTTGTCAGCTGGCGCGCACCTTCGGGCGTGACCAGATACGCGCGGCTGTCCCCGGCGTGCGCAACATGGACAACCTCGCCAGCCACGATGGCAGAGACTACCGTCGTCCCCATGCCGCTGAGCTCTGGATCGGCACAGGCGCGCTCGTAGACCGCTGAATTCGCATTATAAACCGCCGATGTCATCAGGTTGCGGAGGGCATTGTCACTGCGCACAGTGGAACTTTTGAAAAATGCGCGATATTGCCGGATCAGAGTCTCCACAGCCACGCTGCTGGCGACATTACCGCCATGGACACCACCCATGCCGTCGCATACAACCGCCCATGCCGTCCCATCCGGCGTCAGCCCGCTGTCGCAGGCATCCTGATTCGAGTCGCGAACTAAACCGATATCTGTTTTGTGACACACCTTAAACATGGGGCGCCTCCTCCAATTTCCTACGGCGCAGCTGGCCGCAGGAAGCGTTTATGTCAGAGCCCAAGGTCCGCCGCACTGTGGCGGCAATCCCATGCTGCTCCAAAATGCGGATAAACCGCTGTTGGACTTCAACTGGACTTTTTTGATAACCTGTGCCGGAAACACTGTTGACAGGGATCAGGTTCACATGGCACAAAGTTCCTTCCAGACGGCGGGCCAATTCCCGAGCGCAAGCCTCGGTGTCATTGACGCCCCGGATCATGGCATATTCGTAGGAAATGCGGCGGCCCGTCACCTGTGCATAATGGCGGCACGCTTTGAGCAGTTCTTCCATTGAATATTTGCGTGCCACCGGCATCGTCCGACGGCGGATCGCATCATTTGGCGCATGCAAAGACACCGACAGCGTCAACTGATACCCGCGTTCTGCCAAATCATAAATCCTGTCCACCAAACCACAGGTAGAAAGCGAAATGTGTCGCATACCAATCTGCATGCCATCCGGCGCAGAGACCAGATCCAAAAACCGCAGCACATTTTCATAATTGTCCAGCGGCTCGCCCATTCCCATCAAAACGATATTCGATATGCGTTTTCCGCCATCCCGCTGCGCTGTCTGCACCTGAGCCAGCATTTCCCCAGCCGTCAGATTGCGGGAAAAGCCGCTGCGCCCGGTCGCGCAGAAGGTGCAGCCCATCTTGCATCCTACCTGTGTGGAGATACAGTTGCTGCGCCCATGATGGTAATCCATCAAAACCGACTCCACGCACTCGCCATCGTGCAGTTGAAAAAGATATTTTCGTGTGCCGTCCAGTTTAGAAATCAGCCGCTGCGCAATCTCGGCATTCGCTATGTAATACCGTTGTGCGAGCGCGGCGCGAAACGCCTTACTCTGGTCGGTCATCTCTTCAAAAGAGGTAACGCCCACTGCCTGTAGCCAGTGAAATATCTGTTTGGCCCGATAGGATGGCTGCCCCATGGCGGCCACAACTTCCTGCAATTCCGGCAGCGTCAGAGACCGAATATCTTGTAGCTGTAAACTCATCAGACCTCGTCTTTCTGAAATGCACTGATAAAGAATCCATCTGTATTGTAGGCCGGTGGAAACAGTGTCAGCTGGTTTTCTGGCTCCTGAATCAGCCGCCGGACGCCTTTGGGCAAATCCAGCGGCAGTGGAGAAAACGCGTTCTCCCGCAAAAAGCGCGCCGCCACCGCGCCATTTTCCGGCGGATGCAGCGTGCAGGTTGAATACACCAGCACCCCGCCTGGCCGGACCAGAGACGCAGACTTACACAGAATACGGTACTGCAAATCCGGCAAACTGTCAATACTTTCCGCAGTTTTATAGCGGATTTCCGGCTTTCGTCGCAGAATTCCCAGCCCAGAGCACGGCGCATCGCATAGCACGCGGTCCGCAGGCGGTAACGGCATCCCTTCCGCTGCGTCCCGCTGCGCCGCCTCGATATTGGAAAGCCCCAACCGCTGCGCCGCTTTCTGGATGAGGCGGACTTTCCCTTTATAAAGGTCAAACGCCCGGACACGCCCTTTCCCCTGCATGATTTCCGCAATCGTACAGGTTTTCCCGCCAGGAGCAGCACAGACATCATAAACCAACTCGCCCGGCTGCGCACCCAGCAAAAAGCAGCATAACTGGCTGGAAAGGTCCTGGATGTGAAATAGTCCTTCCCGAAAGCAGGCCCTTTCTGCAACAGCTCCGGTATGTGACAGCGTCACTGCATTCGGAAGCCACGGCACAGCGGATGCCTCCACGCCTTCCGCATGCAAGGCTTCCAATAACGCCTTTTGCGTCGTGCGGGTGGTATTTACCCGCGCATACAGCGGCGGACGTGCAAACAGGCTTTCGAGCATCCGGTCGGTTAATAACTGTCCATATGCGTTGTCCCATCGCTCAATAATCCACGCTGGACAGGAATAACGGATCGCCCGCGTTTCCAGCGGGGTCTTGCCTGTGGGTGGGAACGGCCGACTGTCCTTCTGCCGAAGCAGATTGCGCAGTACGCCATTGACAAATCCCGCCGCCTTCGCCTTTCCGGCGGCTCGCACCAACTCCACCGATTCATTCACCGCAGCGGAATCCGGCACGCGGTCCATATAATAAACCTGATAGGCACCCATCCGGCATGCTATGCGCACTGCAGGATCCAATTTGGCAAGCGGACGTTTCGACAGCGGCGCCAGAACGGCATCCAGCGTTATTTGACGCTCCAGAACGCCATAAAATAGTGCGGACGCCAGATTTTTATCCCGACTGGACAACTTGCTTGCAGCGAGCGCCTTGTCCAACACCAAGTTGGAATATCCGGCGTCGACCTCCACTTTCAGCAAGGCCGTCAATGCTGTCGCACGCGCGCCGGTCATCGGCCATTCCTCCGTCCTGCAATTGCAAGCAGACGGAACAGTTGCACCAACGCCGTAAAGGTAGCGGCCAAATAGGTCATCGCCGCAGCCCGCAGCATGGACTTGGCACCATCCATTTCTTCCGGAAGCAGCAGGCTCGTTTCCCGTATGGCGCGCAAGGCGCGGCTGCTGGCATTAAATTCCACCGGCAACGTAACCAGCTGGAACAGGACTGCAAACGCGTAAAAAGCGATTCCGATATTCACCACAATGCTGTATTGCACCGGCAAAATCAGGCCGATCAGAATCAGCGGAAACGCCAGTCGCGAAGCAAACTGGGTGATCGGCACCAGAAACCCCCGGAGCTGATTGGGCCAGTATTTCTGCGCATGCTGGATGCTGTGCCCCGCCTCATGGGCGGCGACACTGATTGACGCAATGGACGTGCCTGCATAGATGTCTCGCGAAAGGCTGATGACATTGGTCCGCGGATCAAAGTTGTCCGACAGTGTACCGCCGATCTGCCGTAGGCCAAGGTTATAAACACCTCCAAAACGCGCCACTGTCTCGGCCGCCTGTGCCCCTGTATATCCCTGTATGCTCCGAATCCCGGCATATTTATGGTAGGCGCTCTGGACCTTGACCTGCGCAATCATCGTGAATATGATCGCTGGCAGCATCCACAAAAAATATCGGTAGTCGAAAAAGTAGAATCCCACTCCGGATCCCTCCTTTAAAATGGCAGGACCGCATCCTTCATAGCATGTCCGCACAAAAAAGCCTCGCCATCCATCGGCCGCTTCCCCGCCGGCTGCACCCGGCACAGCTTGATCGCCGTATTGTTTCCACAAGTCACCACAAACCCCTCATGCACACTTCCCGGAACGCCGTTTTTCGGTTCAGCCAAAACGCTGGCATGGATCTTCAGCGGCTTACCAGAAAAGGTCGTCGTCGCAACCGGCCATGGGGAAAGGCCGCGGATCTGATTGTGAATCTCCTGCGCAGGGCGTGTCCAGTCAATTGGGCACATGGATTTATCCAACATCGATGCATACGGCGTGGTTGACTCCCCCTGTGGACGGGGCGTCAGCGTATCCAGTTTTGCAAGCGTCTCCACCAACAGAGAGGCCCCCAGAACGGAAAGGCGGTCGTGCAGTTCTCCGGCCGTTTCGTCCGGGCCGATGGCAGTTTTCTGCTGCAAAAGGATATCGCCGGTATCCAGTCCTTCGGCCATATACATAGTTGTGACGCCGGTCTCTTTGTCTCCATTGAGCACCGCCCACTGGATCGGCGCTGCACCGCGATAGGCGGGCAGCAAGGAGGCATGCACATTGATGCAACCTTTGGCGGGTACGTCCAGCACAGATTTCGGCAAAATTTTCCCATAGGCCACCACAACTGCTACATCCGGGGCAAGCTGCTGCAGCTGCGTCAGTACTTCGGGCGTACGCAACGACTTTGGCTGAAAAACCGGTAGCCCGTATTTTTCCGCCAACGTCTTTACCGGTGGCGGTGTCATTTTATAGCTGCGTCCTTTCGGTTTATCCGGCTGTGTAAAGACACCGCAGACCGTATGCCCCGCATCTAGAACGGCCTGCAAACACGGCACTGCGAAATCGGGCGTGCCCATAAAAACGATTCTCATGATACCACCATTCCTGTAACCAGTTTATTGCAAAGCAGCCGCCTTTATGCATGTTTCATTTTTTCCAGATCTTCCGGTGTGAGCATCCGTTCTGCGCGCGACAAAAATACGACGCCATCCAGATGGTCCAACTCATGGCAGCAGGCCTGGGCCAAAAAACCCTCTGCGTCCAGCTCAAATGTGGAGCCATCCCGCTTTTGCGCGCGAATTTTCACATGCTGCGGACGCTTGGTCTGGGCCCACCGGCCCGGAAAGGACAGACAGCCCTCCACGCATTCCTGTGTGCCCTCCTGCAACGTAAACACAGGGTTCACCAGTTCAATCGGGCCATCGCCGACATCGATTACCACAGCGCGGCGGCGGATGCCCACCTGCGGAGCCGCGATGCCAGCGCCTTCTGCTTGCTTCATGGTATCATACATGTCGTCGAGCAGCTGCGCCAACCGATCGTCAAATTTGTCGACCGGGCGGCAGACTACCCGCAGGCAAGGGTCGTCATTCATACGGATATTGCGAATTGCCATTTCAAAAGACCTCCTGTAAAGCACAAGTTTGATTTACCAGACCGCATCGGGATTGATATCTGCAAAAGCAGACACGCCGCGGTTTTTGCGGTCCTGTCCAAATGCAACCAGCAGACGATCCAACATCTGGCGGAAAGCCCTGCCGTTGCGACATTTGATCAGTATTTTATAACGGTACTTCCCGCCGACGCGGGCAATCCGCGCCGGGGAAGGGCGCAGAATCCGCAACGGCAGCCGGGTATACTCTGCGCGCGCCAGCGCGGTGGTTTGTTCGAAAAAGCGCTGTGACGCATTCGCCACGTCCTGCTCCTGAATCCCCACAAATCCCACCACGCAAATGTCCGCAAAGGGCGGATATAGCATCATCTGGCGCGCCGGAAGCTCCGCAGCATAAAAAGCGGGATAATCCTGGCGAGCGGCCAGATGAAAAACAGGATTTTCCGGTGTCTGGGTTTGAATGAATGCCCTGCCCGTAAACCGGCCGCGACCTGCGCGCCCGACCACCTGTGTCAGCAGATCAAAGGTCTGCTCAAAGCTGCGGAAATCTTCCTGATAAAGCGACTGATCCGCATTGAGGACGCCGACCAACGTGACGTTTTCAAAATCCAGCCCTTTTGCCACCATCTGTGTACCGACGATTATATCGTATTCCCGCTGCGCAAATTGGTGCAGCTTTGTCTCATAGGAAAGGCGGCTCATCGTCGCATCGGTGTCCAGGCGAAGAATGCGCGCCCCCGGCAACAGTTCGGCAAGCTGTTGCTCCGCCTTCTGTGTGCCTGTGCCGGCATACTGCATGTGATGGCCGTGACAGGCCGGGCATTCATCCGTGAATGGGATGGAATATCCGCAGTAATGGCACATGAGCCGACGGTTTGCTGCATGATAGGTCAGGGAGATGCTGCACTGCGGGCAAGTCATCACATGACCGCAGTCCCGACAACTGACAAAGGTCTGATAACCACGCCGGTTCAACAGCAAAATCGACTGCTGGCCACAGTTCAGATTCTCCTGCAAGGCTTTCAACAGTTGGGCGGAGAGAATGGAGAGATTTCCTCTATGAAATTCCTCGTTCATATCGCAGATCTGGACTTCCGGCAAAAGCGCGCCGCCATAACGCTTGGGCAACTCCGCAAAGCGAATCCGCCCCTGCTGCGCCGCATAATACGTCTCCACACGCGGGGTTGCCGACGCCAGAAGCAGCAGCGCTTTGTGGTAGCGTGCCCGAAAAGAGGCGACCTCCGCCGCATGATAGCGCGGCCCCTGCTCCGATTGATAGGAGGATTCCTGCTCCTCATCGAGGATAATCAGGCCGATCGACTGCAACGGCGCAAACACCGCGGAACGCGTTCCCACAACAATTTTGGCTTCCCCCCGTTGGACGCGCTTCCATTCATCCATGCGCTCGCCCATCGAAAGGCCGCTGTGGAACAGCGCCACAGCCTCCCCATAACGCCTGCGAAAAATCTCCACCATCTGCGGTGTCAGAGAAATTTCCGGCACCATAAAAAGGACGCCCTTCCCCGCTTTATAAACCTGGTCGATCAGGCACAGATAGACACTTGTTTTGCCGCTCCCTGTCACTCCATAAAGCAGAGCCGTCTGGACTTGCGGCTGGCGGCATAAATCAGAAAGATAAGCAAATGCGCGCGCCTGATCATCCGAAAGGTGAATGGGCGTCTGGCTGGCCTGCGCTTTCTGATTTTCCCGAAAGGGCGTGCGGTAGACCTCCTGTTCATACAGTTCGCAAATGCCGTGGGTCGCCATGTTTTTGATGACAACCGGCGTGACCCCTGTAAAGTAGCAAAGCTCTTTGACAGAGGCACAGCCCACATCCTGTAAAACCTGAAAAACTTCTTTCTGGCGCGCCGTCAATTTGTACGTATCTGGAAGCGGATCACACAGCCGAACCATGCGCATGGAAGCGTCCTGCATGCGGCGCACCGGGTTCACCTCGTATGTTAGGATGCCCCTGCGGCAGAGCATCTCCACAATTGGCGAATCCTCCGGCAATGCAAGCGCCTTCCACAAATCCCGTTGTGCAACGCCGGAGTGTGTCTCCACATAACGCACCACTTCCTGCACTTCCTGCGGCAGGGTATGCAGAAACGCTTCGTCCACCGCTTTGGTCAAACGATAAAACGCCTGCATCCGATAGGTAATGCCGACTGGCAGAAGCAGCCGCACCGCATCATATAGCGTGCAAAAATAGTGCGTCTTCATCCACGGCACCATCAAAAGCGCTTCATGCGAAAGAAGCGGTGCTGCATCGAGCACCGCCTGCAACGATTTTAAGTTGGTTTGCTCTGGCACTTCATGCAGGGACAAAAGCATCCCCTGGCGCTTTCGGTCACCGCTGCCAAAAGGAACCAGCACACGGCATCCGGGCTGCGCCTGAGCAACAAGAGGAGTCGGTATGCGGTAATCGAATCCTTTGTCAAAATGATAGACGGTGTGTTCCACCGCTACTTCGGCTGCCAGCATCCGTCTTCCCTCACTTTGTCATCAAGGATCAGTCGATCTCATCCTCTTTTTCGTTGTTCTCCATCTCGGCAGCTAAAGCTTCAGCCTGCTTGGCCTCTTTTTCCTCATCCGCCTCTTCGTCCTCGTTGCGGTCCGTTTCCTGTATGCGGTACTGATGCTCCAGTAGTTCATCGACAGCCAGCTCAACCGGCTTTTCGTCCAAAATTGCGTGGGCATTTTCCGCTTCTTCCTGGATTTCCCGTGCACGCTTGGCGACCCCAACGCACAGCGCATACCGGCTCTGGCCGGGTTCAGTCAACAAATCAGCAATCGGTTTAATCATTTGTAAGCACCCTTTCTATCCAATCCGTTTCACGGCTGACTCTACATTTTTCAGCTGAAAGAATGCAGTCAATCCGCTCTGCGGCGTTTTCGACCGTATCATTGATCACAGCATACGTATAGCGATTGACCACGTGCAGCTCATCTTTGGCAACTTTCAACCGGCTTTGAATGACTTCCTCTGTTTCAGTGCCTCGGCCGCGCAGGCGGCGCTCCAGCTCCGCAAGGGATGGTGGCAGGACAAAAATTCCCACGCTGTCCGGTTCCAGCTGCTGCACCTGGGCGCCGCCCTGAATCTCAATCTCGAGGAACACATCGTGCCCCTCGTTGAGCCAGTTGGCAATAGGGGCACGCGGCGTGCCATAATAATTGCCGCAGTATTCGGCGCTCTCCAGCAATTCGCCATTTTGGCGCATTTGCTCAAATTTTTCCCGTGAGACAAAATAGTATTCGCGGCCGTTTTCCTCACCAGGACGCGGCGCGCGCGTGGTGGCGGAAATCGACAGCCGGGCTTCCGGGTGGTGTGCAAAATATTCTTTGAGCACAGTCCCCTTCCCTGTTCCTGAAGGGCCGGAAAATACAACCAAAATTCCTTTATTCGTCATGATCCTCCAACTCCTCGTCTTCCAAGCTATCCCCTTTGTCATTCAGGCGGTTTGCCACCGTTTCCGGCTGTACAGCCGAAAGGACCACGTGTTCGCTGTCCATAATGATTACAGCGCGTGTGCGGCGTCCATACGTCGCATCAATCAAACTGCCGCGTTCCTTGGCATCCTGGATGATGCGTTTGATTGGGGCTGACTCAGGGCTGACAATGGCAATCAGGCGGTTTGCAGACACCATGTTGCCAAAGCCAATATTGATGAGCTTCATACTGCCTTTCCTTCCTTGATTATTCGATATTCTGAATCTGCTCGCGGATTTTTTCGATTTCGGCCTTGAGCTCCACAACCGCATAGGCAATCTGAGAATCCGCACATTTGGAGCCGATCGTGTTGGCCTCACGATTCATCTCCTGCACCAGAAAATCGAGCTTGCGTCCAACCGGTTCTTGCGATTCCAGCATGGTTAAAAACTGCGCAACATGGCTGCGCAGCCGGACCGTTTCTTCCTCCACCGCCACCTTGTCCGCAAAAATAGCTGCCTCGGTGACAATGCGCTGCTCATCAATTGCCTGATCTTGCAGCACCTCTTGCAGGCGCGCACGCAGCCGTGCCTGATATGCCTGCACAGTTTCTGGAGAGCGGGCCTCTATCTGTTCAACCAACTGTAAGATGGCCGCCGCGTGCTCCCGCAGGCTCACGCAGAGTTTTTCCCCTTCGGCCGCCCGCATCTGCAGTAGGGAATCCAGCGCCTTGTCCGTCACCGCCCGTACATCTTCCCATAGCGCGTCTTCATCCTCCGGAGCGCGCTGAACAGAAAAGATGTCGCCAAAGCGCGCCAAGGTGGAAACGGAAATGTCCTCTTGCAGTTGGTATGTCCGACACAATTCCCGCAATGCAGCGACATACCCCGCTGCCATCCCGTGATTGACCGCAATCTGGACGTCATGATCTTCCAATGTTTCAACGGAAACATAGACATCCACCTTGCCGCGCGCCAGGCGCTGCTGCAAATAAGACTTGAGTTTTTCTTCCAGGAAACCATATCCGTGACCGGCCCGGCAGGAAAATTCAAAAAATCTGTGATTTACGGATTTGATCTCCACCAGGATGCTGCGGCCGCTGGTCACCTCTTCCTGTCTGCCAAACCCCGTCATACTTTTGATCAAAAAACCATCTCGTTTTCCAGCATGCAATCGTTTAAAATCTATATGCGTTCTTATTTTATCAGGTTTATAAGCCGGTTGTCAACCACGCAAAAAAATCAGCCCGCCGGGGCTGATTTTCTATATTGGAACATTAAACAGGATGGATTTGTGCAGCGGCATCGGCGTGCTTTGCATCCACACCGTACTTTTGTGCAGCGCGCTTTTTGAAAAAGTCCACCGCAACCTTCGGGAACATTGCATAGGAAAGAACATCCTCATCCTGCTCGATCCACTCAGCGCACTCCTTGCGCAGCGTATCGAGCTCGGGTTTAAGCAGGTCGGCCGGGCGGCAGGTCACCACTTCCTGGTCGCCGATGATCCGTTTGCGGAAAGCCGGATCAATGGGCATGGGGGTGGCGCCATATTTGCCCGCTACCAGATCCTTAAACTCATTCGTACACATCTTATACCGCTCGCCAGTAATGACATTCAGCACCGCCTGCGTACCGACGATCTGAGAAGTCGGCGTCACCAGCGGCGGATAACCGGCCTCCTCACGGACGCGCGGGACTTCTTGCAGGACATCTTCCAGCTGGTCCTGTTTGCCCGCCTGCTTCAGCTGCGACAAAAGATTTGACAGCATGCCGCCTGGCACCTGATAAACCAGCGCCTTGGTGTTGGTCGCCAACATACTCTGGTCGAGCAGGCCGGAGTCGATATACTTTTTGCGCAATCCCATGAAATACTCGCGGATTTCGTTGAGCAGTTTCAGGTCAAGCCCTGTGTCGTATTCTGTTCCCTGCAGCGCCGCCACCATCGACTCCGTCGGCGCGTGGGACGTACCGAGCGCCAGCGGCGAAATGGCCGTGTCGATAATGTCTGCACCGGCTTCGATGCCCTTAAGTAGGCACATAGACGCTAACCCGGAGGTGTAATGCGTGTGCAACTGCACCGGCAGATCCACTGCCTCTTTGATTGCTGCCGTCAATTCTGCCGTCCGATACGGCGTCAGCAGGGCAGCCATATCCTTAATGCAAATGGAGTCTGCGCCCGCATCGCGGATACGCTTGGCGTAGTCCACGAAATACGCTGTCGTGAAAACCGGTCCCGTGGTATAGGAAATGGCAACCTGGGCGTGAGCGCCCTCTTTCTTAGCTGCCTTAATGGCGGTCTGCAAATTTTTGATGTCGTTGAGCGCATCAAAAATGCGAATGATGTCGATTCCATTTGCCACGCTCTTCTGAACAAAATATTCCAGCACATCGTCTGCATAATGCCGGTAGCCCAGCATATTCTGTCCGCGGAAAAGCATTTGCAGCTTTGTTTTTGGACAGTTTTTGCGCAGGACCCGCAGGCGTTCCCAAGGGTCTTCATTTAAAAACCGTAGGCAAGCGTCAAATGTCGCGCCGCCCCAGCATTCCAGCGAATAATAGCCGACTTCGTCGAGCTTTCCCAAAATCGGGAGCATATCGGAAAGCGGCATGCGCGTCGCGATCAAAGACTGTGGGGCGTCACGCAAGGCGACCTCTGTGATTTTGATCTGCTTGGCCATACGCACACCTCCTTTTAGCGCAGGGAGACAAGAGGCGTGCCGGACTCCACGCTTTGTCCCTTGCTCACCAGCACACTGTCAACCACTGCGTCGTGCGGCGCCAGGATCTCGTTTTCCATTTTCATGGCCTCCAAAATCAACAGCACATCACCTGATTTGACTTTCTGGCCTGCCTGCACCTTGATATCCAGGATCGTGCCGGGCATGGGGCTGGTGATCGATTCTGTGCCGGCAGACGGCGCAGCTGCCGGTTTTTCGGCCGGCGTC
>USIA01000001.1 GCA_900554535.1 uncultured Oscillospiraceae bacterium | reverse complement strand
GGCTACATTGACTGCACCGCCGGCGCCGATGATGTGGAGGTCGAATCCGATGCTCTGAAGCTCTATGAGCTGTTGCACCGCGAAGATGTGAGCCTGGATCATGTAACCATGTCCAGTGACGCGTTCGGAAGCCAGCCGCGCTTCAACGAAGAGGGCGAGTGCATTGGCCTGACCTACGCGTCCCCGAAGTATCTGCACCGTACCATCCAGATCCTGGTAAGAGAGGGCATGCCGCTGGAGGATGCCTTACAGCTTCTGACCAGCACTCCGGCCGTACTCCTTGGCAAAGAAGGAATCAAGGGCTGTGTAGCGGAAGGCGCAGACGCAGACCTTCTGGTACTGGATGAGAATCTCAACATCAACAGCCTGTTTGCCCGCGGCAAGGTCGCTGTGTGGGAGCAGGAAGTGAAGATGAAGGGCAGATTCGAGCAGTAAGGAAAAACATACAGGAGAAGGACTGTGATTGACTTATTGGTGGTGCTTCTGCTTATGGTGGTACCGGTACAGTTCCTGGTGTTATCATTGGTGCACTTCTGATGGGTGTTCTGAATCTTGGCATGAGTATCATGGGTATTGACCAGAATATCCAGAAGGTTGTTAAAGGTATGGTTCTTCTGGCAGCGGTTATCTTCGATGTTGTCAGCAAGAGAAAATCTTTTATCGTAAAATAATAATAGTCAGCGAATCAGGACAGCAGGTTTTCGGAGTGATCCGGAACCTGCTGTTTTTGGGTGTATATACTGTTGTTTTATGTGAGGTTATTTTGTCGGTTTTCGTGGTTTTATGGGGGATGTGCTTGTTTTTAGGAGAACGTTATATTATAATAAGGGCAAGTGACAGAAAATACGAAATTATGTTGTCGGGAGGCTGTAATGGGAAATACAGTAACGATCTGTTTTGCAAATAATAAGGGCGGCAGCGGAAAGTCCACCAGCTGTTCCAATGTGGGAGCGGCACTGGCCGGCATGGGTAAGAAGGTACTGATGGTAGACGGTGATATGCAGCTGAATCTTTCCCTTTCTTTTTTTTCGGAGGAAGAAGTGCTTGAGATAGCAGCAGGGGAAAAGAATCTCTACTATGCTATCGGTCATCAGTCGGATCTCAGCGATTTTATCGTGCATACGAAGTATGAGAATCTGGATCTGGTTCCGTCGTCTACGCTGATGAGCTCCGTGGAATATGAGCTTTTTACAAAATGGCAGAGAGAGTTTATCCTGCGGAAATGTCTGCAGAAGGTTAAAGATTCCGGAGTGTACGATTACATTCTCATTGATGCACCGCCTACTCTTGGCGGCTGGGTGATGAATATTTTATGTGCATCCGATTATGTTCTTGTTCCGGTAGAGGCAAGTCCGTGGGGTATGTTTGGTCTTGCAAATATGTTTGATTTCCTCAATGAAGTCAGGGAGATCGCTCCGGATTTAAAGGTTTTGGGAATCGTAGTAACCAAGGCAGATGCCAGAAAGAATTATTTCAAACAGACTATGGAAACACTGAAAGAAATGGAAGGAATCTATCTTTTCGAATCTTTTATCCGTGTAGACAGCTCCATCGAATGGTCCCAGGACAGCAGTGAACCAGTTGTGGAGTTCAAAAAAAGCAGCCGCAGCGCAAAAGAGTACATAGCATTGGCAGAGGAGGTAATGAATCGTGTCAGTAGGTAAAGCAAGCATCGCAAGAGCAGTAAATGCAGAAAAAGCATCCAAAACAGAAACAAAAACAGAGGTAAAAGAGGCTGAGGTTAAAGCAGCAGAGAAGCCGTCAGAGGTAAAAGCTGAAACAGCTGAAAAAGCGGCAGAAAAAACTACAGCAAAGAAAACAGCAGCCAAAGCTCCTGCAAAGAAGACCACAGCAAAGAAAGCAGCCGCAACAAAAACAACAGCAAAGAAAACCACTACCAGAAAAACAACAGCATGTAAAACCGCAGCAAAGAAAACAGCTGCAGCAGAAACAACAGGAACTGTAGCCCAGAACGTGATCAGCGGAGGAAACGCCGACGAACTCCAGGCCAAATTCCTCACCCCAAAGAAAGATGAGCCGGACAACAACCAGCCAGTAGGAATTAAAGACGAGCTTCCGGTTTATCTGCTGTAATCTTTGATTGAATTTTTTGAAAAGATAGTAATTGACAAATAAAAAGACTGCTATATATCTATATCACTATTGATAAGGTATACAGCAGCCTTTTATTTTGCCCTATAAAAATCTCAGTGGGACAGCGAAGCGCCTCCCTCGTATCTTTCTACATATTGTAATATGCAGCATACAATCCATTCTTCTCAAGCAGTTC
Organism: uncultured Oscillospiraceae bacterium; assembly: GCA_900554535.1. GTDB lineage: Bacteria > Bacillota > Clostridia > Oscillospirales > Acutalibacteraceae > Caproicibacterium. The sequence continues at coordinate 67,421 of USIA01000001.1, read as the reverse complement.
AGCATGAGTGCCTCTTTCGGCGATACCCTCCTCCGTGATCACAATGATCTCATCCGCATCACGGATCGTAGAAAGCCGGTGCGCGATCGTAATGGTAGTACGATTTTTTGAAAGTTCCTCCAGACTCTTCTGAATCCAACGTTCGCTTTCGTTATCCAGAGCGCTGGTGGCCTCATCCAGGATCAGGATCGGAGGATTCTTAAGGAATACACGTGCAATGGAGATCCGCTGCTTCTGTCCGCCGGAAAGGCGTGTGCCACGTTCTCCGACATAAGTGTCGTATTTATCCGGAAGCTCCATGATAAAGTCATGGATACTCGCACATTTGGCGGCTTTGATGATCTCTTCATCGGAAGCTCCGGGCTTTCCGTAGGCAATATTATCCTTGATGGTTCCATCAAAAAGATAGACATCCTGCTGTACCATACCGATCTGGCTTCGAAGGCTCTTAAGAGTCAGCCCGCGGATATCCTTTCCGTCTACAGTAATGGAACCGCCGGTCACATCATAAAATCTGGGCAGGAGAGAGCAGATCGTGGTTTTTCCGCTTCCGGAAGGTCCCACCAGGGCAATGGATTTTCCAGCCGGGATATCAATAGAGATATCGGAAAGCACAGGAGTTTCATCATCGCTGTAATGAAAAGAAACATGGTCGTAACGCACATGTCCTTTCACGTCCGTAAGCTCCGCAGCGTTGTCTGCATCCCTGATCTCGGATTCTGTTTCCATCACATCCAGGAAACGGCGGAAACCGGAAAGACCCTTCTGCATCATTTCCACAAGTTCCACCAGGATCTGGATGGGGCTGATAAAGATTCCGATATACAGGGCATACATGGCAAGATCTGCAGTCTGCATTTCACCCTGAGCGATCAGATAGCCGCCGTAAACAAGAGTTACCAGGTACATCATGCCCTGGAAGAAAAGATTGGAACTCATGAAACTTCCCATGCAGTGATAATTATCTCTTTTGGAAACAAGGAACGCTTCATTGCTTTTCTTAAATTTGGCACGTTCGATGTCCTCGTTTGCGAAGGACTGCACCACGCGGATTCCGGAAAGCGTATCCTGAAGACTGGCATTTACATCTCCGATCTTACGACGGTTTTCCATGAAGGTTTCCTGCATTTTTGCATTCTGGCGGAAGGAAAACACAAACATTACGATCACCAGGAGGATCAGCGGCAGTGCAAGCTTCTTGTTGATAAAGAACAGGAAGATAAAAGCACCGACGATCTTTACCAGAGAGATAAAAAGATTCTCAGGACCATGATGTGCAAACTCGGAAATGTCAAAAAGGTCACTGACCAGCTTGCTCATCATCTGACCGGAATTATTCCTGCTGTAATAGGAAAAAGACAGCTCCTGGTAATGGTCAAAAAGCTCCCGGCGCATATCACGTTCCATCTTTGCACCCATCATATGTCCCTGATAGGTTACATAATATTTGCAGAGACTTTGCACAATGTACATAACAAAAAGAGAAGCTGCAATCACAGGGAGGGCATGAAGAATCATATCCTTATCCTGTGTAAAGAGAGTTTTTGTCATAGTACGAAGAATCTGGGGATAAGCAAGATCTACCAGACTGATAACGGCTGCACAGATCAGGTCAATAAAAAAGACCGCTTTGTACGGGCCGTAGTAGTGGATGAATTTCTTGATGGTATTCATCGGAAAAGTACCTCCGTTTTTATGAAATGTATAGTGTTGTCTGGGCAAAAAACATTGCTGCCGGACATTCTATGTTCATCTTATCATAAGTAAGAATAAAGTCAAGATAAGTGAATTTCAGGTCTGTTTCGTTTCTGCATACTTTCTGAGAATAGAAGCTATATGGCTGCTGTTCACAGGGAATATTCCGCGAGGGATTGCTGGCAACGGAGCGGATAGTGATATGAGGAGATATATTTTTGGGAAAAAATCAAATTACTCCTTGACATAGAAGAACAAAACCCGTATAGTGTATTTCAGATTTGGTGTGTAACTGATAAGCAGGCATTAACCAGTCATAAATGTTATTATTTGACGTTTATGGGGGTTGGTGTCTTTTTTGTTGCCCACTTAAAAGACTCCCGCTCCAAAACGTCGAAAGAAAAGGAGAGAAAACATGAAAGACAAGATTTTCGGAGTTTTGCAGCGAGTGGGACGTTCCTTTATGCTTCCCATAGCAATCCTTCCTGTGGCAGGCCTGCTTCTTGGATTCGGCAGTTCCTTCACAAATGAAACAACCATTGCAACCTACGGACTTCAGAAGATTCTGGGAGACGGAACGATTTTACATGCACTCCTGATCATTATGAACAAAGTCGGAAGCGCGGTATTTGATAACCTGCCGCTGATCTTTGCAGTAGGTGTGGCCATCGGTATGGCAAAAAAAGAGAAAGAGGTAGCAGCTCTTTCTGCACTGATCGCTTACTTTGTTATGAATGTAGCCATCAATGGTATGCTGGTAGTAAATGGTAAGATCACAGCAGACGGACAGATCGCAAAAAGCGTTCTGGAAGGTACTGTAACCTCTGTCTGCGGCATCCAGTCCTTACAGATGGGTGTGTTTGGCGGTATCATCGTCGGCCTTGGTGTTGCAGCTTTGCACAACCGTTTTCATAAGATCGTGCTTCCAAACGCACTTTCCTTCTTCGGTGGTTCCAGATTTGTGCCTATCATTTCCACCATTGTATATATGTTTGTGGGAATCCTGATGTATTTCGTATGGCCGGCAGTCCAGAACGGTATTTATGCTCTGGGCGGTCTTGTAACAGGCAGCGGCTATATCGGAACTCTGATCTTCGGTATTATCAAACGTGCGCTGATCCCCTTCGGACTTCATCACGTATTTTATATGCCATTCTGGCAGACAGCCGTTGGCGGGACTATGGAGGTTGCAGGCCAGATGGTACAGGGCGGACAGAACATCTTTTTCGCCCAGCTTGCAGATTCCGCAAATGTAGCGCATTTCAGCGCAGATGCAACAAGATATTTTTCCGGAGAGTTCATTTTCATGATCTTCGGTCTTCCGGGAGCAGCTCTTGCCATGTACCGCTGTGCAAAGCCTGAGAAGAAAAAAGCAGCAGGCGGACTTCTTCTTTCCGCAGCCCTTGCATGTATGCTTACAGGAATCACAGAGCCACTGGAGTTCTCTTTCCTGTTTGTAGCTCCTGCATTGTTTGCGGTACAGGTTGTTCTTGCAGGCGCGGCTTATATGATCGCACATATGCTGAACATTGCAGTAGGACTTACCTTTTCCGGCGGTTTCCTTGATCTGTTCCTGTTCGGGATCCTTCAGGGAAATGCAAAGACAAGCTGGCTCAGGATTATCCCGGTAGGTATCATTTACTTTATTCTCTATTATGTGATCTTCACCTTCCTGATCAAAAAGTTCAACTTCAAGACTCCGGGACGTGAGGATGACGACACAGAAACAAAGCTTTATACAAAAGCAGATGTAAACGCGAGAAAAGAAGCCGGAAAAGCCGGTGAAGCAGCAGGAAGTACATCCGCAGACCCGGTAAGTGAAGCCATCACAGCCGGTCTTGGCGGAAAGAAAAACATCAGTGATGTGGACTGCTGTGCAACAAGACTCCGTATCACCGTCCATGATGCAGCAAGAGTTAACGACGACATTCTGAAAACAACAGGCTCCAGAGGAATCGTGAAAAAAGGCCAGGGCGTGCAGATCATCTACGGTCCGCAGGTAACTGTGATTAAATCCAAGCTGGAGGATTATCTGGAGACAGCGCCGAATGAATATTTTGAAGGTGCAAATGAGAAAGAAACAGACAATGCGGAAAATCAGGCTCAGTCTGATACAGAGCGTACAGCAGAAAGTACAGGTGAGGCTACTCAGAACACAGCTCCGACATCCGAAGCCAGCACGCAGCCAGAGAAAAAGGTTCTCAGAACAGCGATTGTCTACAGCCCGGTAACCGGTATCGCCGCAGACCTTTCCACAGCGCCGGATGAAGGCTTTGCGGAAGGAATGATGGGAGAGGGTGCTGTAGTCACACCGAAGGACCCGGTGATCTGTGCTCCGGAAGACGGCGAGGTAGAGTTTATTTTTGACACAAAGCATGCCATCGGATTCCAGACAGATACAGATCTTCCTATGCTCCTCCATATCGGCATTGATACTGTAAAGCTGGAAGGAAAAGGCTTCGAGATCCTGGTAGAGCAGGGACAGCATGTAAAAAAAGGCGAGCCGTTGATGAAGATTGACATCCCGTATCTTACAGAAAACGCTCCGTCCTTATGTTCTCCGATCCTTTGCACAGAGATCGAGGATGATCAGAGAGTACGCCTTCTTGCCAATGGAGAGATCAAGGCAGGAGAGCCGTTGTTCGCAGTAGAGACTGTGGAAGAATAGGAAATTTTTCAGCAATAATATAGAAGATTGGTTTTGTGAAAAGCGCGCCTAATGCCCGGGCGCGCTTTTCCTGTGGCAAAGAAAATAACTGTCTGTCAGAAGGGCTTTACACAAAAGAAAGATTCTGTTACGATAAAGAAAATCAACAGCTGCAGACAAAAATGTCGACTGAAAATCCGGGGCAGACAGTGGTGGAATGTGGAAAAGCAGCAGGATATATAAAAATGGTGGGGAAAAAGATGTACAGAGTGAGCAAGGTATTGAACAATAATGGCATCATTGCCATAAATATGGAAGAAAACCAGGAATATGTACTTCTGGGAAAAGGTGTGGGATTTGGAAAGAAGGTCAGCCAGCGTTTTGATGCTCCGGCAGACTGTACTATTTACAGGCTGGCTCAGGAGACAGAACGTGGCTCAGCAAAAGAACTGGCAAAGAGCGTAGCACCGGAATTTCTGGAGATCGCAGATGAGATATTGAGAGAAGCTGAGAAGACCTTTGGGAATACCATAGACAGAAGGATCCTGTTTCCCCTTGCTGATCATATTTCCTTTGCAGTGGGACGTATCCGGAATCATGAGCAGATCAGCAATCCTCTGACTGAGGATATCAAGGTGCTTTTTTACAGCGAATTCAAGGTGGCGGAGGTATTGAAGAAGATCCTGAAGGAGCGGATGGATATTGAAATCGACGAGCATGAGGTGGGATATGTGGCACTTCATATTCACTCAGCACTTGGAGATGAAAAGGTGTCTGTTGCCATGCAGACAGCAAGAACGGTACGGGAATGCATCGCCATGAGCGAGATGGCCACAGGAAGAAAGATCGATGTGATCTCCCTGTCCTACAACCGTATGATGAACCATATCAAATATATGGTAGCCCGTGTCTCCACAGGGGAGACACTGAAGCTGGATATGAATGAATATATAGAAGAAAAATATCCGGAATCCTACAGGATCGCGGAGGATGTCTGTGAGAGCCTGGGCAAAAGCCTGGGTAAAGAGCTGGATCCTATTGAAATTGGTTATCTTGCCATGCATATTGAGAGGACAGTGGAACAATAACCATAAATGGCTGATCAGTCCCAGAGATTTACACAATAAATTCAATGGCTTTTTTGACAGCAGTACTCATGGTAGTACTGCTGTTTGTGACTAGGCAGACTTCCCTCTGAGGGAGCGGCTCCTTAAGCTGAAGGGCAAAAATCTTCCCGTCATTGATCACTTCCCGGGCAAGGGGCTCGGGGTAAAAGCCGATTCCCAGATTGTGGACGATCATGGGAAGGACCTGGTCTGTAGTTGCTGCCTCGATGTCAGGATGAAAAGAAACACGGTTTTCCATAAAGTAATTCATATACATTTCTCTGGTGCTGGTTCCTTCCGCAAGACCTACAAAGGGCAGATCCTGAAGCTCATGGATGCTGATAGGGGCAGTGGTCAGATCCTTATATTTGCTTCCGCATACAAGGATCTCCCGGTAACGCAGGAGACTTTTTTTCTGTAAAGGCTTGCGGATGGAGATCGGAGTGGTGACAATAGCGAAATCCACCGCATAATTTTTCAGTGCCTGTACAGCCTGGGGAGTAGAATGGTTGAAAAGGCGCAGGCGCACATGAGGATATTGTTCACGGAACAGCTCCAGCTTTTCCAGAAGGATCAGACGCAGGGCATTTTCACTGGCACCGATGGAAACCAGGCCATGCTCCAGCTCCCCGTTCTGTCGTATCTCCTCTTCCCCAATACTCAGCTGTTCAAAAGCCAGGGCAACGTGTTCGTAGAGCTGGCGGCCTTCCGGTGTAAGAGCGATTCCTTTGTTGGAGCGGAGAAAAAGAGTACATTTCAGTTCCTGCTCCAGGTTGTTCATACAGCGGGTGATATTTGGCTGGTTGTTATGAAGAGCCCGTGCTGCCTTGGTAAAACTTTTATACTGGGCTACATAATAAAAGATGCGGTAGTAGTCGTAAGTGATCATGTATAGTCTCCATCCTGTGATATGATTTTAATATGTTTACGATATTAATAATACTTTTTACATTTGCTTCTGAGCAAACTATAATACACCCGAGGAAAAAAATCAATGACGGGAGTGATTTGGAGTGGTTTCAGGAGGCAGAAAGCTGCAGAGCGCAGACAGGCAGATGTCAGAAGCTTTTATTACAAGTATATTTCTGGCAATGTCCGGCGGATTTCAGGATGCCTACACATATTTTACAAGAGATGAGGTGTTTTCCAACGCCCAGACCGGCAACGTGGTTCTGATGAGCCAAAATTTTATGACAGGACAGTGGGGAGACGGTTTAAGGTACCTGTTCCCTGTTTTAGCCTTTGCCATTGGTGTTGTAGCGGCGGAGCGAATCCAGAATACCTTTAAATATGCAAAAAAACTTCACTGGAGGCAGATGATCCTGCTGATCGAGATCCTGATCCTTTTTGCGGTGGGATTTATGCCGGGAGAATTGGATATGCTGGCAACCGTACTGGTATCCTTTTCCTGCGCCATGCAGGTACAGACCTTCCGGAAGGTGGGCGGTTATTCCTATGCAAGCACTATGTGCATCGGAAATTTACGAAGCGGCACGGCGGCGTTGTCCGTGTATTGTCGTGAAAAACGTCCGGAACAGCTGAAGCAGGCTCTTTATTATTTCGGAATAATTTTCTTTTTTGCCATTGGAGCCGGTGGCGGAGGAAATCTGTCCATGAGGCTGGGGATCCCGGCAATCTGGGTATCGGATGTTTTGCTTCTGATCAGCTTTATTCTGATGTTTTCCAGTAAACATAGAGATTAGAAAGGGTGAGGAATTGTGGAAAACAGCACATTATTCCCAAGAGAGGAAAAGGCGGAGCTTTTATTTGAAAAGATCCTGAAGGATCCGGAGGCGTGCAGACGGCTGACGGAGACCTTCTATGAATCCATGGATGCGGATACAGACATAGAATGCGGATATCTTCCTCCGGAAAAATTCGCCTATGCATTGCTGGACGCATATAAAAACCGTGATCTGACAGCTCTCCTTATGGCAATCTGCCAGAACAGTATGTTTGATCTTCTGCGAAATTCTTTTCTGGCACCGTTCAGGTTCAATGCAGACGGACAGGAGAATCCGGTGCTTCTCACGGATGAAAATGGAAATTTTCTGCGGGAAAAGGGAATCCATGTAAGTGACAGGGATTATGATCGGTTCCGTAGGATATACAGGGAGAAACCGGGCGTAAAGATGTATCTGGCGTATGGCTACCGGAAGCGACATGCCTATGATGAAGCTACCATGGAAGTAGAAGAGTACAAAATGGGCGAACATATCGGAGTGCTGCTGGTGTATGAGCTTCCGGACAGCGTAAAGGAAAAGGAAACGGAGGCACAGGCCTATGCAGCTGTATGGGATATTATGATGGCAATCCAGAAGAAGCTTCCAAGAGCCTTTGTGTATTATGGGCAGGATTCTGTGGAGGATGGTGGAAAACGTTATGACGGACTGGGCGTTTTTCTCCCCATCCATAAATTTGCGGACCGACTGGAAAAAATGATCGGGATCGCTGATGAGATCGTAATGAAATAGAGTGTACAAAAAAGGACTGCTTTTGTATTGCTCCGGTTATCAGAAGGATAGTTGATGACCGGAAGCTACAGAAAGCAGTCCTTTTTGTATGCCCATCAGGTGCAGTAGCGGAACATTTTGTCCGTAAGGATCCTGGCGAAAATAAGGCCCAGGGGAAGAGCAACGATGATCAGGATCGCAGCTGCAAACCAGGAGGCGGAAACATTTAGGGACATGATCCCCAGATTGTAGATCGCCCGGTAGAGATAAAGTCCGGGAACCATGATCACAATGGATGGCACGGTAATGGAAATCCTGGGATATCCCACTTTTGTTTTGATGAGGGAGGCCAGAAGTCCGGCTGTCAGTGCTCCGAAAAAAGCCGCGGCAGCAGGTGGAAAACCGGCAAGATCAACAAGCTCCAGACGTAAAGTGTTGGACAGTGCGCCGATGAAGGCGGCAGCTGCGGCTAGACGGACAGGGCTGTTGAACATGACCGAAAAGCCGAATACCCCGCAGAAGCTTGCCAGAAGCCGGAACAGGATCCTCTGAGCTGCCGAAAGCTCCAGAGGCAGGAAATCCACAGGCTTCAGATGAAGAAGCAGTGCCATCAGCCAGGCAGAGACAGCAGCCACCATTACAACAATAATGGCGTAGGCCAGTCGTTCCAGACCGGAACGCATATCCAGCTTGGCAAGGTCGATCCCGCTTGTGATAAACGGAAAGCCCGGAATGATAAACAGCATGGAACAGATGTATCCGGCCTCATGCTGGACGGAAATGTGGAACAGAAGCTCTGCCAGCTTCAGGAAGCCTGCATATACAAGACAGGCGGAGGAAACAGAAACTGCAATGCACATAAACAGAGTAAAATGATGCTTGCCAAGCTTGCAGCGGATGGCGTTTCCGATGCCTGCGCCTGCAAAAGCCAGGATCATTTCCAGCGGGCCACCGCCCAGAAGAAAAGTAAATGCACCACAGGCCAGTGCAGAAGCCAGTCCCAGGGATGCAGGGGAATAAAGCCCGTGGATCCGCTCGATCTCATCTAACTGACTGTGCAGTGCTTCACCGCTCATATGGATACCCTCCGCAGGAAAATCACTGACAAAATGTTCCAGCCTGTTCAGTCTGGAAGTATTTACGCCGGTGGTAGTCAGACTAAGTGCATGGGAAAAACTGCTCTCACCGTCAAAGCAGGTGTAGCTTATAGACATTAGTCCGATATCTGCGGAGCAGGTGATGCCAAGTGCTTCTGACAATGTATTCATGGAACTCCGTACCCGCCAGGCACCGGTCCCACAGGAGAGAAGCATCATGCCTGTACGGCCGATCAGGGAAGCTTTTTCGGAAAGAGAAGCCTCGGTGATGGGCTGGCTGTTCCTGGCGCTTACGTAGTTGTGCCAGGGGATTTCCATATGATTACGTTTGATCAGAATATCTGACATAGAAATCACTTCTTTCTATATATTAAAATCATATAGTTGCTATTATAAATATATATAATAACTATAATCAGATATATTGTAGCTATTATTCTGAAAAAGTCAAGTGTAGATGAAATAAAATCTGACAGCACCAAAACGTCACTGTTAAAGATTTATCATTTTTTTGCGTAAAATGAATTTTTTTGGTTGCTTTTACGTACAATTTATGTATAATTGTGGATAGGGATGTTGGAATGACCAATTCCTATGGCAGGATGACAAAAACCTGCAAAAGTAGGTGGCTATCATAATTACTATTAAAGAAGAGAGGTAAATGTTAAGATGGCAAAAATCGATTTAACAAAGTATGGTATTACCGGAACAACTGAGATCGTGTACAATCCTTCTTACGATGTATTATTCGAGGAAGAGACCAAATCTGAGCTTGAGGGCTTTGAGATTGGTCGGGTCAGCGAGCTTGGTGCTGTCAATGTAATGACAGGTATCTACACAGGACGTTCCCCTAAAGACAAATATATCGTTATGGATGAGAACTCCAAAGACACAGTTTGGTGGACATCCGATGAGTACAAAAACGATAACCATCCGGCAACTCAGGAAGCATGGGCTGCAGTTAAAGATCTTGCTAAGAAAGAGCTTTCCAACAAGAGACTTTTCGTAGTAGATGCATTCTGCGGAGCTAACAAAGATACACGTATGGCTATCCGTTTCATCGTTGAGGTTGCTTGGCAGGCACACTTCGTAACAAACATGTTCATTCAGCCAACAGCTGAGGAACTTGAGAACTTTGAGCCAGATTTCGTTGTTTACAACGCATCCAAGGCTAAAGTTGAGAACTACAAAGAGCTGGGTCTTAACTCTGAGACAGCTGTAATGTTCAACATTACAAGCCGTGAGCAGGTTATCGTAAATACATGGTACGGCGGAGAGATGAAGAAAGGTATGTTCTCCATGATGAACTACTATCTGCCGCTTAAGGGCATTGCTTCCATGCACTGCTCTGCAAATACAGACCTTAACGGAGAGAACACAGCAATCTTCTTCGGTCTTTCCGGAACAGGTAAAACAACACTTTCCACAGATCCTAAGCGTCTTCTGATCGGTGATGACGAGCACGGCTGGGATGACAACGGAGTATTCAACTTCGAGGGTGGATGCTACGCTAAGGTTATCAACCTTGACAAAGAGTCTGAGCCGGACATCTACAATGCGATCAAGAGAAACGCTCTTCTTGAGAATGTAACACTTGATAAAGATGGAAAGATCGACTTCGCTGACAAGAGCGTAACAGAGAACACACGTGTTTCCTACCCGATCAACCACATCGAGAACATCGTTCGCCCGGTATCTTCTGCACCGGCAGCTAAAGAAGTTATCTTCCTGTCCGCAGATGCATTCGGCGTACTTCCTCCAGTATCTATCCTGACACCGGAGCAGACACAGTACTACTTCCTTTCCGGATTCACAGCTAAACTTGCTGGTACAGAGCGTGGAATCACAGAGCCTACTCCTACATTCTCCGCTTGCTTCGGACAGGCATTCCTTGAGCTTCACCCGACAAAATATGCTGAGGAGCTCGTTAAGAAAATGGAGAAGAGCGGTGCGAAAGCATACCTCGTTAACACAGGATGGAACGGAACTGGAAAACGTATCTCCATCAAAGATACTCGTGGTATCATCGATGCTATCCTTGACGGATCTATTCTTAAAGCTCCGACAAAGAAGATCCCATTCTTCAACTTCGAGGTTCCGACAGAGCTTCCAGGCGTAGATCCTGCAATCCTTGACCCACGTGACACATATGCAGACGCTGCAGAGTGGGAGACAAAGGCTAAAGATCTTGCTGCAAGATTCGTTAAGAACTTTGTTAAATATGAAGGAAATGCTGCTGGTAAAGCACTCGTTGCTGCTGGCCCGCAGGCATAATCGATCATTCCAACTGAATACAGATCGTAGATTTGACCGGGAGTGGATTTATCCGCTCCCGGTTTTTTGACAAACAACTGAGAATCTATTATTTGATATAGAACTGTGCAGTGCGAAGCATGTTTCCAGACATGGAATAAACAGAAAGTTGAAGATATCTACCTGTAAAATAAAAAACTTTGGCTTGACTAACAGAGGGCATATGGTGTATCCTTTCTGAGAAGTTAAGCGGGAGACCCGTAAGACTGTAAAAATTCTCTTTGCACTGCATTACATTCGAACAGGATGCGAGATCAACAGTACAAACTGAGCAGGCGATGCTTTTCGGAATCGAAAATATTTATCGAAGGCATGGGGCCGGGCCGCAGGAAGCGGCAGCGGATATGGATTTAAACGTAATTGCAAAGAACCTGCATTCACGGAATATGAGGTGAAGCAGAATGTGACTTTGCTTTCAGACATATCTGCGGGACAGTGTATGTTTCGCAGGTATGTCTTTTTTACTGCAAAATATGGATGGAACAGAAGGTAGAAGCTGGGATATCCCTATACAGAAAAGAAAGAACACCGGCGGAAAATCGCACTGCAGCGAGTAGTGAAGGAACCGTCGGTTTTTTCACGGAAAATGTTGTGCCATAAGAAGAACCTGATCATATATTTAAAAGGAGGTCCTGTTTATGGAACACACAGAAAACAAAACAATTATACATGATACAGAAAAAACAGCTTCATGGGAACAGCAGACAGCAATGAAAGTATCCGGGATCAGTATTCTGGTAAACCTTTTATTATCTGTATTTAAACTGATCGCAGGTATTGTGGCACATTCAGGAGCAATGATCTCGGATGCCATTCATTCTGCATCAGATGTGGGAAGCACCTTCATCGTAATCATCGGTGTCCGTCTTTCTACAAAGAAATCAGACAAAGAGCACCAGTACGGACATGAAAGAATGGAGTGTGTTTCTTCCATTGTCCTTGCAGGAATGCTGCTTGTCACTGGTCTCGGGATCGGAATTACCGGTGCCCGTGATATCGTAAAAAGCACATCCGGTGGAACCATTGCCATTCCGGGAACACTTGCACTGATTGCAGCAGTGGTATCCATTGTGGTAAAAGAGTGGATGTTCTGGTATACAAGAGGTGCCGCAAAGAAGATTAATTCAGGAGCCCTGATGGCAGATGCATGGCACCATCGTTCAGATGCACTTTCCTCTATCGGAGCGTTTGTCGGCATCTTCGGTGCAAGACTGGGATACCCGATCCTGGACCCGATCGCCAGTATCGTGATCTGCGTTATGATCGCCAAGGCATCGATCGACATTTTCAGGGATGCCATTGACAAGATGGTAGATCATTCCTGTGATGCAAAAACTGAGGAATTCATGAAGAGAGAGATCCTCAAGGTACCGGGCGTCAGAAGAGTAGACCTTCTTAAAACCCGTCTTTTCGGATCCAAGATGTATGTGGATATCGAGATCGCAGCAGATGGAAGTATTTCCCTTTTTGATGCACATGATATTGCGGAAAATGTACATCATACGATCGAGAATAAATTCAAAGATGTAAAGCACTGTATGGTGCATGTAAATCCGATCAACGGATAAAAAACAAGCTGCCGGAGCGACTGTGATCGTCATCCGGCGGCTTGTTTTTGTATAGAGAAACACCCGGTAGGGGAGCTACCGGGTGTTTCGAGGGGAGTATAAATAATTAAATAAGGGGTTATGTAAAAAAAATTTTTGAAGGGTAAATTCTTTTTACAAGAATGATTATAATATAAACTGGAAAAAAAAGCAATATGATTTTGGCGAATAATCTCCAAACTTTTTGGGATACTATTTCCTGTAATAAAAAGCGGCAGAAAGCTTCGGAAAGCCGTAAAATCAACTTCATCAGGAGGTAATTCAAATGGCGAAAAATTACGAAACAGACAGAAATGAGTCTAATTATGCAGGAAAAAATCACGGGGAAAGTGCTTCCAGAAACTGCGGAAAAAACAGCTCTAAGAACAGTTCGGGAAATTCTTCCAGAAACAGTTCCAAAAGCAGCTACGGAAACAAAATTTCCGATGAATATGATTCTGAGAAGGACAGAGGCTCTGACAGATATTAAAGGATAAGAAAAGCGGGAAAAGTCAGAGATGGCTTTTCCCGCTTAAATACATATAAGGGAACATTCACCCGGAAGCTTCCATATAATATACCAAAAAGAGGAGATTTTTTCCATGTTTCAGATCGAAACTATCTCTGCAAAAATGCTGGATTATTATGTGGAGCGCAGCGACGCTGTTATCATAGATCTCCGGGATCCTGCTGCCTACAGAAGGGGACATGTCCGGAACGCGGTAAATATTCCATACAGAGAGCTGGAGGAATATCTTGAGAAAAAACAGGATCAGAAATATCGTTTTCCCAAAGATAAGCTGCTGATATTTTACTGCGACCGCGGCGGCGCCAGCATGCAGGCTGCCCGGAGCCTGGCAAGACAGGGCTGTCGTACCAGGTCCGTGATCGGTGGATTTGCAGCCTACAGAGGGAGAAATCTTGTGCGCGGATAAAAAAAGCGGACGATATCAAAATAGATTGCGAATGCATATCTGTAACAAATCTTGTATTTTAAAGGAAATCATGATAATGTAAAGAACAGAGATAAAAAACAACACAAATTACAAGGAGAAAAGCTTATGAAATATATGTTTGCGTCCGATGTACATGGTTCGGCATATTACTGCCGGAAAATGCTGGAAGCATATGACAAGGAGAAGGCGGAGAGACTGGTGCTTCTGGGAGATCTGCTTTATCACGGACCAAGAAATGACCTTCCGAAGGAATACGCACCAAAGGAAGTCATCCGCCTTTTAAATGAGAGAAAAAACCAGATCTATGCAGTACGCGGAAACTGTGAGGCAGAGGTGGATCAGATGGTCCTGGACTTCCCGGTTATGGCAGATTACTGTATCCTTGCCATCGAAGGAAAAACGATGTACGCCACACACGGTCATATCTATAATAAGGATAATCTTCCGCCGATGATGGACGGAGACATTCTGATCCACGGCCATACACATGTGCTGAAGGCAGAAAATATGGGGAATTATATCCTTCTGAACCCAGGTTCCGTATCCATTCCAAAGGAAGGTAACCCGCCGACCTATGCAATCCTTGAGAACGGAATTTTTACCATTAAAGATTTTGAAGGAAATACAGTACGGGAGATCACTTTATGAATCTGTGGGAATTAACGGCGCCCTGTCATTTTGGAACAGAGGCGGTGCTGAAGCGTGAAATACTGGATCTTGGCTATGAAGTGACCAGGGTGGAAGACGGAAGAGTAACCTTTGAGGCTGATGCCCAGGGTGTGGCAGACGCCAATCTGTTCCTTCGTACCACAGAACGTGTGCTTCTGAAAATAGGCGAAGTAAAGGCCGAGACTTTTGATGAGCTTTTTGAAAAGACCAAGGCTCTCCCATGGGAGAATTACATACCGAAAAACGGTAAATTCTGGGTAGCCAAGGCAAACTCCATCAAAAGTAAGCTTTTCAGTCCATCTGATATCCAGTCCATTATGAAAAAAGCCATTGTAGAGCGTCTCAAAGGCATCTACGGGATTTCCTGGTTTCCGGAAGATGGTCCGGAATTTCCTATCCGTGTGGCCTTTATGAAAGACGTAGCTCTGATCGGGATCGACACCTCAGGAGTATCCCTTCATAAGAGAGGGTATCGCCAGATGACTGTCAAGGCACCTATTACCGAGACTCTTGCCAGCGCTCTTCTGATGCTTACTCCCTGGAAAAAGGACCGTATTCTTGTCGATCCGTTCTGCGGAAGCGGTACCTTTCCCATTGAGGCGGCAATGATGGCAGCGGATATGGCACCGGGACTGAACCGTCATTTTCTGGCCGAGAGCTGGGAGCATCTGATACCGAAGGAATGCTGGGAGGATGCAAGAGAAGAAGCCAGAGAACGTGTAAATCTTGATATTGAAACCGATATCCAGGGCTTTGATATTGATGCAGCTGCCATTAAGGCAGCGCGCGCCAACGCAAAAATGGCAGGAGTGGACAGGCTGATCCATTTCCAGCAGCGCCCAGTCAGTGAACTCCGCCATTCCAAACCCTTTGGTTTTATCGTGACAAATCCGCCATATGGTGAGCGGATCGAAGAAAAATCCAATCTCCCTGCATTGTACCGTGAGATCGGTGAAAGCTATAAGGGGCTGGATCGCTGGTCCATGTATCTGATCACTGCCTATGACAAGGCAGAGAATGACATCGGCCGAAAGGCAGATAAAAACCGTAAGATTTATAACGGAATGATGAAAACCTACTATTACCAGTTTCTTGGACCACGTCCGCCGAAGAAAGGAAGTATTAAAGAATGAAAAAGATCATTTTTGCTACCGGAAACGAGGATAAAATGAAGGAAATCCGAAGGATACTTGCGGATCCTTCCCTGGAGATCCTTTCCCTGAAGGATGCCGGGATCCATGCGGATATTGAAGAAAACGGAAAAAGCTTTGAAGAAAATGCCATGATCAAGGCAGAAGCCATCAGTAAAATGACCGGCGAGATCGTTCTGGCAGATGATTCCGGTCTGGAGATCGACTATCTGAACAAAGAGCCGGGAATCTATTCCGCACGCTATATGGGTGAGGATACTTCTTATCATATTAAAAACGCAAACCTGATCCAGCGTCTGGAAGGTGTACCCGATGAGAAACGTACTGCACGTTTTGTATGTGCTATTGCGGCAGTTTTCCCGGATGGCAGAAGAAAGACAGTCCGTGCTGCCATGGAAGGCCGCATCGGCTACGAGGAAAAAGGGGAGAATGGCTTTGGCTATGACCCGATCTTTTATCTTCCGGAATATGGCTGTACTTCCGCAGAGCTTTCCATGGAAGAAAAGAACAGGATCAGCCATCGTGGAAAAGCTCTTTGCCTTATAAAGGAAGAGCTTGTATGAAGGTGCTGATCGTAAGCGATACTCACGGAAGAGATGAAAACCTGGAGATCGCGATAAATCGGGAGGCTCCTTTTGACATGCTGGTACATTGTGGAGATGTGGAAGGCAGAGAATTTTATATCGAAGCCCTTGCAGAATGTCCCTGCAGTATTGTGTCCGGAAATAATGATTTTTTCTCGGATCTTCCGAGAGAAGATGTGATCGAGGTCGAGGGAAATAAGATCCTGGTAACTCATGGTCATTACTACGGTGTATCCATGGCCTTTGATCAGCTGGCAGAAGCTGCCCGCTCAAGGGGATGCAATGCGGCTTTTTTCGGACATATCCACGTACCGGTTGTTGAAAAGGAATCAGGTGTGCTTCTGGTAAATCCCGGAAGTCTGGCTTATCCCAGACAACGGGGACGCCGTCCAAGCTATGCAGTAATGGAGACAGATGGAAAGGGCGAAATGCACGTAGAGATCCGTTACCTCTGATTCCGGAAGAAAAAACAAATAAACTGTCATAATTGATAAAATTTGTGCCAATATTCAGCATATATTAGTCAAAAACGATTGCGAAAGTCAGCTATGTGCTATATAATGAACAAGTAGTTGTTTTCTAGTAATATAGAGCATTCTTTAGGGTACTGACCATGAATGGGTCTCGTTCCTGAGAATGCAGCAGAGCGGAATGAGAAGGTCCGCTTTACATAAATGAAGGGGGAAAATACAGATGACTGCGGTTATTATAGGGAGTATCGGCTTTTTATGCTGCTTCCTGTATGATCATAACAGTATCCGATTGAAAAAAAGCTTTCTTCATCCGTTTTTTAGCATAGGATGTTTCCTGATCGCAGTGTCAACAGGTCTGGTGATCCGGAGCTGCTGGCCGCGGCGGGGAAGTTCTTTTTTTATTTCTGCTGTTTTTCTGACAGCAGCGATTCTGTTTCTGGGACTGTTGATCTATACATTGTTTTTTGCGCTGCCCTTTGATGAGACATATGTCAAAGAAAATCATGAAAGGCTGGCCTATACAGAGGGTGTTTATGCACTCTGCCGACATCCTGGCGTTCTGTGGTTCGCCGGATTTTATTTTTGCCTGGCCGGATTTCTGGGATCCGGGAAGGCACTTGGGGCTTTTGGGGTCCTTATCGTGTGGAACATATTGTACATTTTTTACCAGGACAGGATCGTGTTTCCGGAAACATTCAGTAATTACGGAGCGTATCAGCAGACAACTCCCTTTCTGATCCCAGACCGAAACAGTACAGCTGCCTGCATAAAAACATGGCGAAAAGGGGGGAAAAGGCGGTGAGTCTTGGCGAAAAGCTTCGAAAACAGCAGTATGATGCTATCTGGAAAGAATATTGCGGATTTCTTGATCTGACAATGCAGGATTACATGAAGATCCAGAATCGCCTGATGGAAGAGCAGATCCAGCTCTGGTCAGACTGTGAACTGGGCAAAAGCATTCTGAAGGGCAGGAGACCATCCGGGATCGATGAGTTCCGTCGGCTGGTACCTCTTACCACTTATGAGGATTATGCGGATATGCTCCTCCAGAAGAGAAGTGAAACTCTTCCGGGGAATCCGATCATCTGGATACAGACGACCTGGGAAGGCGGACGCCATCCGATAAAGGTAGCACCATACACAAGAAGTATGCTGGATACCTACAGGAACAATGTAGTTGCCTGCCTCATATTGGCTACAAGCCGTGAAAAGGGCAAATTTGATGTGGAGGAAACGGACAAGATCCTTTACGGACTGGCACCGCTGCCTTTTGCTACCGGCCTTTTTCCACTGGCGCTGAAAGAAGATATCGACATCCGTTTTCTTCCGGAAGTGGAAGATGCGGTAAATATGAGCTTTGGTGAGCGGAATAAAGAGGGCTTCAAGATGGCCATGAAACAGGACGTGGAATTTTTCTTCGGACTTGGAAGTGTGGCCTATGCAGTAAGCCAGAGCCTCACCGGAAGCGTATCATCAGGAAAAAGCAAAATCTCCTTTTCGGAACTTCTGCAGTATAAACCAAAGATGCTGAAAAGGATCCTGAATGCCAAAAAGATCTGTAAGAAGGAGAAACGGGAGCTTCTTCCGAAAGACCTTTTTCACCTGAAGGGATTTATGGTGGCAGGAACCGACAACCAGTGCTATAAGGATGATCTGGAGGAAATGTGGGGAGTTCGGCCCATGGAGCTTTTTGCAGGAACGGAACCTTCCATTATAGGAACCGAGACCTGGACCAGGAACGGAATGTACTTTTTCCCGGATACCTGCTTTTATGAATTTATCACCGAAAAGGATATGCTCCATAATTATGAGGATCCCACGTTCACTCCTCCGACCTATCTTATGGATGAGGTTGTTCCCGGGGAGAAATATGAGCTTGTGATCACTGTGTTGAAGGGCGGAGCCTTTGCCAGGTACCGTGTGGGAGATATGTATCGGTGCGTGGGTCTTACCAACCAGGAGGACCGGACACAGATCCCAAGATTTGAGTACATAGACCGTGTTCCGTGGATCATTGATATCGCAGGCTTTACCAGGATTTCGGAAAATGGTATCAAAAGTGTGATCCAGCTGTCCGGGCAGCCGGTTACGGATTGGATCGCAGTGAAAGAATATAATGAGAAAAAACGCCCATATCTGCATCTTTATATAGAAGTAAAAAAAGAAGCGCTGATGTATCAGGCTATGAGCACGGATATTCTGAAAGAACTTCTGACCACGTATTTCAAATATATCGATCAGGATTACCGGGATCTGAAGAAAATCCTGGGAATGGATCCCCTTGTGGTGACCATCCTGCGCTGTGGTACCTTTCATCTGTATGAGTCCAGAAAAGGACGGAAACCACGGCATATGAGCACTCCTTATTATGAGGTGGCGGAACTTTTGAGACTGCAGGATGAGATCGGATTAGGGAATATGAGGAAGTAACTATGGAAAGCTATATATCATTTTCAATCATTTCAGTTTTTTTCTATACATTTATGATACTGACTCTTCTGGCTGGTAAGCGCAGCCGGATCATCAACAGTTTCATGTGTGTGCTGGGAGGAATGCTCTGCTGGACGCTGGGCTCTTTTCTGATGCGTATGGAAGCAGGCCCCTCGTACATCCTGTGGTATTATGTGTCTCTGGCAGGAATCCTGTTTCTGCCATATTTTTACTATGTGTTCATCAGCGAATTCATGGGAGTGCGTATGGGCAGAAAAAGCAAGATCCCATTGCTTTTGATGATGCTGCTTTTTGTGATCAACATCCCGGGCGGGATCATCCTGCGCTGGCCAGATCTGATCCGTAAAAACGGTGGTGCGCATTTTGTTTATAAGATCACACCCTGGTTCCTTCTGTTCTTTGTGGTATCAGGAATCACCATTATCCAGATTTTTATTACCATGTACCGCGGATGCCGGAGACATCCCGGATACCGCAAACAGATCGAACCGATCCTTGTGGGGATACTGATCATTTTTGTGGGAAACCTTGCGCTGGCAGTGCCGGCATTTTCCGGATTCCCCATTGATATTGTCAGCGGTCTGATCAATGCTGTCCTGATGCTTTATGCACTGACCAGAAGACGGCTGTTCCAGATGCGCCGTCTTGCGTCAGATGGGGTTTGCTTTGGTGTGGGCGTGGTCCTGACGGTAGTACTGTTTATCAATCTTTCACCGTACCTGATGAGTTATATCCGAATGTTGCTCCCTGCAGCCAGTGAGTATCATGTGCTGATCTTTTCTTTCGTTTTTCTCATATCTGCATGGCTGGTCACAGTGCTGTGGAAATGTCTGATGAACAATGTTTTTATCAAAAAAGAGATCCAGCAGTCTCAGGAGCTGAAAGATTTCAGCCAGTCAGTATCCAGGACACTCCGGGTAGGAGAGATCCTGCGCAATACGGTAAATGTGCTGAAGGAAACTACCAATGCAGGACGGATCTATATTTGTCTGAGAGACAAAAAATCAGGGGAATATCAGGCTGTTTACAGCAACCGTCCGTTGAACGATCTGACCTTTTCGCTGAAAGCGGATAATCCGGTGGTCACCTGGCTTACCAGAAATGAGGACTGTGTGGTGATCCGGGATTTTCGTTCTTCCACAGCCTACAAATCCATGTGGGAGTCGGAGAAACATATGTTTTCAGAGCTGGGTATCGAATACTGTGCAGGTCTTCGACAAAATGATGATCTGGCCGGGATCATTGCGATTTCCGGTGACGGACACAGGAATCTGAACCATAATGACCTTGCCATGCTGTCTTCGGTCAGCTCAGTAGCTTCTATTGCCATCAAAAATGCCAGACTTTATGAGGCGGCATGGACTGAGGCAAGGACCGATGAACTGACGGGCCTTCTGAACCGGAAATATTTTTATGAGATCCTGGATGAGGAATACGAAAAAAATAAAGAGGGTTCGCTTGCACTGATCCTGTTCAATATTGATGATTTCAAGCTGTACAATCAGCTGTACGGAAATCAGCAGGGAGATGTTGCACTTCGAAAGGTGGCAGATATCATCCAGGCAAGTGTGGGAGAACAGGGATATGTGGCACGTCACAGTGCCAAGGAATTTGCGGTCCTGATGCCAAATTACGATATTTTTTCCGCCAGAAATCTGGCAGAATCCATACAGAAGCAGATCCTGCATATGCGCAACGATTCTGCAGACTACAAGCTGAAGATCCTTACGGTAAGCGTGGGGATCAGTGCGGCGCCTTATGCGGCACGCTCAGCAAAGGAACTTCTGGATAATGCGGACCTGGCAGTATATCATGTAAAGCGCAGCGGTAAAAACGGCATCGAGATTTTTGACACCATGCTGAAGGAAAGCCTGGATGCAGAAAATGCGGGTAAGAAATCCGATCATGAACATATTTATCAGTCCTATGAATCCACGATCTATGCGCTGACTGCAGCCATTGATACCAAAGATCATTATACCTTCGGACATTCCAACAATGTGGCTTATTACGCAACAAGTCTTGCGAAGGCGCTGAACTATACAACGGAAATGGTGGAGATCATCCGTCAGGCGGCGCTTCTTCATGATGTTGGAAAGATCGGGATCCCGGAGCATATCCTGAATAAAGAAGGCAAGCTTACGGATGAAGAGTATGAGATCATGAAAGGTCATGTGGAAGCGTCCATCGGGATCATCCGTCACCTTCCGTCGCTGGATTATGTTATCCCTGCGGTTATCGGTCATCACGAACGTTATGACGGAAACGGCTATCCAAGGAGGATCGCGGGAGAAGATATCCCGGCATCTGCAAGGATCCTCTGCATCGCAGATTCCTTTGATGCCATGACATCCAAACGTTGTTATAAAGAACTGATGCCAGTGGAAAAAGCTCTTCGGATCATAAGAGAAGAGGAAGGAAAACAGTTCGATCCGGATATGGCGGAGGTATTTATCCACATATTTCGGGAAGGAAAGATCCATCTGGCAGAACCGGCGGAGCTGAAACGGGAAGAAAAAGCATAAAGAATATTAAGATTACGGGTCTGACAAGCTATGTCAGACCCGTTTTTGTGAAGAATATGAAGAAAGTTTTATTTATCATCTCCGGTAAGGCGAAGTACATCCCGGATCTCATCCACATTCATATCCAGGATCACGGCAAGCTCATCAATGGTGAATTTGGTGGCGTCATCATCGTCTGTGAGTTCTTTAACCGCAGCCTCCAGGTTTTCTACCTTGGATACCAGATAGTCGTCACGGAATTTCTGTTGTGTCTGTTCCTCAATGGCATGAAGGATCCCACTGCGGATACGACCACGCATCCAGGCATCGTTTTTCTCCTGTGGGTCTGTCTCTTTGAGAGACGCCAGAAGGGCCAGATTTGCCTCCTGAATGAGATCAGCCAGGTGGATTTCCTCACAGTTCAGTTCAGCGGCCATCTGGGCTGCCTGAGCCATGTAGAACTGTGTCAGTGCACCTTCGGCAGCAGTGTCTCCCTTTGCAAAGGCCTGAAAGAGGGACGCGAGATCATCCGGATCAAGTCCCTCCGGGGAAAAGCTTTCCATATAGTCACTGAGATAAGCCTGTTCCTCGGCAGTAAGAGCAGCACGGGTACCCGGAAGCTCTTCTTTGTCGCTGGATTCGGATGAAACAGCATCTGCTCTGGCAGCACCGGTGCCTTCATCGGCGCCTTCGATGGTGATCCCTTTTAATTTGAGATACTGCAGGATCTTTACAAGCTGTGAAGTGCTCAGATCCGATTCATCGAAATGGTCACGGATCTGCTGCTGGGAGAGCTGCTTATTGTTTTCCTCAGCGATGGCACAGATGTCATTAAGCTTCTGCTGAAATAATTTTATATCCATGTAAAAACATCTCCTTATTATTTGCTTTTTTTCTTGACTTTAATTATGGTTTCATGATACCATAAGCCAGTCGCAAATGACAAGAAAACCTTTAAATAGGCGGAAAAAACGTGAAAAAAAGTTTTTTTAAAAAAATTCAAAAAAGGTGTTGACATTTGTAGATTGCTATAATATAATATCACTTGTCGTCAGGCAGGAAACGAAAACGAAACACAAACGAAGACGACAACAACTTAATAAAAACCATAAGTAAATGGTACATCGGGGTGTGGCTCAGTTTGGCTAGAGCGCCTGGTTTGGGACCAGGAGGCCGCAGGTTCGAATCCTGTCACCCCGACTGCTGTAAACTTATTACCGCAAGCATGCGGGTGTAGTTCAATGGTAGAACACCAGCCTTCCAAGCTGGATACGTGGGTTCGATTCCCATCACCCGCTTCTCTGAGAAGAGAGCATGTGTCTGTAGCTCAGCTGGATAGAGCAACGGCCTTCTAAGCCGTGGGTCGGGGGTTCGAATCCCTTCAGGCACGTTGTGGTGGGTATAGCGCAGTTGGTTAGCGCGCCAGATTGTGGCTCTGGAGGCCCAGGGTTCGAATCCCTGTATCCACCCTTCGCCCATTGGGCTATCGCCAAGCGGTAAGGCACAGCACTTTGACTGCTGCATTCGCTGGTTCGAATCCAGCTAGCCCAGTCCTTTTTATGGGGTATTAGCTCAGTCGGTAGAGCACTTGACTTTTAATCAAGTTGTCCGGGGTTCGAATCCCCGATGCCTCATTAGCGGAAAGCATTTGCTTTCCGTTATTTTTTTATCATCAGACAGGATGAAAATATGATTGAATATGCGGATATGGCGGAATTGGCAGACGCGCTGGTTTTAGGTACCAGTGGGCAACCGTGCAGGTTCAAGTCCTGTTATCCGCATCATGACGAATGTTCTTACAGCATTTAGCTGTCAAAGAGCATTCGTCATTTTTTATTTGCTAAATAGCGACATCACAGGGGGCGTAGTTCACAACTACGCCTTTTCTTGTATTCACCGACACATCGGGTGTCGGCAAAGGAAGTGCGCTTGGAATCTCGATGGTGCCCACGCAGTTGTAGTGAATGCGGAGCCGCTGCTCCCACACACCGTTGACCTTTTCTGCATTGAACACTTCGATTTTTTCAACCAGTTCATTCAGCATCCGGGGTGTCAGCTTTTTTGCTCTGGTGTACTTGCGAACCAGACTGATGAACATATCCGTTGTCATAGTACGGCTGCTCTGCTTTTCGATTTCGGAGCGGAGCTGTTTGATTTTCTCGGTCAGCTCCTTTTGCTCGTCCTCATATCTCCGGGACATTCTGGAAAAGCGCTCGTCAGAGATTTTGCCGGAAACATTGTCCTCATAGATGCGCTCAAAAAGGCCGTCCAGTTCTTCATCACGGGCAAGGAGTGCTTTCAACTCTTTCTCTTTCAGCTTGCGGTCGGCTTCGTCCGCCTGCTGGGAGTGCCCGATAATAGCCTTCAAAAAGTCGTCCTCATAGAGGCTGGCAAACTTGGTCAGCCGCCGAATCTCGCCCAGCACCACTTCTTCCAGAAAGTCTACCCTGATGTAGTGGGTGGATTGGCAGGTGCCACGGTTGCCCTTGTAGTTGGAGCAGTTGAAATACTTGATTTCCGGGTTGCCCTGATTGAAGTGGAAATGCAGATTGCAGCCGCAGTCTGCGCAGACAAGCAAGCCAGAGAACATATTGTGTTCTCCGTTGTTGGTACGGCGTTTGCGCATTTTTCCGCGCTTCTGCTGTACCTGCTCAAACACGGCACGTTCAATAATTGGCTCGTGAATATTTTGGAACACAACCCAATTTTCCGGGTCGTTATGAATCCGCTTCTTATTCTTGTAGGACTTGGAGTAGGTTTTGAAGTTCAGAACATCACCACAATACTCCTGCTGGTACAGAAGATGGGTAATCGTGGAGCCATTCCACTTGGTGGCGGGGCGCGTCTTGGTCTTTCCGGGACGGCCGATGCCTTTCTGAATCCAGTAGGCCTGCGGCGTCAGGATGCCTTCCTTTTCAAACTGGGTGGCAATCTGTTCCGTGCCAAAGCCCTCCAACGTCATATCAAAAATGCGCCGGACAACTTGTGCAGCTTCTTCATCAATGACCCAATGCTTGGGATTGTTCGGGTCCTTGATATATCCATAGGGAGGAAGTCCCATCGGTTCGCCGGAGTTGCCTTTGATTTTATTACTGATACGGCGTTTCTTGCTGATGTCACGGGCATACCACTCATTGAACAGGTTTCGGATGGGTGCCAGTTCGTTTTCTCCCTCGGCCGTGTCGATGTTGTCCGAAACGGCAACAAGTCGGATGTCATGGTCTGGGAAAAATTCTTCTGTCAGCCGCCCGACCTCGATATAGTTTCGGCCCAGACGGGAAAGGTCTTTGACGAACACAGCAGAGGCTTTTCCTTGTTCAAGCTGCTGCATCATTTCAACGAAACCGGGACGGTTCATGGTCACGCCGGAAATGCCATCATCCAGAAAGTGAACCAGATTGGTATAGCCTTTTTCCTTTGCAACTTTGGTGAGCAGTTTCTTTTGGTTGCCGATGCTGTAACTCTCGCCCTCCAAATTATCATCACGGGAAAGACGCTCATAGAGAAAAGCGGTTGCTTCACGGGATTTCTTGTTACTCGACTGTTTCATACTCGCTCCTTTCTTGGGACAGTCGAATAGCAAATTCACTTGTACACCTATATTATAACACAATCCGCTTTCTCTGTCCGCTGCCTCCCGAAAGGTCATTATAATTTTTCGCTTTCGGATTTCATCAGCCGGAGAAGAACTTCTCCTAAGGTCTGGGAGCTTTCTTCTTTGAACACCGGCTCAACGATAAAGGAGCGATTGCCAATACGATAAGTCGAATCCAGAGTAAGCATCTCTGGATTTTTTGTTTTTTCAGGGTTTGTCTTTTTCGCTTGCATCGTAAAAATCCCCTTTCTTAAAAATCAAAAAATGAGCCAACGGATGGCTGCTGGCAGCAACCCACGGGAATCTCACCCCTGCATTCCTCATGCAGCCCTACTCATTGCCTGCGACGCTCTGAACGCTCGGACTTTGACGGTAAGGGAGTATCAGCCTGCCTGTATGTCATGGCCCGCAAGCAGCCGCGCTTGCATTGCGGCGTGGTGGTGATCGCTCCACTTTTCAGAGAAAAGCATCGTGGCGCACCTACCGTCCGGCTCGATACAGACAGCAACGTATCCGTTTGCTCTATGATGCACCGCCATTGTCCTGCGGGCTTTCTTTGTCAAAGAACTAGAAAAGGCACCGTATGGAAAGGGGAACAGCACACGATGCCTACGTTGAATCAGGTTAAGTCAAAATCAAGGATAGCAATTATCAGTTTTGCTTCCAGACGATTGCGCAGTTCTTCATCAACTTGCAGACGAGGATAGCCGTCAGAGCCATAGCTCGTCCGAGTTGACAGTGCAGCAATGTAGCTAGAATAATGCCGGACTACCCGGCTCACTGCTTCGGCGTCTCCTGCAACAGCGGCAGCGATTATCGGGTAAGGAAGCAGCGATGCCCGTGTGTGCGCAGATTTAGTCATCCGCTTCACCTCCCATCAGCTTTTTCAGCAGCCGATAGGCTTTATACCTGCGAGTATTGACCGTTCTTCTGGCCATGCCCATGCACTTTGCTATCTGTTCGTCTGTCATCCATAGAAACCAGTGCATCATAAAAATTTCCCGGTCTTTTGGTGACAGCCGTAGAAGTGCTGTGGCCAATCGGTCGTTCTCGATTAGCACAACAGCATTTCCCACGGGAAAAGCCGTATACTCCCATGAGTAACGATCGTAAACTGCAAGCTGGGCCACATCTGCCTCGGACAGTTCTTCCAAAGATGCAAAACGTTTTTGATGACGGCTGATCTGCCGATAGCCGTTACATGCCTCGCATTTCAACACCTTTTTGCAATAGCTGTCAAAGGCGTGCTGCTTGTGTTCGTAGTAGCGGTTTAGTTTCAAGTTTTCACCTACCCTCGTGCTGGGAGGCAGCTCTTTTCTTCCCCTTTCGCTCACTACTCGTTCACCAACGGGTTCATTTGGCTGATTTTTAAGATTGGTATGAAAATTTTTCCTGCCGTTCATAGAATTGTTCCTTTCGTTCTGTTCGGGTTTATAGGCCGGAGCAAAACGAGGCGGAGAACGGCATCCGATACCCAATCGTAGGTTGTCAAAATGCGGGGCTTTATCGGATGTGAATTGAAGTATATAAAAAGCGAGCCACAACTCACTTCTATGAGTATGGCTCGCCCCTACGTTATTTGAATATTTTTTTAATTGGTGTTAGGGCTTTTCGAGTGGGCGGTAAGCCCCATTTTATTTTGCGCTCCTTTATTTTGATACTCTTATCCATATAGCTCTTTGCTTCAAATTATGAGCTATAACTCACACAATATGAGTTATATGGTTATTTATATGAGCGATAGCACACCCTACAATGAGGTAGAGGTGATGTATAGTGAACAATCCTCTTGACTTGTTTGCATGGAAAGTGCGGTCAGAACGTAAGCGGCAGCATTTGACACAGAGAAAATTGGCTGAACGGCTCAATATGAACGCCCGTACAATCATAGATTTGGAAACCTGCCAGAGTAACCCCAAATTTGAAACGGTGGCTCTTGTCGCCAAAGAGTTAAATATCAGCGTGGATGCTGCCATTTTTCCAGACATGGTAAATCAGACGGTTTCAAAAACAGTTGTAGACTTCTTTGCCGGGAAAAGTGAGGCGGAAATTGAAAAATATATTGCGCTTTGCAAACAGGCGGAAGCATTTCAAAAAGACGAATAACGCGGCCGGGTTCGATGTGCCCGGCCGCGTTACTGTTTTACCCGTTTGCTATGCGGGCGGATCATTCCTTTTTGGTTTTATAGGCATCGCGCAGACGCTCGAAGGACTCCTGGCTGATGACATGCTCCATCCGGCAGGCGTCCCTTTCCGCCGTTTCCGGGTCTACGCCGGCCTCGATCAGCCGGTCGGTAAAGAAGCGGTGCTTTTCGTAGATCTGCTCCGCCACTTCCCGGCCCACATCGGTCAGATGGAGAAAGTGATCTTCGTCCATCATAAGAAAGCCGCCGTCCCGCAAGGTAGCCACTGCATGGCACACGCTGGGCTTTGACACCTCCATGTGCCGGGCCACATCTACGGAGCGTACCATACCGAGTTTCTTTTGGAGAACAAGGATGGTTTCCAGGTAGTCCTCCCCGGACGCATGAAGTTTCATCAAGACCTCCCTTACTGTATTCGCCAGCCTTCGGCTTGTTCGCGGATCTGGATGAACTTTTTATAAGTCCCTTCCTGTTGCAGCAGTTCCTTATGCGTACCCCTCTGAGCTACAGTTCCGCCATCAATCACAAGGATTTGGTCGGCGTTCTCAATCGTGGCCAGACGATGGGCAATCGTAATAATAGTTTTACCGTGTGTTAGAGCAGAAATCGCTTCTTGGATCAAATGCTCATTCTCTGGATCAATACTTGCGGTTGCCTCATCCAAGATAACAATGGGAGCATCCTTGAGCATCGCCCTGGCGATAGAAATTCTTTGCTTTTCACCGCCGGAAAGCGAAGAACCCCCTTCACCAATCACTGTGTCATAACCGTCCGGCAAAGCCATTATGAAGTCGTGACAGCGGGCTGCTTTTGCGGCGGCGATAATCTGTTCATCCGTAGCGTCCGGGCTGCCGAATTTAATGTTATTCTTGATGGTATCCCGGAACAAATAGACATTCTGAAAAACCATACTGATATTTTTTAGCAAGCTATCGCAGGTAAATCGGCGAATATCCGTTCCACCAATGGTAATCGTTCCGCTGTTCACATCATAGAAACGGGCAATCAGGTTACACAGCGTAGATTTTCCGCTGCCAGATGGCCCCACGATGGCCGTTGTGCTATTTTGCGGAATTTTGAAGTTCAGGTCATGCAGAACAATCCGGCTGTCATATCCGAAAGAAACATCCCTAAACTCAATATCATAGGTTGCCGGTTTTATATCGGTGCCATCCTGGTCGATATAGTTTACATTCTCTAATGCTTCCAACTTGTTCATGGCAGAATCAATAACCCCAAGAGTGTGCGCAGCATCATTGATATTTTCCACGCTGCCAAAAAGAACAAAGGAGAAAAGAACAAACATCAGAAAAACAGATATACTCATTTGCCCTTGCAATGCTTGCCACGCGCATACCAAGACGATCCCCATAGATGCCAGCTTCAACACAAACAGGTGTAGGCAGTTATATGGTGTATAGCCCTTTTCTACCTTGATGTGAATATCTTTCAATTCCTTACTGGCATTACGAAAATTCTCAATAGAAGCACCTTCCTGTCCAAAGGACTTCACAATGGAAAGCCCCCGGATGTATTCAATCGCTGCGCCGGACATATCTTCCATTGCTTTATGGGTTGTTGCAGCGGTTTTTTCACTGTGTCTGCTAATCCCCTGCAAAGCCAGCGCCGAAAGAGCAACGCCGACAATGGAAATAACCGCCGCAACAGGGCTGAAGAAGATCAGGCATAAAACGATGGCAATAAATTTTGCATAACCGTTGATGATGACATCCACCATTTTCATGCCCTGTAATTCCAAAGTAGATAATTCCGTGGTAACTCCGGCCAGAATGTCACCGACACTGTTCTGTGAAAAGTACCCAAGGGGAACCCGTTTCAGAACGTCCCCCAAGTGGATGCGTTGTCCTGCGGCAACTTCATAGCCGATACTTTCCTGCAAAATTGCCCGTAGATAAGAAAACAGGAAATTCAACGCAATAGAGCCAACAATAATCCACAGCATTTTCCAGATCAAAGAAGCGTCAATTGTGGTATGCGCCCAATATGCCTGAATAGATTTATCCAGCGCATAAGCAGCAGCCATTGTCGGGATGGCTGTAGATAAACTACTGAAAAAAGAGAATACAGAGCCAAGATAAAGACGACCTCTGTACTTGCCAGCCCATCGAATAATGCGTTTCATTGACTTAAACATTACCAGCCACCTCCTTTTTCTCGCCCACAGACCAGTTCTTTGCGCCAATATGCGCCTGCCACATATCTGCATAAAGCGGGCAGCGTTCCAAGAGTTCCCCCTGCTTTCCGCAGTCAACAATCTGCCCTTTTTTCAGAACAACAATCTGATCTGCGTTTTGAATGGTAGACAGACGATGTGCAATCACCAGCAGGGTCTTTCCTTTGGAAAGGGCCATGATGGATTTCTGGATTTTATCTTCATTCTGCGGGTCAGTGAAGGCAGTTGCCTCATCCAAAATCACAATAGGCGCATTTTTCAAGATTGCTCTCGCAATAGCAATTCGTTGCTTTTCTCCGCCAGATAGCCGCTTGCCGGCATCACCGGCAGGGGTATCATATCCTTTTTCCAGCCGAGCAATGAAATCATCGCAGCAAGCCGCTTTTGCGGCGGCATATACTTCCTCATCCGTAGCATTTGGATTACCCAGGCGGATGTTCTCTTTGAGCGAGCAGTTGAACAGGAAATTGTCCTGTGTCACGAAGCTGACCAATTCAGAAAGCTGGTGAATTGAAAGCTCTTTTATATTTTTGCCGCCAATGGAGATGCTGCCACCAGTTACATCCCAAAACCGTGCAATCAGGCGAGCCACCGTTGATTTTCCTCCTCCAGACGGTCCGACCAGTGCAGTGAAACTCCCCTGTGGCATATTTAAGCTGATACCATGCAACACTTCATTTTGTGTTGTACCGTCATAAGAAAAGGACACATCCTGCAAGACAATATCGGTATGATTGATTGGAACAAATTCCCCGGAATCCGGCAAATTTGGAAGATTCAAAAGCTTATTTGCTGCTTCAACCGCATACTCCATAGATTTTGCTTCGTTGATAAAGGTCGTAGCTTTCATCAGTGGCCCCACAATACTAAGTGAGAGGATAATTCCCATTGCAAGTTCAGCGGGAGTAATACTTCCACCACGCACCAGCAGCAAACCAACAGGGAGTACCCCAAGCAAGGTAGTCGGCATAATCGCCATCATTAAATTCATGGTTTTCCATGTGCTTTTGAACCAGTTGAGAGTAAAATCCTTAAAGGACTTCACAGCGCCTACAAACTTTTCGTAGGAACTGGTACTTTGGTTGAACGCCTTAACAACCTCAATGCCCTCTACATACTCGATAATAATGTTGTTGACATGGTTATTTGCCTCCATGTAGGCTGCATACTGGCTGTTATAATTTTTCATAAGGAAGAACATCGGAATCATAGCCAACGCAGGAGCAATCAAAATCGAAAGTCCCATACGCCAGTCTATTGCTAGCATCCAGACGAAAATAGCCAGCGGCAGGAGCAGATTAGAAGTCAGTTCTGGAATTACATGCGCCAAAGGCGGCTCTAAGTCCTCCACCTTATCCATGATGATGTTTTTCAGATAACCGATTCTCCGTCTCATTACCTCGCCAAGCGGGGCTTTCATTAGACGATTTGCAATTTTTAGACGAATACCTTCCAGTATCGTATACGCGGATATGTGCGCCAAAATTGTGGAGATACCAAAACAAAGCACACGGATCAGGTACCCGCCTACGCCAACCAAGCACCATAACAGAATATCGTTTCCTGTGGCAGTACGGTTGATAAACAGAAGCAGAATTTTATAAACTGCCCAAAACGGAATAAATCCACCAGCGACACTAAAAATAGCGCATAAAACCGAGAGGATCATCTTTCCCTTGCAGGGTTCTGCAAAGGAAAGTAGAGTTTTGACCCAACTCTTTTTTTGTTGTTTCATAGTAATTCACCTCTTTCGTTCTATTCGGTCAGTAAAGAAAAAAGGATGGCTAAGTCCTACTAACCATCCTTAATTTATCATGATTCAGTTTTTTCTTCCGCTCCACGCGGCCTTTTCTGTGCCAATCAGATAATTGATTTCCGATATTCCAATGGCGTTTTTCCCATCGTCTGATGAAAAGCAGCGGTAAATTTGCTGGGACTGTCATATCCTACAAGACCAGCAACATCAGCCACCTTCAACGACTTATCTGATTTCAGCAAAGCCGCTGCATAGTTCATTCGGTAGTTCCTCATGTATGTAAAAATCGGACTGCCATAAACAGACTTAAAGCAATTTTTCATCGGTGTCAATGCAATATCAAACTTTGCGGAGAGTTCTTCCAGCGTGTAGTTCTTTGTCAAATCTTGTGTTAAAAGTGATTGAATTGCCTTAATTTTTTCGACCTGACCCTTGTAGAAATATGGACGTTCCTCTGTATGTCCCGACAGCTCTAACGCATCCAGATATAGAAGCAGTTCCAGCACTTTGATCTTGAAATAGTCCTTTTTGATTTTGACCGGCACATTGTAAAGTTCGGAAAAAATATGCTCAATGGCCGGTTCTCCTGGAATGACATAAGGTGTACGGTCACTGCAATATTTATTTTGTAATTCGTAAAGGTCAACAGAAAAGCCCTTCATATAGGCTGGAATTTCTTTTGCCGCGGTTTCCACCTGAAAGCCAATGGAAATACCGTGGTAGTGGCAAAGGGGAAACTCCACCTTGCCCGAATGATGGATGCGGCGATCCACCCGAAGATCGCCAGCCTCTAAATAGCTAAAGGCATTCTGGCCGACTTCCTGCTCAATGCGCCCTTCCCGGCAGTGGTCGATGCAAAGCAGGTCCATATCTGTCTGGAAACCCGAAACGCACTCCTTCATGTGGAAATCATTATACATAAGAAACACACCGGGAAAGACATGATAGAGCGTCATCATGCCTTCACCGGAGTTATCGCTTAAACGCATTACCTTGCAATCATCTGACTCGATCAAGTTTTGAACATTGGGACCGTAATACATTTCTTGGAGCAGTTCCGGCATAGACGCTACCTCCTTTCTTTGGAGCATCCCTCCATATCAAATATTTTATCACAAGTCCGGCCCAAAAACTCAAAATCATGGGAAACAATGATGATAATTTTATTCTCATCATTCAACTTGCGGATCATATTGCTCACTTCCAGCATACGGTGATAGTCCAGGCCACTGGTCGGCTCATCAAAGACAAGTACATCCTTGTTGGAGAGAATAGCGGTTGCCACCGCAAGGCGCTGTTTCTGACCTCCTGACAGGGCCATCGGATGGCGGTCTTTGAAATCCAGCAAATCAAAAGACCTGAGAATTTCTTCAATCCGCTCCGGCGGACAATCCGGCTGCGCCAGTTCACATTCGTTCCATACGCTGTCTGAAAAAAGCTGATGGTTCACATCCTGCATCACACAAAAACTGGCCTTATTACGCTGTTTTGCTTTCAGTGTTTGCCCGTCCAGCCGGACGGTTCCATTCACTTCTTTCAAAAGCCCGCACAGGCAGCGTGTCATCGTCGTTTTTCCTGCGCCGTTATGACCGACAATTCCCAACACTTCGCCTCGTTTTGCAGAAAAGCCAAGACCGCTGAATACCGGCTGCTTATCAAAGGCACAGGAAAGGTTTTCTACGGATAAGCCTTCCTGCGCTCCTGACGGATCGGCAGGAGGCAGCTCCAGCACAGGATGGACAAGACTTCTAAGCCCCATCCTGATACGCTGCTCATCCGAAAGATTGCGAAACTCATTCCCGGAAAATATCTGAACGATTTTCCCCTTTTGAATGAAGATTGCCCGGTCAATCAGATCCATCAGGAAATATAGGCGGTGTTCGGCAATAACAACCGTCCGTCCTTCTTTTTTGATCTGGATAATCTGCTGGCGTAAGGTGTCAATCGCGTCAGCATCCAGATTTGCCGTCGGCTCGTCCAATACAAAAATGGACGGGTTCATGGCATATACAGAGGCAAACGCAAGACTTTGTTTTTCTCCGCCAGACATGGAAAAAATATTTCTTCCCAAAAGCGATTGAATTTTCAGGGCGGAAACAGTGGCCTCATAGCGCTCTTTGATTTTCTTTGGTTCGACACCCGCATTTTCCAGACCGAAAGTGATCTCGCTGTCCGAGTCAATATTGAAAAACTGAGATTTCGGATTTTGGAACACAGATCCAACCTGCTCTGCCAGACGGTACATTTCTGTTTTCGGCACTTCCATACCGTTCACAATCGTTGTGCCAGATAAAGTGCCGCCCTCGACAAAATGAGGGATTAAGCCGTTGATTAGTTTTGTCACTGTTGTTTTGCCACAGCCCGACTCCCCTATAAGGACAACACATTCTCCCTGTTGGATATTTAGGTCAATATGGGAAAGCGTTCCCTGCTCTTTCTCATATTCAAACGATACATCCTGAATTTGGATCACATGGAACACCTCCTTAACCTACCGTAATTGAAATCACACAAAAAATCAAACCTGCTGCCAGACACAAAAAGTCCTGCACACCGAGCTTCATTTCAATCATGCTTGTCTTTGGTGCAGGGTTTTCAATCCCCCGCGTAACAGCGGCGGCGGATAATTCTTCCGCTGTTGTTGTGGCAGAGATCATTGTAGGCACCAGTAAGCATTCAATTTTTTGTACTCCATGAATATTACGGAGCTTCATGGCATCCCGGATATAGCCGGTTTCTTCTTTTAAAGCCGGAAAATATCGGACAGTTACAGACAAAGGAATAATCAATCCCTGCGGGATATGCCATTTCCGAAGTGCAACCATCAATTCCCGGACGGGCGTTTTCTGTAATACCATTGTACCGACAATCAAACAAGGGAAAATCTTTCTTGCATAAGATACAATGATTGTGAAGCTGCTGGCTAAAATTTTCGGTCCGTTTGGAAATACATAGTATTGTAGCGCCAGACAAATTCCAAATGCGATTGCCAGTTTGCCTGCGGATTTTTGGCATCCGCAGGCAACGATCAGCAGGAGCAGAAAAATAACCCATGTAATTTCAACCCATACGGAGTGCTGGGTAAAGGCCACAATATTTGCCAGCACCAACAAAAGCAATTCCGTCCGTGGATCGAACCTTAATGTATGTTTTTTGCCCTCCCCATTCATCACACAATTCCTGCCTTTACAAAGTGCTTTTTGAACAGACCTCTGGCAATAAATGCGCCGATGATACCACCGATGATTGGAGCAACAAACAGAACGATTAGCATTGCATTGGATGACAGAGCTTCAACTGCCGCAACATAATCAGCGGGCATTCCCTGTTCTGTAATCTGTGCCAAGAAATCGGCCTTAAACAACCAGATGGGAAGGGGAGAACCAACCATCCCCAGAGAAAAAATCACATAGGCAATCGAATTTCCCTTGAAGCTGTTATACTTAGTCACCATTCGGACAACTTCAGCCAAAATGCAAGTAGAAGCCATCGAGATCAGGATCACCAGGGTAAATTGTCCTGTGGCAAAATAGATAAGAGCCGTGATAAGCCCCATCAGGAAAACTGCACCCGGTTTTTGAACCTTTGCGACCATCAGCATAAAGGGAATGCCTGCAAACACAGCGATAAAGCCAGGCATCAGCATCCAAAGAACAGGGTGAATACCTCCCAGAAGCATAAAGGCAAAGTTGATGACAAAGTAGATTGCGGAAAAGATACCGATGGTAATAAGGTCTTTTCCTTTCAGTTTTTTGTCCGTACTCACTTCAGACATTGAAAATTCCTCCTTTTAGTTAGGACGTGCTAACTCGTAGACTTTTTGAAAGCGCCCTTCGGCGTTTTCAGTAATTATTATAGCAGACTTGAAAAGTCTTTTCCGCTCCAATCGGCCTTTTTTGTTCCAACCAGACGCCTTCTTTTTATTTGAATTTTGCTTGAGTGAATTTCTTTATTTTTATGAAATTTGTGTTTTTATTTTATTCTGCCTAAGCCATTTCTCTTGTTAAGGATTGTAGTATTAGTAGAGGGAGAATACGAGGAAAGAGTTACGGTAGCAAGCATAGGAAGTGTGTACCCACTTCCGTATTTTGCTCTGCAAAACAGCTTGTTGGGAAGTGTCCCAAACCCTCAAAACGGAAAGGAGAGTAAAACGAATGGAAGGCAGAAAACGAACCGTGCAGGTCAAATTTTATGTGACGGAAGAAGAACGGAGGTTGATTCGAGAAAAAATGAAATTGATACCAACCCGGAATATGGCCGCCTATCTGCGAAAGATGGCGATAGATGGTTATGTTGTCCACATCGACACCACCGACATCCGGGCGCAAACCGCCGAACTGCAAAAGATTGGTGTCAACGTCAATCAGATCGCGCGGCGGCTGAACAGCATGGGGCCGCTGTACACACAAGACGTTGCGGATATCAAGGGAGCATTGGCGCAGATATGGCAATTACAAAGATACATCCTATCAAGTCAACGCTGAAAAAGGCACTGGACTACATCGAGAATCCGGCAAAGACGGATGAAAAAATGCTGGTATCCTCCTTTGCCTGCTCCTACGAAACCGCCGACATCGAATTTGAACTGCTGCTATCACAAGCCATGCAGAAAGGCAACAATCTGGCCCACCACCTGATACAGTCTTTTGCGCCGGGCGAAACCACGCCGGAGCAGGCCCACGAGATTGGCCAGCAGCTTGCAGATGAAGTCCTGCAAGGCAAATACCCGTATGTGCTGACAACGCACATTGACAAAGGGCACGTCCACAACCACATCATCTTTTGCGCTGTGGACATGGTGAATCAGCGCAAATATGTTTCTAACCGGCAGAGCTATGCCTACATCCGGCGCACCAGTGACCGGCTGTGTAAGGAACATGGCCTGTCCGTGGTAATGCCCGGCCAAGACAGGGGCAAGAGCTATGCCGAGTGGGACGCGCACCGCAAGGGCACGAGTTGGAAGGCGAAGCTGAAAGCCGCCATAGATGCAGCCATCCCGCAGGCCAAGGATTTTGACGATTTTCTGCGGCTCCTGCAGGAGCAGGGCTACGAGGTCAAGCGTGGCAAGTATGTTTCGTTCCGTGCGCCCGGACAGGAACGGTTCACCCGCTGCAAAACACTGGGAGAAGCCTATACCGAGGAAGCTATTACCGAGCGCATTAAAGGACGGTCCGTGGAACGGAAGCCCAAAGAAAACCATAAAATTTCGCTGCGGATTGATTTGGAGAACAGCATCAAGGCCCAGCAGTCCGCAGGGTATGAGAAGTGGGCAAAACTCCACAATCTGAAACAGGCTGCCCGGACGCTGAACTTTCTGACGGAGCATGAAATTGATAGTTACCCGGATTTGGAAAGCCGGGTGGCCGAGATCACCGCCGCCAGCACCGAAGCTGCCGCCGCATTGAAAGCAGCAGAGCGCCGGCTTGCAGAAATGGCCGTGCTGATAAAGGATGTAACCACCTGTAAGGAACTGCACCCACTGTTGCAGGAGTATCAGCGGGCTGCTGACAAAAAGCAGTTCCGACGTAAGCATGAAGGAACCTTGATTCTCTATGAAGCAGCGGCGAAAGCTCTAAAAGAGCAGGGCTTTCAAAAGCTGCCCGACCTCTACGCCCTGAAAAACGAGTATAAGCAACTGGCCGAGCAGAAAGACCAGATGCAGCGGCAGTACAATGATGCCAAACGCCAGATGCAGGAGTATGGCATCATAAAGCAGAATGTGGACGGCATTCTGCGGACAGCACCGGGAAAGGAGCAGATGCAGGAACGGTAAATCTGCACAAAATATTGTTCGGACTTTTGAATCCCAAACGCTTAGACCGGGTGGCGTTTCCGCCCGAAATCATGTAAAATAGACTTAGACAACGAAAGCGAGGAACCCTCTATGGCAGAAGTGAACGATAACAGCTCTATCCAGCTTTTTGAAGATCAGAAAATCCGCACTGCATGGGATGCAGAAAAGGAAGAATGGTATTTTGCCATCGTTGATGTGATTGCTGTTCTGACTGACAGCGCAGACCCACAGAACTATTGGCGCGTTCTAAAAAAGCGTCTTAAAGACGAAGGAAATGAAACCATTACAAATTGTAATGGTTTGAAAATGACCGCTCCTGACGGCAAAAAGCGCAAAACGGATGTCGCTAACACTGAACAGCTCCTGCGCATCATCCAGTCAATCCCATCTCCGAAAGCTGAACCGTTCAAGGCATGGCTGGCAATGGTAGGCAAAGAACGCATCGAGGAAACAATCGACCCAGAGCAGGCCATTGACCGTGCGCTTGATACCTATTTGAAGAAAGGCTACTCCGAAGAATGGATTCACCAGCGGCTTTTGGCAATCCGTATCCGAAACGAACTGACAGACGAATGGAAGAAGCGCGGAGTGCAAAAGGGCAAGGAGTACGCCATCCTGACCGATGAAATCTCCCGCGCATGGTCCGGCATGACCACGGGGCAGTACAAGCGGCTGAAAGGTCTGACAAAAGAAAATCTCCGGGACAACATGACCGATTTGGAACTTGTGCTGACCATGCTGGCCGAAGCCTCCACCACGGATATTTCCAAAACTGCAAAGCCACAGACCTTTGAAGAAAACAAGCAGGTTGCCAAACGCGGCGGCAAGGTGGCCGGCATTGCACGGCAGGCTCTTGAAGCGGAAACCGGCAAGCCCGTTATCACAGAAAAGAATGCGTTTGACTTCCAGCAGCTTGTGACCGACATTGTAGAAGATGCCGCCGAACTGCCGGAAAATCCCACCGAGAAAAAAGATAAAGACTGATACATGAAAAATAGCCGGACACAGCAACCCCAAGGCCACCGTGTCCGGCTATTTCTGTGTTGACAACCACACATTACTTTGATTGAAAATAATGTGTGGTTGTCAAGCTGGCGGTATTATTCACCCGTAAAATCAAACCTCTGTCCGTCAAAGTCTGCATCGGTCATGCGCTCCAACTTCGCAATGGTGCCTTTTGTCAGTTGCCGCATTTCAGTGTCCATATCCGGCCGGGCGGCCAGCATCCGCGCCATCGTCCGGCGGCGGTCAGAAGTGTGGTACATACAAATCAAATTTTCTTCTTCTACGCTGAAATTCATGCGTCATACCTCCATTTCGTGTTGCTTGCTGCGGGCCGCTGCTTTTTTCGGGCTGGCGGCCTGCTTTGTTTCGGAAAGCTGCTTGCGGACGGAAGTGCGGGGCTTGCAGATGCCCTTGTCCCGGTTTTCGTTTTTGCCAACCAGCGCGTAGAGGCCGAAACGGTCTTTCACGCTGGACAGGTGCAGGGACTTGTACGGCAACATGGCAAGCAGCTGGTCCGTATCCCGACTGGATGCCAGTTTGTTGAAGTAGGGCGATACCTCCACCATAAAATGATTTTTGTCCGGGCTGTTGGGAGCAGCCAGCCGCTTCATATTTGCCGCGATACGCTGCGCCTCGGCCTCGATCAGCCCAGTGTGCAGTGCCGCAAGATGTTCTTTGAAATCACCGGGCCGTGCCGGTTCTCGACTGCGCTGCTCCTGCCGGATGGCCGCTTGTAGAAGTTCCGGGTCACGGGGCTGCATTTCATACCGCACGAACTCTCCAAAATATTTGTCCGAGCGGCTGTTGAAATGCTCTTTGGGGCCAATTTCCCGCATCCCACTTTCGTAGATCAGGCGATTGGCACCCACAGGCAGAGCGGCATCCCGGATATGCTGGAAATGCTGCTGGTAGTCCAGTTCATACAGATTGCCTTGCACGGTTCCATTGGCCGCACCGATCAACTCCACCGCATAGGCAAGAATCCTGTCATGGGTCTGTTCACCGCAAAATTTCCATGTATTGTAGGCTTGGGTATCTTTGAGCAACACATCCCGTTCCCGGAAGCAGAATGTTCCAGAGGGCCGGGACAGCCACAACAGCAGCTTATCTTCCGGCTGGTCGCTGCGGGCGGCCTCCCGCAGCATCTTGATGTCATAGGCAAAATCGCTCTGGTAGTATGCGGTGTTCTGGTGCATGATAGCTTCCAGCGCAGCGATCACATCCATATTTTCAAATTTCTGCACGGTTTACACCTCCAATTCCTTTGCCTTTTCCCGTGGCTGTGTTTGCTTGCTCTGCTCCTTTTTTGCGGCATCCAGCTGTGCCCGGATGGACGGCTTTTTCGGTTTGGCTGTGCGGGACTTCTTGGCTTTTGGCGCCTTTTCCTCGGCCTTGACTGCGGCGGCAAGGTCCGTCAGAGAGATTTGTTCTCCGGCTTTTACTTTGGCCTCCAACTCGCCCAGAGAGGGCGCATTGTTCAGCACACCGTCAATCATATTTTCGTTCTGTTCGGTGGAAAGTTCTGCGGTGCGCAGCGGGTTTTCCCGCAAGAACTCCGGCACCTGCTGAAAGCCTACGCTGTCGCAGTAGTGGGCGGTGTCCTGCCCGTTCTGGTGCAGCACCACTACATCCGAAACAGACAGCGAGTGTCCCTTGAAATCTGCCGGATGGTCCACATTGAATGTACGGTAGATGTCCTCCAATGTGGTACCCGCAGCCAGCGGCGCAGCGTACACCTTTGTATAGTTGGCTTTGTCCACGGTCCGGCCAGCGGCCTGCAGGCGGTCGTAGGGCTCAAAACGGTAATCGCGGGTGGAATCTTCATTGCGCAGCTGGTAGATGGAAAAACTGTCCTGCTGCGGTGCTTCAAAGCCTGCCGCTGCGTATTCCTCTACGGTCATTCCGGCAGCAGCCGCTTCCTGCGCGATCTCGGCCTGCACCTGTGCCTTGTAATCCTGCAAGCTCTGGTCAAAGTCAGCCAGCTTGGGCGGTTCCGGCAAGTTATACTGGC
The DNA here is from genome assembly GCA_900554535.1 of uncultured Oscillospiraceae bacterium. Taxonomy (GTDB): domain Bacteria; phylum Bacillota; class Clostridia; order Oscillospirales; family Acutalibacteraceae; genus Caproicibacterium. The sequence goes on along the minus strand of USIA01000001.1, from coordinate 27,237 downwards.
CTTGGTTAAGCAGCGGGCGGCAGTCCTGCACATAGGCCACAACAGTGTTGTAATAGGCAGCCTGTTCCGGCGAAATATTCTGTCCCTCCCGCAAAGCGGCGGTGGCTGCCTGCTCCATGGCCGAAAGATTGCAATGTTGTTTGAGGTACGGGATAAACTCGGTCAGTACCATTTCCCGCTCTGCCTTGTCTTGTTCCCACGCTTCCGGGCCTTTGTTGTGCAGAACAAAATTCTTCCAGTTTTCATCTTTGGCGTAGTATTCGTGGTAGTTCTGGATGTGCTGAACCAAAGAGCCCTCCCCGTCCCCGAAATCCTGCCGCCCCTCGTAGTTGTCGGGCTGGCCGTTCAGGGTAAAATCAATACGGAATGCGGTCTTGTCGTACCAGCCGCCCGTGTAGCCGTCCTTTTCCCGGTCCGTGTGCTGGGCGGCGTCCAGTTCTTCAAAAACACGATTCGCTACGGACAGCGGCATGGTTTCGCTGTCCTGCAGCTTGTCGCTTTCGCTCCAAAGAATCGTGACCGTAGGCTCTGCGGCGGGGTCTGGAATTTTAATGGGCGTGGGAATTTCGTTTGCCTTTTCCGCCGCCTCTCGGAACGCTGTCAGCTTATCACCTAACAGAACTTCCGATACCGGGGCTGTCTGCCCCAGCAGATTAAGTGCTTCCTGCCCGGCATCCGGCAGGGTCAGACCGGGCGCGTCCAGCTGCCCACCGTCCAGAGCCGTGTGGTCCGGGCCATACAGAGTGTAGTCATAGCCAGAATCGCAGGTCTGGATGAACAGCGTATTGCCATTATCCAGTGCAAATGCGGCCTCCTGTGCAGCGGAAAGGTCTGCTTCCCGCTGCTGGCGAAGTTCTGCCAGATGTTCGTCCAGCGCGGAGATCAGCTCATGGGCCGCGCTGCGGATAATTTCCAGAGAGGCTTTCAGTTCGGCCAGTTCCCGGCCAGAACTCCACCCGGCCACATAGCCAAAGGAATACTCGGATGTGTCCAGCCCGTAGTACTGGCAAACAGCATAGGCCACACTTTCGGCCTGTACCTCGCGGGTGCGGCTGTCCGGGCGGTTAGTCTGTTCTGGGTCGTTCGGGTCGATGGCGTGCAGCTTGTCATGGGCAATCTCGTGGATGGCCGTTTTGATGGTTTGCAGCTGGCTCATGCCCTCCTGAATTGCAATGCGGTTGTCGAGAAGATGAAAGTAACCGTGCGCCCCGCCCTCGATGTCCTCAAACCCGATGGGCATCGGGGAAGCCTGCTCCAACGCTCTGAAAAAATCTTGGTAGTCCTGCACGCTGCCGGACAGTTCATTCACTGCAATAGAGGGCAGCGGTTCGCCCTCGGTCTGGCTGACATCGAACACGGACACCACCTTGAAAGCCGGAATCTGCACCGTCTTTTCTTCCGTCAGCGGCTTGCCGTCCTTGTCCAGAATCGGCTTGCCCTGTTCGTCCAGCTTTTCCATCTTCTGCTTGACCTTGTACGGCGCAGGAGCAAGGATTTTGATGCCTTTTTCGCCTTTCTTTACGGTGCGGTGGAACGTGTCTTTCCACTTGTTGAAGCCCGCCACCAGCTGTCCGCCCTGCATGGCGATCAGCAAGGTGTTGTTGAAGCTGTAATTGTGGAATTTTGCCATCGTGGTGAGGTAGGCTTTGTAGCGGTCGCTGTCGAACAACTGCTGAATCCCTGTTTCCAGTCGGTCCGTAATTTCTTTCATCCGCTCTGCGCTGTCCTTACCATTCAGGATAATGGGAATAACTTTCTGCGGTTCCGTTTCAGGCTGAACAGGCGGCGGGATGTTGGCCGCATCCCGCAGGATTTCCGGTGCAGGAAAGGACAGCACCCGGTATTCCTCCGGCACAGACTGGCCCTCGTGGACTTTCTGCCACTCGTCCCCGCTTTTGACAAGATAGCCGTACTCGGTAAACACGCCCTGCTCCTGCTGGGCCACATACCGGCCAAACTGTGCCGTGTCGATGCCGCCTTTCCATTCCTCCGGCATATCCACCATGCCGGAACGGTTCAGATAGTAGTCGCCCAGCTGGGCAGGGCCGCGCACATCCGGCAGATGCACATAATAGTCCACGTTTTCGGGAAAGTCGGTGATTCTCCCGATGCTGGAAAGCTCACTCTGCGGGACTTGCAGGGCGGCGTTCAGCTCTGCGCGTTCCCCGGTAGAGAGTGTTTCCAGTCGTGATGCCAGAAAGTTCAGTTCGTCCACATTGGATGCCAGTACCATGTTGTAGGGAATCGCAAAACGCTTTTCTTCCTCGGCAAAGTAGCCGGAAATGAAAAGGCCCTGCGGATTATCGGACGAAATTCCGATTTGCCGCAGGGCCGCTTGTACCCGTTCGGTTGTAGTGGGCAGGTCCAGCCAGACGCCATCTCCGCCTTGCTGCTGTCGATTTTGCAGCTGGATGGAAAATAATTCGCTCATTTGGTCACACTCCTTTTTTTGCTATCCTACGGATAGAGAGAGCCGGTTATGGCAAAATGAATGCTTCACCTTACCATAACCGGCCCTCGTATTTTTGCCTTACTCTTTGCGCTCTACCCGGTAATTGACGTACTTGCCTCCCGTATCTGCCAGAAGCACCATTGCATCATAGGTTTTGCCTGTCTTTTCGGAATAGAGGCCCTTGACCTTTGCCTTACCGTTTTTGAGCAGAGCAGCGGCGATCTTCGGTGTGAACGCCTTTTTGCGCTGCTCAAAGAAGCGGTCATTCTTCCACATCACGAACTGACAGCTACGATTCCCGCAGTAGAAGTTTTTCTTGCCCTCATAGACGTTTTCACTGCACCGGGGACACTTGCCGATAATAACCCGTTCCGACTGGAACAGGTTTTGCTTATCTGCACTGATACAAGAATAGGTCTTGACCAGCTGGCGCACCTGCGCTTCAATTTCGGCCATGAACTCGTCCGCGTCTGCATTGCCCTTGGCAATCTCGGTCAGGCGGTTTTCCCATTCGGCGGTCAGGACGGGAGAGGTCAGGCTTTCCGGCAGAACCACCGCCAGATTGATGCCGTCCTTGGTGGGGACAAGCTGTTTGCCCTTGCGCTGCACAAAGCCCATTTGCACCAATTTTTCCAGAATTGCGGCGCGGGTGGCGGGCGTACCCAGCCCCTTGCGTTCTGCATGGCCCAGGCCACCCTCTCTTGCTCCTGCGGAGCAATTCACCTTGTCCTCCGGCATATCTTCGGCCCCGGCCCGCTCCATTGCTGACAGGAGCGTATCTTCGGTGTAGGCTTTCGGCGGGGACGTGAAGTGTTCCGATACGGTAGAAGTTACGCGGAAACTCTGCCCCTCGGCCAGTTCTGGCAGGGTGTTCAGGCTTTCCGCTTCTTCTTCGCAGTCTGCTTTTATGGTGGAATGGAACCGTTGGTCGATCTCTTTCCAGCCGGGAACAAGCACCGTCTTTCCCTTGGCGGTGAACTCATTTCCGGCGCAGGAGAACACAGCAGTCACGGTTTCGTATTCATGGGGTGCGGCCACAGCGCAGAACAGTTTGGAACAGACAAGGTTCATCAACATACATTCACTCTCGGCAAGGCCAGTGAACCCCTGCTTTGCAAATTCGGCCGTGGGAAGGATGGCGTGGTGGTCCGATACCTTTTTGCTGTTCAGCACCCGGCCCACATCCGGGGTAAGTGCAAGCCCTTGGGCAATGGGCAGCAGCCTCAGCAGGTCAGACACAAGATGTTGTACTGTCTGGCCCATATCCTCGGTCAGATATTGGCTGTCGGTGCGGGGATAGGTCAGCAGTTTCTTTTCGTAAAGTTGCTGGGCATAATCAAGGGTCTGCTTTGCCGTGAAACCGAACAGGCGGTTTGCCTCCCGCTGCAAGGTGGTCAGGTCATAGAGATTGGGCGGCTGTTCTGTCTTTTTCTCCCGTTTGACAGAAGTACAAACGGTAGTTGTGCCTGTGCATTTTTCTTTGAGAGAATTTGCGGTTTCTGCATCCGCAATGCGCCCACTGTCTGCTTTCAGGCTGCCGGAATGGATGCCGACCGTATAATACTTTTCTTTCTGGAAGCGCAGGATTTTTGCATCCCGGTCCACCAGCATTTTCAGTGTCGGGGTCTGCACTCGGCCCACGGTTAGGGTCTTGTGGTACAGCACCGAAAACAGCCGCGTTGCGTTGATGCCCACCAGCCAATCCGCCTTTGCACGGCAGAGGGCCGATTGATACAGAGCATCGTAATCCGAATCCGGGCGCAGGTTTGCAAAGCCCTCCCGGATAGCGGCATCCTCCATGCTGGAAATCCAGAGCCGCTTCACAGGTTTTGTGCAACCGGCCATTTGGTAGACGAAACGGAAAATCAGTTCTCCCTCCCGGCCTGCATCGGTCGCGGCGGTCACACTGTCCACATCCGGGCGATTGAGCAGAGAGCGCACAATTTCAAACTGCTGTTTCTTTTCGTCCGGGACAATGAACTGCCACGGCTGGGGCAGGATGGGCAAATCTTCATACTTCCACTTGCAGTATTTTTCATCGTACTGGCCCGCTTCCGCAAAGGACACCAGATGCCCGATGCACCAGCTGACCAGATACCCGCCGCCCTGCCAGTAGCCGTTTTGCTTTTCAGTGGCCCCGATCACGGCGGCGATGCTGCGGGCTACACTGGGCTTTTCGGCAATTACCAGCTGAACGCTCATGTTTCGTCCTCCTGTCCATCCTCCGAATGAATCTCGATTTCAGCAGGTTCCTCGTCTGCATCTTCGTCCTCGCCAAAATCGTATTCGTCCAGATCATCGTGCCCGGTGGTATCGGCCTTAGGCTTGCGGAACTTGAAATAATAGAGTGCCGCACCGCCGCCCGTCAGAGCCAGCACCAGCAGGATCATCAGACTGCCCATGTTGGACTTGGGCTTTTCCTGCGGCGTTTCGGTGTCGGTTTTCACCGCTTCCGGGGCCGTGCAGTTGTGCAGGCTCTTTTCACACAAGGGGCAGTTTTCGTTGACATTTCCGGCCTCACATTTCACCGTGCAGGTGCAGACTTCGGTTTCCTGCGGTTCTTCATCCAGCAGAGCCAGCAAGTCGGCATCATCCACTTGGTTCAGGAAGTGGACAGTGGTTTCTTTGTCCTCGTTGGCGCGGTCAATTAGAATGTAAAAATAATTCCCGGCTTTGGTGGTCACGGTGATAAGCTGTTTGTCCCCGTAGAAATCATCCACCAGTGTTGCGTTGCCTTTGGGCGTGATAGGTACACCCTCCGGCTCCATGTCGCCAGTGGTAGTTTTCTCGTCCAGAATTTCCGGCAGAGGTTCCGGGGCAGGGTCAGTGCCGCTTGCAAAAACAGGCATGGAGAACGAACAGAGGCAGAGCAGGATAGCCAGCAGTCCGGCAGCGAAGCGGTTCCAGTTGTCAGGTTTCATCGGCGGCATCCTCCTGTTTGTGGTACGGTGTGACAGTGGGTGCAGCGTTCAGCGCACCGCTGCGCAGAAAAGCCGCAAACTCGTCCGGTTTCATGTTCATGCTGCGCACCAGCTGAATGATTTGAAGATTTTCCTGTTCGGTCTTTGCAGCTTCCAGTTCTTTCAACTGCTGCTGGTATTCAGAGATTTTTTCTTTGAGCCGTTCAATGTCGCGCTCAATGCGGGAAAGTCTTTTTGCCATACAAAATCCTTTCTGGCGTCACGGTAAACGCCCATAGCTGTAAAAATGTTCCTGCCAATATTTTGAGTTGAGGTTTGTGTAAGAGATCGGGTCGCCGCAGTGCAGCATGATGGAATTGCCTACATAGATACCGCAATGGCTCACGCCGGGGGTATCGTAGGTTCCCTTGAAAAACACAAGGTCGCCCGGTTTGACCTGCGCCGTCGAAACAGGAGTACAGAGGTTGTAGAGGCCCTGTGCGGTCTGGCGGCCCACGTTCCAGCCGGAGTGATTCAGCACCCACGAAATGTAGCCGCTGCAATCAAAGCTGGTGCTGGGCGAACTGCCGCCCCACACATACGGGTAGCCGATGTACTTCGTGGCTTCCTCCATCATGGCGGCAAACTTATCATCTTTGAGGGCTTCCGGGGGAATATCGTAGTAGGTGGGCTGTTTGATGGTGGACGCATTGGGGTACTGTGCCTGCCCAAACAAATCCGGCCGGTTGCCCAGCGTGCGCATATAGAGCGAATAGGCACTGAGCTGTTCTTCGGTCAGCACTTCCACGGGCAGGTGGGATAAATCCTTATTCTTCAGCTTGACCGTGCAGATGTAGTATTCATACGGTTCTTGGTAGGTGATAACTTGCGGCACGCCATACGGACCAATAATGACCATCATTTTTGTACGGTAACGTATCTGCATGGTCACGGTCTCGGTCAGGATGTACTGCTTTTCAAAGAGCATTTCAAGTTCGCCCTGCACCTCTGCCAGCGTGAACACGCCGTCATGCAGCGCAGACAAAATCGAGATCAGCACATAGGGGTCATGCTCGATTTCGTCCAGATAAAAATGGTATTCATCGTAGTTGTGGGTGGCCTCGTAGGTGTCGAGATACCGTTGCAGTTTTTGTTCCAGCTTGGCGTAGGCTTTCTCTGCACCCAGCATATCCTTGTCCTTGGAAAAGTAAGAGGATGCCGTCACGCCGGTCCCAGCGGTGCCCGCCATCACGGTGCAGGACTGCAAACCCGTTATCAGGAGCAGAGCCAGCAGACCGAACACCGCCACGATCAGAATGGTTTTCCAGTTCCGGGCCGCAAATTCGGCTACCCGTTCGCCGCCCTCGGCCGCCAGCTTTGTTACCCGGAAACCGTTTTCTGCGGTGGCGGCTGCACCCTGCGCGGCGGCTTGTCCGGCCTGCCGTGCAGCTTTGGCATACTGCTGTTTGATACGCCGTTTCTGCCACATCCGAGAAATAGGATTGCTGGCGGACTGCGCAAGCTGCGGATTGTCCCGCAAAGACTTCTGATAGAAATACTCGGCGTTAGCCGAACGCAATTCCCGCTCTGCCCTTTCCACGGCCTTGTAGGGTTTCATCTTGTGGTGCCGGATGCCGCTGCGGATGACCTTGGCGGTCTGATGCTCCACCAGTTCTTCACCCTTGTGGCCGCCCTCCACGCCCACATTTTCGTGTTCGACCTCGTGGATTTTTCCGTGAGCGAACAGCAATGCTTCCGACAGTGGGCGGCTGGCCGGGTTTGGTTTCAGGCTGGGCGGACCTTTGTCCTGCTGCTCAAAGCGCAGGGTGGATTTTGCCTTGCCGCTGGCTGCATCGTAAACTTTTTTCTTGACTGGGACGCGCTTTTTCGGCAGAGCGGCGCGGGCTGAATCCAGCTTGTCAGCCTTTGCTTCCGCTTTTTGAATAAACGGCTGCAATGCCGGGTCTGCCCGTTCGTCCTCGGTCAATTCCAAACGGGCAGCGGAACGGTGCAGACCATCTTCACTTTTGGCGGTGGCCGCTGTTTCTGCTGCCTTTTTCGCTTTCTTTTTATTTTTATGCCCGTCCTTGATGTCCTCGGCCCGTTCCAGAATTTTTTCGGCCTTGCCCTCGGCATCCGTGGAATAATCCTGTTCCGCTTCCCGGCAGGAAACATTCTCCACAGTGCCGTCAGCCTGATTTTCTACCACCAGACCGTCACGGGTCATGGTCTGGGTGACTTTGGCTTTTGCCTGCAATTCTTTCAAGGTTCTTCACCTCCCATCGGACAGCGGCCCGTTTCAATGTCCGCAATGTATTTGAGAATCGGGAACACCTGCGGCGGCGAAACTGCATTGCCCAGCGTTTTCATCCGCTTGCTGCGGTTTGGTACATCTTCGGTCAGACGCGGGATGTCGGAGGGCTCTTCTGCCCAAAGGGAATGTCCGTCCATTTGCGCGGGAAACCCATCAGCCACTCTACCCAGTCCGGGTTGAGGTAGGGCCTTTCCAGCGTGGTGGGGGTCATGCGGTAGACCACATGGGAAAGCCGCGCCGTCCATGCCTTGCCATCCTTGTTCATCTTGCGGTAGCTGCCGTTCGCAGAGATTTGGATGTCCAGCCCCTTGCCCACATCCCCGGTGTCGCTGGCAAGGGGTGTGGGAAGCAGCGGAGCCGATGATGAATACCCGTTTCCGTTCGTGCCACGCGCCAACGGCAGCAACAGGTAATACGAAAACCCGAACATCGTAACCTGCCTGCTCCAAGTCAATGAGCGTTTTGTCGAGCCCCATACGGAGGAAGCCAGCAACATTTTCTCCAAGCACCCAACGGGGCTGCAATTCCCGGATGACCCGCAGCATTTCGGGCCACAGGTAGCGTTCATCGTGGAAGCCGCGCTGCCGCCCTGCGGTGGAGAACGGCTGGCACGGGAAGCCACCTGAAATGAGGGTGACGGTGCGAAGTCCTGTTTTTTCAAAGAAAGCCTCCTTTGTTACAGTGGTGATGTCCTGAAAACGGGGCACTTCCGGCCAGTGGCTTGCCAGCACAGCGGCGGGAAATGCCGCCCACTCGCATTGACAGACAGAGGTAAACCCCGCTGCTTCCGCGGCAAGGTCGATGCCGCCGATGCCGGAAAACAAGCTGAAATGTGTTAAGCTCATAGCTCCACCACCTCGCTGAGCCGGGTGGTCATGATCTTATAGAGCTGTGTGTTTTTCGGGATGGGGTTGGAAAACGGAAGCACCACGTTTTCAAAAATCAGCAGTCCTTCGCCCGGTTCCGAATTGTCGATGTACTTCTGCTGGTCTGCGGAGAGGTTCAGCCGTTCCGAAAGGATTTTGCGGTCGCCGGATGCCTGATTCAGCAGCGTGATGAAGTCGCTGTTTTCCAGAATGTTCTCAATCTCCGGGGAAGAAAGAAGGTCCTTCACATTTTGGGTGGCACCTGTGGGCACGCCGCCCCATTTGCGGAAGCGCTTCCAAATCTCGGCACTGTACGCGGCGGTCTGTTCCTCTTTCAGCAAAAGGTGGAACTCGTCTGCAAAATACCATGTGGCCCGGCCTTGGCTGCGGTTCTGGGTGACGCGGCCCCATATCTGGTCTTGGATAATGAGCATCCCCAATTTTTTTAACTGTTTTCCTAACTCTTTGATGTCAAAGGCCACAAGCCGGTTGTGGATGTCCACATTCGTTTTGTGGTTAAACACGTTCAGCGAGCCGGACACATACAGGTCCAATGCCTGCGCTACCCGGTCCGCTTCCGGCAAGTGTTGGTCGAGCAGGGCTTGGTGCAAATCGGAGAGGATGGGCATATTCTCCGGGCAGGGGCTCGCCAGATAGGGGCGGTAGATGGCTTTCACGGCACGGTCTATCACGGTGCGCTCAATCGCTTCCAGACCTGTTTTACCGCCCATGACCAGCTCACAGAACGACAGCACAAAATCCGATTTCAGGGCAAGCGGACTATCATCCTCGGAGTAGTTGAGGTTGATGTCCAGAGGATTCACATAGTCCTTGCTGGTGGGCGAAAGTTTGATGACCTGCCCATGCAGCCGCTTGACCAGCGGATAATACTCGGCTTCTGGGTCTGAAATAAAAATATCGTCAGCAGTCGTTAAAAACACACTGACGATTTCAGACTTGCAGCTCATGGATTTGCCGCTGCCGGGCGTACCCAGCTTTAGGCCGTTGGGACACCGGGCCTGCTTGCGGTCCAGCATGATCATGTTGTGGGATTTTGCGTTGATGCCGTAGTACATGGCCGCGCCGCTCTGGAAAAGCTCCTGCGTCACAAAGGGCACGAACACCGCCACGTTGGAGGTGGTAAGGCTGCGCTGAATCTTTATCTGGTTGATGCCCAGCGGCAGGCTGGACACAAGGCCCTGCTCCTGCTGGTAGTCCAGCCGGACAAGCGAGCAGTTATACTTCTGTGCCACACCTGCGGCTTGGAACACATCGTTGCCCAGCTTTTGCTTGGTGTCGGCCACATTCAGCACAAGAAAGGTCAGCATGAAAAGCCGTTCGTTCCGGGTCTGCAATTTGTTCAGCAGCTTTTTGGCGTCCTCGCCGTAAGTGGCAAGGTCGCTGGGCAGGATGTCCATGTCGTACCCGGAACGGACAGCCTTTTTCTGCTCCTGAATCTTCATGGCGTCAAGGTCTGTGATCTTCCGCTTGATGGTTTTGATGGCCTCGGTCTGGTCGATGGCCTGCACATGGAGATTGACGAGAATCCCGCTTTCCGTTTTGAGAAAATCGGCCAGCATTTCGTCCGAAAGTTCCGGCGCAAGGATTTGTAAAAAACTCACCGCACCATACTTGCCGCCCAAACCAAAGGTCTTGGCCGTGCCGAAGCAGAGGGAGGACGGTGCCACAAAGTCCTTGGTGGACAGGCCGGAGGGGGCCAGCCAGTTCCAGTCAAAACAGAACGGTTCGCCATCCGGGTGGAAGATGCCGTGCAGCACTTCCAAACGCTCCTGCCCGTCCATGACGTGTGCCACGCAGCCCATGGTCTTGAAGTAGCCCAGCAGGTCAAGGCCAATGCGGGTCAGCCGTGCCCGTGCGGTTTTCAGATTGTCCGCCTCGATGGTGAAAGTCAGGTACTTTGTTTTCACAATGCCGTTGTTGCCGCTGGCAAGCTGCTTTTGCAGGATGGCCGTATACTCGGCGCGGATGTCGTCAAAATCGTCCCCCTGCGGTGCGATCTCAAAACTTTTTGCGTACTGCACCGGGTCAACCTTGCGATTCAAAAACGAAAGCTGCACATGGATGGAAGCATCCACATAGTTGTACAGGTCGCACAGGTGTTCAAAGATGGCGGTCCGCGTTTCCGGCTGGGCCAGCTGATAGCTGATGTCCTCAAAGGCAATGCACTTGGAGAACGTGCGGCGGTCAATGCGGCAGACACCGTCCGGGTAGATGGCTTCATACGGGATGGTGGCCTGCGCCGTGCGGGGCTTGCCGTCACCCTTGTACTTGCGGATAACGGCATCAATTTCTTTTTTCTGGGCGCGGGTGAGCTTTTTGAGCTTTTCGGTCTCGCGGGGTGTCGTTTTTCTGGACAATGGCCTTAACCTCCTGTTCCATTTGGTATTGCCGCACAAGGGCGGCGTAAGCGTTGTTGGTCTGATAGGGCCTTTCCTTTGGACGAATAAAGCAACACTGAATCATTTGCTGAATCACCACTTCAAGTGGCTGGCCGTGCCGCTCAAACAGGGCGAACAGCAGCCCCGGCAGCATGGCAAAAATCATCAGCAGGGCCGCTGCGCTGTTGGAAAGATAGTTCCGGGCCAAAAAATAAAGCGGCCCGCCCGTGAGAAGCGCACCGCCGAAGCAGACCAGCTGCCGCTTGGTCAGCCCGAATAAGACTTTGGATTTTACATGGGTCAAATCTTTGGGAACGGTCACATACGCCATTCAAACGCTCCTTTCTCAATGGGCACCGAACACCGACTTGCTGATGCTGCCGGTCTTGAACAGACAGAAACAGAGCAGCACGGTGTAGCCCATGCAGCCCCAGATAGCCCCGGCAATGTCCGCCGCGCCCGAAATGTTGCGTATCAGCACCGCGTAAATGCCCACGACAATCATAATCAGGAAGGCTTGGAAACCCAGTGCCAGCAAAGACTTCAAATAATTCTGCCCGGTGCTGCGCCACTCGCTGCTGCCCATGGTGGCAAGCGGGATAGGGCCTAACGCTGTGACCACATAAATTTCAATCATACGGCCATAGGTTACAAGGAAAATGCAGATAGACAGGATGTTCATGGTCAGGCCCACTACAAGGGTTTGGAACCATAAGCTGAGCAGACTGCCAATGGTCATGCTTTCCAGCTGAAATTCCAGTCCGGGTATCAGGCGGTCAAAGTGGATGGATGTTTCACCGATGATAACGCCGGAGCTTTGGTTAACAACGCTCTGGGTGGCATCGAACACGCCCATGACGATGTTCCATGTGTTGCTGACAATGAGGATGGCAAAGGCAGACTTGAAAATCCAGCGGAAGAACATAGAAGTGTCAAAGTCGTGCATATTGTTCTTTTCGGTAATCATCTGGATAAGCTCATGGCACATCACAAGGGCAAGGATGGCCGCTGCAATGGGCAGCACTACCGTTTCGGAAAGACTACGCAGCATATTGAAAATGCCGCTGTTCCACGCCTGCGGGGTAGAACCAACGTCCGAAGCGATTTCGCCCACCTTGGCGTTCACGTTATCGAACAGGCCGGAGAGGTTGCCCGTGATGCCATCTATCAAAATGCCTTTTATCCATTTCTCGATGATCTCACTAATCAAGCAAAGATACCTCCTTTCCCGCGCCCTCCCATGTGAGCGGGAGAGCGCGGCGTAGGATTTTAAGTATTAGTCGTTCGGAAAATTGTGGGCAGCGATGCAGGACTTAGCCCAGCAGCCCGGACAGCAGCGGGACAAGGGTCACGCCGATCAGGGCAACGCCGCCGCCCGCGACCAACTGCTTGACGCCCTGGCTCTTGCTGCCGGGGTTATCCTGTCCGTAGCCCTCCAACAGGTTGATGCCGCCCCAGACACACAGGGCACCGCCCAGACCGACTACGATCGTCTGCAAAGTATCGACTGCGCTGTTGAAAAATTCCATAAGGTTCTCACTTTCTGCCGCTTGTTCTGCGGCACTCAAAAATAAAAATTATTCGGCTGCTTTTTCATCCGACAGGTCAATTTCGTACAGGTCAAAACTTTCGTCCTGTGCGACCACCTGCTGCCGCTTCCGGCGCAGGGTGGATAAGAACCTGTCCACATCAAAGGTGTTCTTTTTGTCCGCGTCCGCAAGGTACTTGTAGTGTGGGTGCTTGGTGATGTCGAACTTCTCCGAGAAGAACGGCCTCACACCTCGCAGCTGCAAAATACATTTGCCGCCGTCCATGATTGCAATTTCGTCCTCTGACATCAACGCCTTTCCTAATTTTTGATAGTTCAGTCCGTGGGAGGTTTGAGAACCCCGGTTCTCGCTGGTGTTGAAACTGTCGATGGTCTCTTTCCCCAGCGCATCGGAGATCTCTTTGGCATTTTTGCCCCGCCCACTCAAAAAGAGAACAGAATCGCAGTTGTCCGAAATGATTTCGGCCGCATCCTTGTAGATGGCTTTTAACTGCGACTGGCTCTGCAAAATGATGGATGCCGAGATTTCCCGGCTGCGGATGGTGGCGATCAGCTTGTCGAAGTTGGGAATTTGCCCGATGTTGGCGAACTCGTCCAGAATCAGCCGCACATGGACCGGCAGCCGACCACCGTATTTATCATCCGCACGGTCACACAGCAGGTTGATAAGCTGGCTTTGGAGCATGGCGAGAATGAAATTGAACGTAGTGTCCGTGTCGCTCATAATCAAAAACAGCACGGTCTTTTCATCTCCGATGGTGTCCAGTTCCATTTCATCGTCCTCCATCAGCTCCCGCACTTCCCGGATGTCAAATGGGGCTAAACGGGCACCGCAGCTTATCAGGATGGAGGAACGGGTCTTGCCTGCCGACAGCAGAAACTTTTTGTACTGCCGGACGGCGAAGTGGTCCGGGTCTTTCTGCTCCAGCCGTTCAAACATGAGGTCCACCGGGCTTTGAAAGTCTGGGTCGTCCTCGCGGGCTTCACTGGCATTTATCATTTCCAGCAGGGTGGTGAAGTTCATTTCTTCTGCCGGGGCCTCATACCAGATGTAGCCGATAAGCGCGGTGTAGAACAGCCGTTCCGACTTCACCCAAAAATCTTCCGCTGACTTTTCGCCCTCGCCCTTGGTGTTGGCGATAAGGGTATTCACCAGCTTCAGCACATCTTTTTCCGAGTGGATGTAGACAAAGGGGTTGTACTTCATGGACTTGGAAAAGTTTATCGTGTTCAGGATTTTCACCCGGTAGCCCGCCCGCTGGAACATTTGGCCTGTTTCCAGAACCAGTGTGCCTTTCGGGTCTGTGACCACGAATGAGGTGGGATAATCAGACGTGGGAAAGCATTGCATGAGGTTGGGCTTGACGTAAAACCGCGTCTTGCCGCTGCCGGAGCCGCCAATCACCAGCACATTCTTGTTCCGGGCCGTCTTGGGGTCTTTGGGCCGCCCGGTCATGGTCAGGCGTTCGGTCTGGGTCAGCAGGATGTTGTTTTCAAACTTGGGGTCGATGTACGGGGCAATATCCTTGGCGGTGCCCCACCGGGCAGAGCCGTATTCTTCACCCTTGCGATACTTCTTGGAGTTCTTGCCCTTGCTGTACACGATGAGCCGGACAGCTACCGCACCAACAACGCCCACGCACAGGTCAAACGGGTGCAGGCTGGGCAGCGGGTTTGCAAAAGCAGCAGAGATGCCGCTCGTCAGGTGGAGCAGCTTTGCCGAAGCATCCGCGCCCGCTGCCAGACGGTATGCCTGCCCGCATTTGGCGAACAGGTATACGAACAGCAGATACGGCAGATTCAGCACCAGCAGCTTTTTCCATTCAGGCTTCATCGTTCCAGCCCCCTTTGCTTGATTTTTTCCTTCGCACGTTTCGGCTGCCGGGCGGCTTTCTGCTTGGCTGCTGCCAGCACCTTGCGGATGGAGGGCCGCTGCTCCTTGGAGAGCGTTTTAGCCGTGAACTCCCGGAACGCCTGTTCCAGATTGTCCGCGTCCTTGGCCTTGAAGATCACGATGTAATGGGGCGGCTGGGTGGTTTTATCCTTGCGCAAGGTGAAGTCCACGCCGTACTTCTTTGCGCAGGGCTTGAACGCCCCGATGTTCGCCTCCGTGACTTCAATGTTGGTCAGAGCCGCGCCGTGGGCTTTCAGCTGTTTCAGGCTTTGCTTGCCGTGGTGCAGCTTTGGCCCCTTGGCCCGGTGCTGCAAATATTTTTTCAGCGCGGCTTGCAGCGCTTGGGCGGTGAGCTTGCCCGTTTTCATGGACAGGGCAATGGTTTTCTGGGTGACTTCTTCCTGCATTCAGCATCCCTCCTTGGGAAGTAGTCGGAAAAGCGGCAGCTAGGGTGGAACCACCAGCCGCCGCAGGTAAAGGGTTCTCATGGGTGGACGCTCCTTTCGGTCAGGTGTTGGGCGGGCGGCCCCAATCGGGCTGCGCCATATCGTGCGCCACAAGGGAAGCATAGTAGCTGTTGATGGTGCTGGGCGCGTTAAACAGCATGGCCCGCAGGTATTGCTTGATGTTGCGGACTTTGGTGGTGTTGTCCCGCAGGCAGTCCATGACGAACTCAATGTGATGGCTGTCCAACTTCAAAAACTTGGCCTTGACCAGCTCTGCCGGGTAATCGTCCCCGGCCACCCGGATGGACTTGCGGGAAGTACAGACGGTTTCCAGCAGGATGTCCACGATCTCGTCCAGCTGTTCCCGGTCTATCCGGGGATTCTGGGTGAGGGTGTCATACTCGATGTTCTCCAAAATCAGGTCCCGGTAGATTTGATAGGCCGCTTCCTTTCGGCTTCCTGTCCGTTCCGGCGGCGGTGCCGCTGCCTCGTCCTCGTCCAAAGGCAAGGGGTTGGGGGAATGGATAGGAATGGAATCGGTATTTTGTACCTCTTTCTTTTGTTTTTCTGTAATTAGTTTATCTTTATTTAATTGCATTGGATTTTCCAACGTAGGGTTTTCCTGCGTGGGATTCTCCAACGTTGGATTTTCCAATGTAGGTGAAACTGATGCAGGGACAGGCTGCGGCAGCTCGAAGATCACATAGTCTGCACCGCGCAGCCGCCCTTTCTCGTCCCGTTCTCTGGAACGCTGGATGTAACCTGCCTGTTCCAGTTCCCGGATGGCCTGCCGTATCGCGTCAATGCTTTCCCGGTTGATACGGGCCAGCCCTTGCAGGGTGTAGTCCCAATCTTCCGGCAGGGAGAGCATTTGGGATAAAAGACCTTTGGCTTTCAGGGACAAGGCCCGGTTCCGCAGGTGGTGGTTCGACATGACCGTGTAGCCGCTGTTCTTTTCTACCCGAAAAACTGCCATTTCACGGATGCCTCCTTTCGTTGTAAACAAAAAAAGCAGCGTTCATTTGCTCCCGGTGATGGGAGAAGTGAACGCTGCGCGTACTTGATAATTTTTAGGTTGTGTGGTATATAAAAGGCAACTGACTTTTCAATACAGCTGCCCATCGGGGTGCGATACAAGCAAGTTGCTATCCGATGACCTCAAAAACAAATTGTACTACGATTGTTTTCAAAAAATGCTGTATCACTACTCGCACCAGAAAAGAGAGAGACTTTCTGTAAATTTTGAATTTATGGAAGGTCTTTTTTATTATGGACACTTATGTAATATCCAGGACAGAAATGCTACAGATCATGAGCAATATGTCTGTAGCATTCTTACTATAGAAATTTTTATCTGAATCAATCTGTCATCTACATTGAATCAGAATAACCGCCTGATAAATGATCCTACAATTTCTCCCCTTCATTCACTTCCTCAATAAACACCTTCCCTTCCGCCTGCTGTTCTACAAAATGAAATCGAAGTACAGCCTGAGGCCAGTTGAGTGTGATGATGGCTTTTTTGTCCCGTGTCTTTCCTGCAGCCTGGATCTGATCTACAAGGTCTGCGAGGACTTCACGGGTGAGATATCCGCCTCGCCAGTGGAAGGTGAATTCGCGGCCTTTTTTTGCGGCCTGGAGGGCACGTTTGTATACGTCTTCCAATTTGGTGAAGGATAGCTTTTTCTCACGGTAATAAAAGTGGTTTCCATCCGGGCAGGGAGGTGCCGGAGCGATCAGTGGTTCATGGTCACGGAAGATGTTTTTGTCATCCAGATTAAAATAATCGTAACGGATACTGGTTAAGCCGTCTTCGTTTTTGCCCAGAGTATTATCGAAGGTGGCATCCAGATGATAGTACTGTCCGTTGATCCGGACGATGTTCCAGGTATGACGGTATTTGATCCCTTTTTCCGGATTGTTCCCGCAGATGGCGATAATACACCATACACCAAGGGCATCACAGAGGACCTTTACGGATTTGGCGATTCCCTCGCAGACACCGACACCATGGCCCAGAGGCCCGATGATCTCGTGGGAATATGGCTTTTTCAGTTTGTCGTAGCGGATATTTTCGCAGATGAAGTCATGGACATATTTTTCCTTATCCCACTCGGAAAACTTCATGGCGGTGCGCACAAGCTTGTCTACGCGGGCTCCCAGGGCTTTCTGATGCTCCCGGATTTTATTTTTGTCGAAGATATATTCAGGAATCAGTATCAGATTTGGCGAGTCCTTGTAATAACGGTATTTAAACCCCACAGCCCAGAAAATCTCCGGGTGATCCAGACGAAGCTGGAAAAATACATCATAGAGCCAGTTTCCATCGGTGGTTGGTACCTGCGGGATCAGGAACTCGTCGGAAAGCTCCATAAGCCCGTGAAGCATTGCACGGTACACGTTTTGTTTATCTTTCGACATTTTGCCGTAGTAATATTCTTCAGTTTGTTTCATATATAAAAATACGGAGACTCCTTTCCGGAAAAATAGATTTCAATCAAAGATTATAGCATAAAAAAACATGCAGGACTATCAGAAAAGATACACCCTGCATGTTTTTGGTATTGAATATTTTAGATCGAAAATAACTGTGAGCCTGGATCAGCCGTTATACAGCTGATAATACCGGCCCTTCTGTGCAAGTAGCTCCTCGTGGGAACCACGCTCGATGATGTGTCCCTGCTCCAGGACCATGATGCAGTCACTGTTGCGTACTGTGGAAAGTCTGTGGGCGATCACAAAGGTCGTCCTGCCTTCCATCAGCTTATCCATACCATCCTGTACAAGCTTTTCGGTACGGGTATCAATGGAGCTGGTGGCCTCGTCCAGGATCAGGACGGGCGGGTCTGCAACGGCTGCACGGGCAATGGAGAGAAGCTGTCGCTGGCCCTGACTTAAGTTTGCACCGTTTCCGCGGAGAAGGGTATTATAACCCTGCGGAAGCCTGCGGATGAAACCGTCGGCGTTGGCAAGCTTTGCTGCTGCGATAACCTCCTCATCTGTGGCATCCAGCTTTCCGTAGCGGATATTTTCCATAACGGTTGCTGTGAACAGGTTGGTATCCTGAAGAACGATGCCCATGGAGCGTCTGAGATCATCTTTTTTGATCTTGGTGATGTTGATGCCGTCATAACGGATCTTACCCTTCTGAATGTCGTAAAAACGGTTCAGAAGATTGGTAATGGTGGTTTTTCCGGCGCCGGTGGAGCCTACAAAAGCGATCTTCTGGCCTGGCTGTGCATACATGTTGATGTCATGGAGAACGATCTTGTTGGAATTATAACCAAAGTCTACATCCTCCAGGACCATATCACCCTTCAGCTCGATATAATCAGTGGTACCCTCAGCTTTGTGGAAATGCTTCCATGCCCAGCGGCCGGTACGTTTGTCGGATTCGGTAAGAACACCGTTTTCCTCTTTTGCATTGACGAGAGTAACGTAGCCTTCATCCACTTCCGGTTTTTCATCCAGAAGATCAAAGATACGTTTTGCACCTGCAAGAGCCATAACAATACTGTTGAACTGCTGGCTGACCTGGTTGATAGGCATGTTGAAGCTCTTATTGAAGGTCAGGAAGCTGGCAAGCCCGCCAAGTGTGAAGCTGCCGATGCCGTTGATAGCAAGGATACCGCCCACCATGGCGCAGATCACATAGCTGACATTTCCAAGCTGTGCGACCACAGGCATCAGGATGTTGGCAAAACGGTTTGCATTGTCTGCGCTGGTGAAAAGCTGGTCGTTCAGTTCATCGAATTTCCGGATGCTTTCGTCCTCATGGCAGAAGACCTTGACAACCTTCTGACCCTCCATCATCTCTTCGATATAACCATTGACAATACCAAGGTTGGTCTGCTGCTCCAGGAAATATTTTCCGCTTAAGCCCGCAAGCTTCCGGCTGGCAGTCATCATAATGGCAACCATAAGCAGGGTAACTACAGTAAGCGGAACATTCAGGATCAGCATACTTACAAGAACACTGACGATGGTGATCACACTGGAAAGCAGCTGCGGAAAGCTCTGGCTGATCATCTGGCGCAGGGTATCAATGTCGTTGGTGTAGATGGACATGATATCGCCGTGTGCGTGAGTGTCAAAATATTTGATGGGAAGCGTTTCCATCGTTGCAAACATATCGTTTCGGAGGTTACGTAAGGTTCCCTGGGAAACATTGATCATGATACGGTTATAAGTATAGGTGGCAATAACACCAATGGCGTAAAAGCATGCCACACGTGCGATGGCTGTAGCCAGAGGCCCGAAATCCGGTGTATCTGCTGAGAGAAGCGGTGTGATATACTGGTCGATCAGGGTTTTCATGAACATAGTTCCCTGTACATTGGCAAGAACACTGACAAAAATGCAGATCACCACGATCACGATATGGATACTGTAGTTTTTAAAGATATAACGGGCAAGGCGTCCCAGAAGCTTTCCCGGCTGCTCCGGTGTTCCCATACCCCTTGGGCCAGGACCGCCCGGGCCTTTCATGTTCTGTTTTTTCAAGCCGGTTCACCTCCCTCGTCAAAATCACCGGCGCCGCCGGTCTGTGAATGAAATACTTCCTGATAAATGGCGTTAGTCTTAAGAAGCTCCTCGTGGGTACCAAAACCGTTGATCTCACCGTTATCCATAACGATGATCCGGTCCGCGTTCTGGATGCTGGAAACACGCTGTGCGATGATCAGCTTGGTGGTATCCGGGATCTCCTCGGCAAAGGCACGGCGGATCCTTGCGTCTGTGGCAGTATCTACCGCACTGGTGGAGTCATCCAGGATCAGTATCTTCGGCTTCTTCAGAAGAGCGCGGGCAATACAGAGACGTTGCTTCTGGCCTCCGGAAACATTGGAGCCGCCCTGTTCAATGAAGGTATTGTATTTGTCCGGCATTTTTTCGATGAAATCATCGGCACAGGCAAGCTGGCATGCGCGGCGGCATTCCTCCTCAGTGGCATTTTTGTCACCCCATCGGAGGTTTTCCAGAATGGTTCCTGAGAAGAGTACATTCTTCTGAAGAACAACGGAAACCTGATTTCTGAGAGATTCCAGATGGTATTTACGGACATCGATGCCTCCTACGGAAACAGAACCATCCGTTACGTCATAAAGACGGCTGATCAGGTTGACAAGGCTGGATTTTGCACTTCCGGTACCGCCGATGATCCCTATGGTCTCGCCGGAGCGGATCGAGAGATTGATATCCTTCAGAACGGGTTCCTGACTGTCTTTCTTATAGCTGAAATTTACATGATCGAAGACGATACTTCCGTCTGGGACATCTGTTACCGGATCCTCCGGA
Organism: uncultured Oscillospiraceae bacterium; assembly: GCA_900554535.1. GTDB lineage: Bacteria > Bacillota > Clostridia > Oscillospirales > Acutalibacteraceae > Caproicibacterium. The sequence continues at coordinate 7,122 of USIA01000001.1, read as the reverse complement.
TCTGTGATGTCAGCAGTATCATTGATGACTTCCGTAACACGCTCTGCGCTGGCAATACTCATTGTCACCATAACAAAAACCATGGAAAGCATCATAAGGCTCATGAGAATGTTCATGCAGTAGGTGAGAAGGCTCATAAGCTCACCGGTAGTAAGGGAGCTGCCTACGATCATTTTGGCGCCGAGCCAGCTGATCCCCAGGATACAGGCATAAACGGTAAACTGCATCAGGGGCATGTTCATGACAACGATCTTCTCAGCACTTAAGAACATTTCGTATACTTTGTTGCAGGCTTTCTGGAATTTGCTGATCTCGTAGTCTTCGCGGACATAGGCCTTGACAACGCGTACAGCGCCGATGTTTTCCTGGACACTTGCGTTCAGGTCGTCGTATTTACGGAATACGGCCCGGAAGTATACAGTGGCCTTCTGCATGATAAAGATCAGACAGCCTCCCAGGAAGATAACAGCGACAAGGTAGATGCTTGCAAGCTTTGCGTTGATAAGAAATGCCATGACCATGGCACAGATCAGACTGGCCGGTGCACGGGTACACATACGAAGGATCATCTGATAGGCGTTCTGCAGGTTGGTCACATCTGTGGTAAGACGGGTGATCAGGCCGGCAGTGCTGTATTTGTCGATGTTGGAAAAAGAAAAGGTCTGGATGTTGGTGTACATGGCTTTTCGGAGGTTTCTGGCAAAGCCTGTGGAGGCCAGTGCTCCGTATTTTCCTCCCATGACGCCGGACCAGAGTCCGCACAGGGCAAGAGCTACCATAACTGCACCCATCCGATAGATATGGCCGATATTTCCGGCTTCCACACCCTTATCAATGATGGAAGCCATGGCCAGGGGGATCAGAGTCTCAAAGAGAACTTCCAGGATCATGAAAAAAGGCGTGAGAAACGATGCCTTTTTAAACTCCCTGACCTGGGCCAGAAGGGTTTTGAGCATAAAAAATCTCCTTTCTTTACTGTTCAAAAGACAGCACTACTGGAAAGAATTCCGGGCTGCTATAGAACAGATATATTGTTCAGCTACTATTATCGGGGAAATTATTTTTAATGTCAAGATAAACATGTGCGAAATGCTTGACACAACATCCTTTAAGCGGTATATTAAAAGTTAATATTCGCCTGTAGAACAGGGAAGGAATGGGATTCAGATCCCTTTAGAGGGTCTATATAGAGTTAAATTTTTGCAGGGAGGATTTTATATGGAGATCAGACAGTCAGCGGAGGATTATCTTGAATCAATTCTGGTTTTATCCAAAAAAGGAGGAGGAGTTCGTTCCATTGATATTGCGACCAGACTTGGTGTTTCCAAGCCAAGCGTCAGTCACGCAATGAAGCTTCTTCGTGAGGATGGTTATATTGCTATGGACCGTTACGGTACCGTGACACTTCTGGAGAAGGGGGCAGAGATCGCCAATCAGATTTATGAGCGTCACATTGTTCTTGCCAGGATGCTGGAGGGACTTGGGGTTCCGGCAGAGATCGCAATGGAGGATGCCTGCAAGATGGAGCACGACATCAGTCAGGAGAGCTTTGAGAAGATCAAGGCACATTATAATAACTTTATTAAGAAGGAAGAAAAAGCAGACTAAGAAACATGCAGACAGGCAGCCGGAAGGTAAAATACCAAACCGGCTGCCTGTTTTTTATTTATTTTCTTTTTCCGGCAGCTGTGCCAGGATGATGGCTGCAAACATGATGACACATCCAAGGAGCTCTTTTATGGAAAGCTTCTGATCTAGGAGCACCCAGCCTGCAAGCACGGAGATGCAGGATTCAAGAGAAAGGATCAGAGAAGCAACGGTGGGATTCACATTTTTCTGGCCTACGACCTGCAGGGTGTAGGCAACACCGCAGGACATTACACCAGCATACAGGATCGGCAGCCAGGCAGTGAGAATGGAAGAAATCTGCGGACGTTCCAGAATAAGTGCCGGGATCATGGACAGGATCCCGCAGACAAGAAACTGGATACAGGAAAGCTTTACACCGTCTGCCTTCGGGGAAAAATAGTCAATCACCAGAATGTGCAGGGAAAAGAGAAAAGCACATACCAGCACCAGAATATCTCCGAGGCCAATGGAAAATCCGTCTGTGATGCAGAGAAGATAAAGTCCGACCAGTGCCATGACAACGGCTGCCCATATAAAGGGACTGCATTTCTTTTTCAGGAAAATTCCGATGATCGGGACGATGACAATGTAACAGGCGGTGATGAAGCCGGCTTTTCCTACTGTTGTGTACTGGATACCAAACTGCTGGAAGCTGCTGGCAGCAAAAAGAGCAAATCCGCAGGCAATGCCGCCCAGCCACAGGTCACGGCTGTTATATGGAGTGGGGGATACAGCTTTTTCTGAAGGTGTTGATGAGGATTCCGGTATTGCGGAGTCTGTGGCAGCAGAGGATTTATTTCCGGAACGGTTCAGGATAAAGAGCACTGGAACCAGGACAGCGGCGCCGATCAGGGAACGGACGCCGTTGAAGGTGAAGGGGCCAACATATTCCATGCCCACACTCTGGGCAACAAAGGCGATTCCCCAGATCGTTGCGGCCAGAAGCAGGCAGAGAGAATTTTTCAGAGGCATTTTCTGTGAGTTCATGATAAAAAATCCTTTCGTTTATTAGGTATTATGTGATCAAAGCAGTATATAACAAAAGACCCCGGGGAACTTATATAGCTTCCCGGGGCATTCTTATGATCTGTCAGAACAATGTCCAACAAAATTAGTTCTGATTCTGGTTATTCTTAACTTCTGCAAGCTTCATGGCACGAACCTTCAGCGGCAGACCGAACAGAGTGATGAATCCGTCTGCATCATGATGATCATACATATCACCGGTTGTGAAGGAAGCAAGAGACTCATTGTAAAGGCTGTACGGAGAGGTTGTACCATTCTTGATGATGTTTCCTTTGTAAAGCTTGAATTTAACCTCACCGGTAACATATTTCTGAGTGGACTCAACAAATGCCTGGATAGCCTCACGGAGAGGTGTGTACCATTTTCCTTCGTAAACAACCTGTGCAAACTGGCTGCCAAGCTTTTTCTTGGCTTCCATTGTCTCACGGTCAAGGATCAGCTCCTCAAGCTGGTCATGTGCTGCCATCAGGATCGTTCCGCCAGGAGTTTCATAAACGCCACGGGATTTCATACCAACAACACGGTTCTCAACAATATCAACGATACCGATGCCGTTCTCACCGCCAAGCTTGTTCAGCTCTGTGATGATCTCGGAAACCTTCATTGTTTTTCCATTGAGTGTTTTCGGAACGCCCTGCTCGAATGTCATGGTGATCTCAGTTTCTTTATCCGGAGCCTTCTCAGGTGTTACACTTAATACAAGCATGTCATCATAGTTCGGAGCCTGGGATGGATCCTCAAGCTCAAGTCCCTCATGGCTGATGTGCCAGAGGTTTCTGTCACGGCTGTAGCTGTGGCTTGCATCAAATGGAAGAGTGATGCCATGAGCCTTACAGAACTCGATCTCATCTTCACGGGACTGCATGGTCCACAGATCTGTCATACGCCATGGAGCAATGATCTTGATGTCCGGAGCGAGAGCCTTGATGCCAAGTTCGAAACGGATCTGGTCATTTCCTTTACCGGTAGCACCGTGGCAGATAGCAACGGCACCCTCTTTACGTGCGATCTCAACCAGCTTCTTGGCAATGACCGGACGAGCCATGGAAGTTCCGAGAAGATAGGAATGCTCGTATACAGCACCAGCCTCTACACACGGCATGATGAAGTCATCGCAGAACTCATCGACGATATCCTCGATATATAATTTGGAAGCACCGGACATTTTTGCTCTCTCTTCAAGACCGTCCAGCTCGTTTCCCTGTCCGCAGTTTACACAGCAGCAGACAACGTCATAATCAAAGGTTTCTTTCAGCCACGGGATAAGGGCTGTGGTATCAAGACCACCGGAATACGCTAAAACAACTTTTTCTTTCATAATATATGTCCTCCTGGGATTTTTTTGATTTTGTATCGCTCCGGACATTTCCGGGACGGTGAATTTTTTTACGTTATCTGGAAAAAAATTATGCTGTTTTATAACTTTACCAGAGTGAATAAATATTCATGTACAACAAAACAAAATTTTCGGCTGTCCTGTCGACATGGCTTAATATACACCAGATTTTATAAATATGCAAGAGATAATTTGAAAAATATGAAAAAAAATTTGCATAAAAATACATCTAAAAGTAGGCGGTATTATAAGAAAATACAGGAAAAACAGAAAAGACCGTGAAAAATCAAAGAAAATGACTATTGCATAATATGCAGAGAAGATGTATAATCTATCCATTGATAAGATGGACATATGAGCTGGCAGTACAGACAGGTTTAAGATGTCCGTCTGACCTGTGCAGAAGATTCAGATATCAGAAGACATAAAAAAGAGGCATAAATAAGAATAGCAAGCGCTTCTGCAGGGTGTATAAAGCCGTAGAAAAACGGCAGAGGAGGAATGTGAAAGATGATTAAAGCAGGAATTATCGGTGCGACAGGATACGCAGGAAATGAGATCGTAAGACTTCTTCTTGGACACAAGGACGTTGAGATCAAATGGTTCGGCTCCCGAAGCTACATAGATCAGCAGTATGCAGATATTTATCAGAATTTTTTCAGGCTGGTGGATGCCAAATGTATGGATGACAACATGGCTGCACTTGCAGATGAGGTGGATGTGATCTTTACCGCAACACCACAGGGCCTTTGTGCATCCCTTATTAATGAAGAAATCCTTTCCAAATGTAAGGTGATCGACTTAAGCGCAGATTTCCGTATTAAAGATGTGAAAAAATATGAGAAGTGGTACGGGATCGAGCATAAGGCTCCGCAGTTTATCGAGGAAGCTGTTTATGGCCTCTGCGAGATTAACCGTGAGGATATTAAGAATGCAAGGCTGATCGCCAACCCGGGATGCTATCCGACATGCTCCACACTGTCTATTTATCCGCTGTTAAAGGAAGGCCTCATTGATCCGAATACCATTATCATTGATGCCAAGTCCGGAACCTCCGGAGCAGGAAGAGGAGCCAAGGTTCCGAATCTCTACTGTGAGGTAAACGAGAGTATCAAAGCTTACGGTGTTGCCACACACAGACATACACCGGAGATCGAGGATCAGCTTGGATATGCATGCGGACAGGAAGTGATGATCAACTTTACCCCGCATCTTGTTCCGATGAACCGTGGAATCCTGGTAACAGCATATGCCTCCCTGACCAAGGATGTTACCTATGAGGAAGTAAAAGCAGCCTATGACAAATATTATAAAGACGAGTTTTTTGTACGTGTCCTGAACAAGGATGTATGCCCGCAGACAAGAAATGTAGAAGGCAGCAATTTTGTGGACGTGAACTTCAAGATCGATCCGAGAACAAAGAGAGTCATCATGATGGGCGCTATCGACAACCTGGTAAAGGGTGCAGCAGGACAGGCTGTTCAGAACATGAACCTGATGTTTGGATTTGACGAGAACGAAGGACTGAAACAGATTCCGATGTGTCCGTAAAACAGGCAGATCACAAATAAAATATGGGGGATGCCGAAGGACTTTAAACGAATGAACTGCGATATTCGATCTGGCATCACCATTGAGAGGAGATATATAATATGAAGATCATCGACGGCGGCGTTACAGCCGCAAAAGGTTTTAAGGCAGCGTCAACTGCAGCAGAGATCAAATATAAAGGCCGTACCGATATGGCCATGGTATTCAGTGAGGTTCCCTGTGTGGCTGCAGGAACCTTCACGACCAATGTGGTAAAAGCAGCTCCTGTAAGATGGGATCAGGACATTGTATACAACCACCCGGGTGCAAGAGCTGTGATCTGCAACAGTGGAATCGCCAACGCATGTACCGGTGAGGAAGGATTCGGCTATTGCAGGGAAACAGCTAAGGCAGCATCCGAAAGCCTTGGGATTCCGGAAGACAGCGTACTGGTAGCATCCACAGGTGTCATCGGAATGCAGCTTCCGATCGACCGTATCGCAAACGGAGTAAAAGCCATGGCACCGAAGCTTGCGGGAAGCCGCGAGGCAGGCCTTGAGGCAGCAAAAGCCATCATGACAACAGACACCGAGAAGAAAGAGGCAGCGGTAGAGATCGAGATTGGTGGAAAAACCGTAACGGTAGGCGGTATGTGCAAGGGCTCCGGAATGATCCACCCCAACATGTGCACGATGCTTGGATTTATCACCAGTGATGTGGATATCTCAAAGGAACTTCTTCAGGAAGCACTCAGCGAGGATATCAAGGACACCTACAACATGGTATCCGTTGACGGAGATACCTCCACAAACGACACCGTCCTCCTCCTTGCAAACGGCCAGGCCGGCAATCCGAAGATCACAGAGAAAAACGCAGATTATGAAGAGTTCAAAAAAGCTCTTAACTACGTAAACACAACCCTTGCCAAAAAGATTGCAGGTGACGGAGAAGGCGCAACTGCACTCTTCGAGGTCAAGGTCATCGGCGCAGCCACCAAGGCAGAAGCCGTAACCTTAAGTAAATCCGTAGTAACCTCTTCCTTAACAAAGGCAGCCATTTACGGCCACGACGCAAACTGGGGAAGAATCCTCTGCGCCCTCGGCTATTCCGGCGTCCAGTTCGATCCGGAAAAGGTAGATCTCTACTTTGAGAGCAAAGCAGGAAAGATCAAGATCATTGAAAATGGAGTTTCTACAGGCTACAGCGAAGAGGAAGCAACTAAGATCCTCTCAGAAGAGGCAGTGACAGCCATCGCGGATATGAAGATGGGAGATGCATCCGCAACTGCGTGGGGATGCGACCTCACCTATGATTACATAAAGATCAATGCGGATTATCGTTCTTGATGTAAGAGCTTTGTAGAATGTTTTTATGGTGGATTTTAGTTGTAGTTTTGTTTCAGTTTGTAAGCTGAGAAAACCCTTAGGGGGAGCGAGCTCAAAGTTGCGAAGCCCGCACGCTCCCCCTAAGAACCCCCTCCGTTGGGCACGCTTGGCTGTGGCATGTAGAACTTCAGTCGCCGAAGGCAGACTGACGAGCTGTTCGCCTTCGGCGAAAGCGCGTCGGAAGCGGCTGGCTGCCACAGGCCGTCTGATTTACCA